>NZ_JAVREJ010000002.1:0-508796 GCF_031845345.1 Pseudonocardia charpentierae | reverse complement strand
TGCCAGTGGTCTGGTTGTCGTCCATGAGAAAAGCCCTTCCTGGGCAGAGGTGACACGCGCAGGTGTCATCGCGGCGCCGGCCGGTCGGCCGAGCCGTGCAGAAATTTCAGATGGGGCGGTGGTTCAGAGGGGGTGGTTCAGATGGTGCGGGGGGCGAGCGCGGTCTTGACCGCCCGCGACGCCCTAAACGCGCCCAGGACCTCGACCGATGCGATCGTCGCCAACGCCAACTCCGGGCTGACGTCCTCGGCGATCGTGGCCAAGCCGAGCACGCGCAGCTCGATCCGCCGCCCGGCCTCGCGCAACTCCTCGAGATCGGCGCGGCCCAGGTGCTGGGTGCCCAACGTCAACGCCCGCCGCTCCACGGTGTCGTTCACCGCCGCCGCCCGGCTGTCGAGCTGACGCCGGATCGCGGTGCGGATGAAGTCGGTGCGGTTGGCGTAGAACCCCTCGTCGACCAGCAGATCGATCTGGCCCAGGTCGACCAGCCCGATGTTGATGGTGATCTTCTCGCTCTTGTCGACCTCAGCCATGCCGTCACCTCTTCCCCATCTGCAACCAGCCTACCACCATCCCGCAGGATGGCAAGCGGCTGGCGTGAGGCCGCCCCGCCCGGCCGGCAAGGTGGTCGGCGCGTAGTGTCACAGCAGTCGGGAGTATCTGGTGCACGGGCTATCGAGCCCGCGTCGTCCCCGAGTAGGTCCAATCCGGACGACACGTCGTCCGGAGGACGGGTAATGATGATCACCAACAACGCCGCCCCGGTAATGCACGCGCAGACTTCAGATCATGAGCAGGTAGGCGCAGCCACGTGCCCGGCCTGCGTCCATCTGGTCGACTCACACGATGTGATCGCCACGCGATTCTGCGCGGCGACGCTCGCGCGCTCGATGGATCGCGGTTGCGCCTGCCTGCGTTGAGGAATCCGATCCGGCTCACGGACCCGTCCGGTACCGCTGCGGTCCTGCTTGCCCTGTTCCCGGACATCGCTGCGTCCTAGACTTCGCCGCGTGCGCCTGCTGGAGCGCGACCTTCCTCTGGCAGTCCTGTGCGACCGTGCCGGCCGCGCCGCCGAGGGCCGCGGTTCGGTGGTGCTGGTGACCGGGGAGGCCGGCATCGGCAAGACCGTCCTGCTGCGGGCGCTCGCGGAGCAGGCTCCGGTACCGGTGCTGTGGGGCATGTGCGACTCCCTCAGCACTCCGCGTCCGCTCGGCCCGCTCCGCGACGTCGCCACGGACCTCGGTCCCGCCGTCGCCGCGGTGCTGCAGGAGGCGACCGCCCAGCACGAGATCTTCGGCGCCGCCCTCGACGCATTGCGGAGCCGGCCGCGGGTGTTCGTCGTCGAGGATCTCCACTGGGGCGACGAGGCGACGCTGGACCTCGTGCGGTTCCTGGGCCGCCGCATCGGTGCGCTGCCGCTGCTCCTCGTGCTGTCGTACCGGGAGACCGTCGGGCCCGCACACCCGTTGCGCGCCGTGCTCGGTGATCTCGTCACCACGCCCGACGCGCGGCGGTTGCAGCTCACCCCGCTGAGCCGCGGGGCGGTCGCCGAGCTGGTCGGCGAGCACGGTCTCGACCCCGCAGGCATCCACGCCCGGACGGCGGGCAACCCGTTCTTCGTCAGCCAGATCCTCGCCCAGCCGGACTCCCCGCTGCCGGAGACCGTGCGCGACGCGGTCGTGGCCCGGACGGCGGCGCTCGCACCGGCCGAGCGGCGGACGCTGGAGCTGCTGTCGTGCGCACCCGAGGGCGTCACCGGCGCGCTGCTCGCGGCCCTGGCCGTCGCGCCCGGGACCGTCGAGGCGCTCGAAGCCACCGGACTGCTCGACCGCCGCGAACGCAGTGTGGTGTTCCGGCACGAGATCGCACGCCTCGCCGTGCTGGGTGCGGTGCCGGCAGGTGCGGAACCGGACCTACATGCCGCGATGATCGAGGCGCTCGAGGCAGTCGGGGGCGACGCCAGCGTGCTCGCCCACCACGCGTCGGCGGCCGCGGACGTCGCGCGCATCCTGCGGTACGCCCCTGCCGCGGCGGTGGAAGCCGCGCGCTCGGGCGCGCACCGCGAGGCCGTGGCGTTCTACGAGCTCGCGCTGCAGCACATCGGGCAGGACGATCCCGCCGCTCGCGCCGCCGCCCTCGAGTTCCTGGCCGAGGAGCTCTACCTGACCGACCGCCTCGACGCCGCGATCGCCGCCCGTACGCAGGCTCTGGAGCTGCGTCGTGGACTCGGGGACGTCGTTGCGGTCGGCGACGGCCACCGAGCTCTCTCCCTGTTCGAGTGGTACGCCGCGGACCGCCGGGCGGCCGAGCGCCAGGACGAGGCGGCGATCTCGATCCTGTCCGACGCGGGCGAGCCTCGTGCGCTCGGCTACGCGCTCGCCAACCGCGCCTACCTGGCCGCGGGCCGCGGTGACGAGACGAAGGGCCTGCAGGCGGGCCACGACGCGCAGCGCATCGCTCACGAGCTGGGTGATCCCGCCCTGCACACCGCCGCGTCGATCGGCGTGGCACTGATCCGGTTGGGCGGCGGCGGAGCCCAGGAGGCGCGGTCCGACCTGTTCGCGGCCCGGGATTCCGGACTGCGCCTGCGACGCGACGAACTGGTCACCGTGCCCATGAGCAACCTCGCGCATCACGAGGTCGAGCAGGGGCGCTTCGCGCAGGCGGACAGCATCCTCGCCGACGCCCTGCGCTTCAGCGAGCAGCGGGACATCCCGATCTGCACCATGTGGCAGCGGGCGGTCCAGGCCCGCCTCCGGCTGCTCCAGGGCCGCTGGCCCGAGGCCGAGCAGGCCGCCCTCGCGGTGCTGGCGGCCGGCGACATCCCGCTGGGCCGGCTGTGGTCGCACCTCGTGCTCGGGCTCCTCGCCGCCCGCCGCGACGCGCCCGTGGAGAACCCGCACCTCGACGAGCTGTGGCGGCTGGCGAGGAAGCTCGGGCTGCCCGGCGTGCTCGCCCCGGCCACCGCGGCACTCGCCGAACAGGCGTGGATCACCCGGCGGGCGGATCCCCGGCTCGACGGACATCTCTCCACCCTGGCCGATCTGCCCGGTCCGGCCGGGAACCAGCTGCGCCGGTGGGTACGACGCCTCGCCGGGGCCGGCATGGCCGACGCCCACCGGTCCGTCCCAGCACAGGAGCCTGTGCCGGCGATCGAGGAACAGCCCTACGAACAGGCCCTCGCACGCTGGGACGACGGGTCGTCGGACGCCCTGCTCGCCGCGCTCCCGCTGCTCGACGACCTGGACGCCCGGGTGGTCGCCGCGCGGATGCGCGGGCGGCTGCGCGAGCTCGGGGTGACCGGTCTCCCCCGCGGTCGCTCACCCGCCACCCGGGCCAACCTCGGCGGTCTCACGGGCCGTCAGCTCGACGTGCTGACCCTGCTCACCGAGGGTCTGAGCAACGCCGACATCGCGGCGCGACTGGTGATCTCGCGGAAGACGGCGGACCACCACGTGTCGGCGATCCTCGGCAAGCTCGGCGCCCGGTCGCGCGGCGAGGCGGTGGCGGCCGCGCGCCGGCTCGGGCTGGAGCAGTAGCGCTCCATCGCGTCGACCTGCACGTTGGAGCGCGGTTGGAGCCCCGCGGTGGAGTGTTCGGCTCGTGACGAACCCGCGCACCGTGACGCTGTACTCCCGATACCGAGCCGTGGGCACGCTCCCGGTCGTCTGCGCGGTGCTCGTCGCGCTCAACGGCCTCTACGTGCTGCTCGTGGCGTTCGGCAACATCACCGACTACGCCGCGAACGCCGCCTTCGTGCAGCACGTGCTGGCGATGGACACCACCAACTTCGGTGCTGCGCCGGGGTCCGGTCTGGATCCCCGGGTCATGTGGCGGGCGATCACCGACCCGGGCCTGCAGACCACCGCCTACGTCGGGGTGATCCTCTGGGAGGCGGCGACGGCGCTCGTCCTCGGCGCGGCCGTCGTCCTGTGGATCCGCGAGCGCGACACCGCCCGGCCGACGGCCCGGTCCGCTTCGACGATCGGGCTGCTGATGATCCTCGTGCTGTTCTTCGGCGGCTTCATCGTCGTCGGCGGAGAGTGGTTCCAGATGTGGCGGTCGACGGCCTGGAACGGCCTCGACCCCGCGTTCCGCAACTGCGTGCTCGCGCTCGTCACCCTCGTCCTGCTGCACCTGCCGACACGCCGTGCAGAAGCGGCCTGAACAGTCACCTCACGGAAAGAGAGCACCCATGTCGTCCCCTTCGTCGTCCGCGTCCTCCTCAGTGACCGAGCAGACCCGCCATTTCCTCACCGACTGGTTCGCCCGCCTGGAGGCCACCGGCTTCGACGGAGGCGTCTTCCTCGACGCCCTCTCCGACGACCTGGTGTGGACCGCCACCGGCCACTCGCCGGTGTCCGGGACCTTCCGCGGCAAGCAGAGCTACATCGACAACGTCTGGCGCCCGCTCGACGACCACCTGTCCACCTGGCCGAGGGCCGACGTGGTGCGCATCCTCGCCGACGGGGAGTGGGCCGTCGTCGAGTTCCGGGGAGTCGGCGGGGTCGGCCGGAACGGGACGGACTACACGCTGCAGTACTGCTGGGTGATCCGGGTCGCCGACGACCACATCCGTGAGGTCGTCGGCTACTACGACCAGGTGAAGGTCAACGAACTCTTCGCCTGACCGAGGGTGCCGGGGACCCGGTACTCCTCGCGTCGGTGACCGCGACGACCACCCGGTCCGGGCGCAGCAGGGCCGCCGTGGCGCGGCCCCGCTGCAGCCAGGCGCGCAGCGTGCCGTCGTCGGACACGACGACGTCGCCGGGCGCGGCGGCGGACGAGGCCAACCGGACGGTGACCGCGCCGAGCGCCCGCGCCCGCTCCCGCAGACCGGCGTCGACCGGACCCCCGACGAGGAGCGCGAAGCCGCCGCCGAGCACGTCGTCGAGCCGATGGACGGCGCCGTCGAGTCGGACGGACGGTTGGGGACACAGGGTGCCCGGCAACGCGTGCCGGTGCGCGCGATGGTCCACGTAGGGCCCGGCCGGGTAGCGCAGCGCGGTACCGCGGAGGGCGCGCGCCTCGGCACCCGGGAGGCGGAGCAGCGCCGCGGCGACGGGGCGGCGCAGCGCGGCGACGACGTCCTGTCCGCCGGTCATGGCCCGGCCGGCGCGGATCGCGACCCGGATCGTCGCCTCGGCCTGCGGCGCCCGTTCGGTCTGATAGGTGTCGAGCAGGCTGTCCCCCGCGGTGCCGTGCAGCACCGCGGCGAGCTTCCACGCGAGGTTGTGCGCGTCGCGCAGCCCGGCGCCGAGGCCCTGGCCGACGAACGGCGGTGTCAGGTGCGCCGCGTCGCCCAGCAGGAGCACCCGCCCGCGCCGCCACCGGTCCGCGACGCGGGCCTGGAAGACGTACTCCGCGCAGCGCACCACCTCCCAGTCGTGGGACGGCACGTCGCCCAGCCACGGTGCGGTCAGCTCGACGAGGTCGCGAGCCAGGTCGTCGCCCCTCTCGCCGTCCCTCAGCCGGAACTCCCAGCGGTAGCGGTCGCCGGTCAGGTGCATGAACGTCGCCGCGCGGCGGGGCGAACAGACCTGGTCGACGCCGCCCCACCGGTCGAGCGGGCGACAGCAGCGCGCGTCGACGACCAGCCACCGCTCGGTGAAGCGCAGGTCCCGCAGTACGGCGCCGACGACGTCGCGCACCGTGCTGTGTGCGCCGTCGCAGCCGAGCACCACGTCAGCGCGCAGGTGCTCCTGCTCTCCGGTCCGGAGGTCGCGGAGCGCGACCCGCGCTCCGTCGCCGTCCGGAGTCAGGGCGGTGACGGCGACTCCGTTCCGGAGGGTCACGGCCCGGCGGGCGAGGTTGCGGCGCAGCAGAACCTCGAGGTCGGGCTGGTCGAACAGATTGGCCTCGGGATGACCGTTGCGGCCCGCGGCGCGGTCGCGACGGAACTCCGCGAACGGGCGCAGACGGGCGTCGAGCAGGCGCAGTCCGGCGGCGGGTCTGCTGATCGCCGCGAACTCCTCGTGCACGCCGATCCGCTGCAGGATGCGCACCGACTCGCCGTCGAGGTGCACGGCCCGCGGCAGCCCGGAGGGGCCGGTCTGGCGGTCGACGACCGTCGCGGCGACGCCGTGCTGGGCGAGCAGAGCGGCGACCGTGAGTCCGGTGGGCCCCGCTCCCACGACGAGCACGGGTACGCGGCGCACGCGGCCAGTCTCGTCGAGGCCGCGGACGGACGCGCGCCGCCGCGGGAGCCGGGTGATGATGAGCGCGTGGACGGGCTCGCCGACGTCGCGATCGTCGGTGCCGGTCCGGCGGGCGCCGCGACCGCGCTGCGGGTGCTGCACGTGCGCCCCGAGGCACGGGTGGTGCTGCTGGATGCCGCGGCCTTTCCCCGCGACAAGACCTGCGGCGACGGCGTCGCCGCACCCGCGCTGGACCTGCTCGACGCGCTCGGCGTCGACCTGACGGATATCGGTCGTCCGCTGTCCCGGCTGCAGGTGCGCTCGCCCGGCGGACGCACGGTCGCCGCCGACTGCGCCCGGCCGCACCGCGTCATCCCGCGCACCGTCCTCGACGCCGCGATCGTCGACGCGGCCGTCGCCCGCGGTGCGGAGCTCCGCCGGCACCGCGTCCGGCGGGTGCAGCAACTCCCCGACCGCGTCGTCCTCGACGGCGAGATCGCGGCCCGCGTCGTCGTCGGGGCGGACGGGGCGAACTCGGTGGTGCGCCGGGCACTGGCGCCGCCACCGGCGCCCGACGCCACGACGGCCGTCGCCATCCGCGGATACACCACCGGTGCTGCGGTCGACCAGGACGCCCTGGTGATCGCGTTCGCCCGGCGGGCGCCGCTGGCCTACGCCTGGTCGTTCCCGCTCCCCGACGGCCGGGCGAATCTCGGCTACGGGGTCTTCGACCGCGGCTGCGGGTTCTCGAGGCGTGAGCTCCTGCAGCGGCTGGCCGAGGAGTTCCCGGACCAGGAGTTCGAGCCGGGCACCGTGCGCGGCCACCACCTGCCGCTGTCCACCGGCCCGCGCTTCCAGCCCGACGGCCGGGTGCTGCTCGTCGGCGACGCCGCCGGCCTGGTCAACCCGTTGACCGGGGAGGGCATCTACTACGCCCTGCTGTCGGGCGTGCTGGCCGCGAACGCGAGCGCTCACGGCGGTGCCCCCGGCGCCCGGTACCGGACGTCGCTGCGCCGCCGGCTCGGCCGCCACCACCGCCATGTCGGCGCGCTGGCGCGGCTCATGCCGCACGGCCGGTTCGTCGACGCCGCCGTCGCCGCGGCCGGGCGCGACCGCCGCGTCTTCGACGCGATCGTCGACGTGGGCCTGGCCTCGGGGACCGCCCGGCCGCGGGTCCTCGCCGCGATCGCCGGCGACTACCTACGAGGTTGAGCCCACCATGGCCGGACCGGCGGCCACCAGCAGCGCGACGTCGATCAGCGCGACGACCATGACGGCCCGGAACGGCGCGCGCGAGCCGGGCCGGCGGCCCGCGACGAACCCGGCCGCGAGGACGACCGCGGCCAGAACCGGTGCCGCCGCGGCCAGGACCGGCGGCACCGGTACCCCGAAGGCGAGCACCGCGGACGCCGCCAGCAGCAGCACGGCGGCCACCACCCGGGAGACCCGCGCCCCCAGACGGTGCGGCAGCCCGCGCACACCGGTGGTCGCGTCGTCGTCGAGGTCGGGCAGGACGTTGGCGAAGTGTGCGCCGGCGCCGAGCAGCCCGCCCGCGACCGGCAGCCACCATGGCGGCGTCGGCGTCCCCGGAGCGCCGAGCACGACGAACACCGGGAGCAGCCCGAAGCACACGACGTAGGGCACCACCGAGCCCCACGTCGCCTTGACGCCGAGGTCGTAGGCCCAGCCCGCCGCCACGGCGACCAGGTGCAGAACCCCGGCGAGCAGCCCGGACGCCAGCGAGAGCGGGACGCAGAGCACCGCCGCGACGACCGCCGCCGCCCGGACCGCCTCCCGCGAGATCGCGCCGGTCGCGACCGGTTTGTCGCGACGGGCCACGAGCACGTCGCGGTCGGCGTCCAGGTGGTCGTTGAGCCAGCCGATCGACAGCTGCCCGGTGAGCACCGCGGCGGCGACGAGCAGTACGCCCACCGCGTCGCGGCCCGTGGTGGCGGCCAGCGCGGTCGCCATCGCCGTGACGGCCATCGTCGGCTCCGGGTGACAGGCCGCTGCCAGAGCGAGGGCACTGCGTGCGACGGGCCGCATGGCCGTCAGCATGGCAGCCTGGGACCGTGCCCCTTGCACAGTCCACTCGGGCGACCCCGGCCCGCCGGGCGCGCAACGACCCTGCCCAGTACGACGATCTCGCCGCCGACTGGTGGCGTCCGGACGGCGTGTTCGCGATGCTGCACTGGATCGCGGAGGCGCGAGCGGCGCTCGTGCCGCCGGCGACGCGCGACGGCGCGGTTCTCGTCGACCTGGGCTGTGGCGCCGGGTTGATGGCCCCGCACCTGAGCGGCAAGGGGTACCGGCACGTCGGTGTGGACGTCACCAGTTCCGCGCTGGGCCAGGCCGCGCAGCACGGGGTGCTGGCGGTCCGGGGCGACGTCGCGGCCGTCCCGCTGGCCGACGGCTGCGCCGACGTCGTGGCGGCCGGGGAGATCCTCGAACACGTGCCCGACCTTGCGGCCACGGTCGGCGAGGCCTGCCGCCTGCTGCGGCCCGGCGGCCTGCTGGTGATCGACACGCTGGCCGCGACCGCGCTCGCCCGCCTGATCGCCGTCACGCTCGCCGAACGGCTGCCGGGTGGTCCGCCGCCGGGGATCCACGACCCCGCCCTGTTCGTCGACCGCGCTGCGCTCGTGCGGGAGTGCGCCCGGCACGGCGTCGACCTCCGCCTGCGGGGTATCCGCCCGTCCGTGCGGGATCTGCTGCGGTGGTTGCGAACGCGCCGCGGCGTGGTCCGGATGGTGCAGGCGCCCACCACGGCGGTGCTGTTCCAGGCCGTCGGGCGCCGCCGGTGAGTCGCGTCACGGGAATCGCATCGGCCGTTCCGGACCAGCGGGTCGGGCAGGCCGAGATGTGGAACGGCTTCTACGCGCAGCATTGCGGCGGTGGTCCCCTGCACGAACGGCTGTTCCGGGGAGCGGGGGTGCAGCAGCGCCACCTCGCGGTGAATCCGCTGGTCGAGGACGTGTCGCAGTGGTCGACCGGGCGACGGATGCGCCGCTACGTCACCGAGGCGCTGCCGCTGGGCAAGGAGGCGGTCGCCGCCGCGCTGGCCGACGCCGGACTCGCGGCCGACGACGTCGGCATGTTCGCCGTCGCGTCGTGCACCGGATACGCGACTCCCGGGATCGACATCCGGACCGCGGCCGCGCTGGGCATGGCGGCCGACGTGCAGCGGCTCGTCGTCGGCCACATGGGCTGCTACGCGGCCGTGCCCGCCCTGGGGGCGGTCGGCGACTACGCGACCGCGCGGGGTCGGCCTGCCGTGCTGCTGTGCCTGGAACTGACGTCCCTGCACGCGCAGCCGCCCACCGACGACACAGGCCAGGTCGTCGCCCACGCCCTGTTCGGCGACGCCGCGGCGGCCGTGGTCGTGGAGCCCGGGCGGGGCGCCGGGCTGGAACTCGTCGACGTCGCCGCCGTCACCGATCCGGGCACGGCGGACCACATGACGTGGGACATCACCGATCTCGGTTTCCGGATGGAGCTCTCCGCCGGAGTGCCCGCGGTGCTGGGCAGGCACGTGGCACCCGCGGTGACCCGGCTGCTCTCCCGCCACGGTCTGCAGACGTCCGATGTGGACGCCTGGGCCGTCCATCCCGGCGGTCCCCGCATCCTCGACACGGTCGCCGAGCACCTCGACCTGCCCTCCGACGCGCTGGACGCGTCGCGCCGGGTGCTGGCCGAGCGGGGCAACTGCTCGTCCGCGACGGTGCTGCTGGTGCTCGACGCGCTGCGGTCGGCAGGTCGGCCGGGCGCCGGCGCGTACGCCGTGGTGCTGGCGTTCGGCCCCGGCCTCACGCTGTACGCGGCGTTGCTCCGCGCCCGCTGAGCCGCGCCTCGGAAGTTGTTCCGGTGGAGATCACCTGAGGCTACGGTCGGTTCGTGCCCATCGCGCAGCCACCGTCGGAAGCCCGGGACCAGCGGTCCGAGGTCGGGGTGAACCCGGTGTTCGCGCAGGAGCCCGTGCGGGTGCCGCGGTTCACGCTGCCTCCGGAGGGGGTGCACCCGGACGTCGCGTACCAGGTCGTGCACGACGAGCTGATGCTCGACGGCAACGCCCGGCTGAACCTGGCGACGTTCGTGACGACCTGGGCCGAGCCGCAGGCCCGCCTGCTCATGGCGGAGTCGTTCGACAAGAACATGATCGACAAGGACGAGTACCCGCGTACCGCGGACCTGGAGCAGCGCTGCGTCCGGATGCTCGCCGACCTGTGGAACGCCCCGGACCCGGCCACCGCGGTCGGCTGCTCGACCACCGGGTCGAGCGAGGCGTGCATGCTCGCCGGGCTGGCCCTCAAACGCCGCTGGCAGCACGCCCGCCGGGCCGCCGGTCGCTCCACGGACCGGCCCGACCTGGTCATGGGCGTGAACGTGCAGATCTGCTGGGACAAGTTCGCCAACTTCTTCGAGGTGGAGCCCCGCCTGATCCCGATGGAGGGCGACCGGCTGCACCTGGGAGCGGCCGAGGCCGTCGCCGCCTGCGACGAGAACACCATCGGCGTCGTCGCGATCCTGGGCTCGACCTTCGACGGCAGCTACGAACCCGTCGCCGAGATCTGCGCCGCGCTCGACGACCTGGCGGCACGCACCGGCGTCGACGTTCCCGTGCACGTCGACGGGGCGTCCGGCGCGATGATCGCGCCGTTCTGCGACCCGGATCTGACCTGGGACTTCCGTCTGCCGCGGGTGGCGTCGATCAATACGTCCGGGCACAAGTACGGGCTGGTCTACCCGGGAGTGGGCTGGGCGCTGTGGCGCGACGCCGCCGCGCTGCCGGAAGACCTCGTCTTCCGGGTCAACTACCTGGGCGGTGACATGCCCACGTTCGCCCTGAACTTCTCCCGCCCGGGCAGCCAGGTCATCGCCCAGTACTACAACTTCCTGCGCCTGGGCCGCGACGGGTTCCGGCGCGTGCAGCAGACCTGCCGGGACGTGGCGACGTCACTCGCGCACCGGATCGCCTCGACCGGAGCGTTCCGGCTGCTGACCGACGGGTCCGAACTGCCGGTGTTCGCCTTCACCACCGCGCCGGACGTGCCCTTCTCGGTGTTCGACGTCTCGGCCGCACTGCGCGAGGAGGGTTGGCTGGTGCCCGCCTACACGTTGCCGAAGAACCGCGAGGACATCGCCGCGCTGCGGATCGTGGTGCGCAACGGCTTCTCCCACGACCTCGCCGATCTCCTCCTCGACGACCTGCACCGGATCCTCCCGCGGCTGCAGAAGCAGACCGGACCGGTCCGCGGCCCGGAAACAGCCTCGTTCGCCCACGGCGCCGGCGCCCCCGCCGGGAACGACGGCCGCCGGCCCGCCTGATCCTCCGCCTCCGCGCAGACTCCGCGTCCTCGTCGCAGGGGTGATCGCCCCTGTGAGGGGGCGACCGCCCCTGCGAAGAGCCGTCGGGTGGTCACGCCACCCGGAGCTCGGGCATCCGCGGCCGGTCGGGACCGCCATCCCGGAAACCGCCGTCGCCGTGGCCGAGACCGACGTCGGGCCCGAGCACCAGGACGTCCGCCCAGCCCGGCGCGCGCTGGGAGACACGCAGCCCGGTGACGCCGAGGGCAGCGGCCAGCTTCCGTTCCGCCGCCCTGATGTCCGAGGCCCGCTGGCCCGGCCGCAGGCGCACGGTGAAGGACACCGGGGGCCCGAAGTCGGCGCGTTCGATCCGCGGCACCGAGACCGTGACACCGCTCGGTGTGTAGACCGTGAGCCCCAGCCCGGCGTGGTGGCAGGCCTCCTGCCAGTCGTAGCGCAGCGCCGCCACCCGCTCCGCCTCGAGGCGGGCGTCCGCGTACCGCTTCCGGCTGCCCGGGCCGAGCTGGTGCCAGAGGCGGGCCCAGCCGCCCTCGGGGGTGCCCGGCGGGATGACCGGGTGGGGCGTGAGCGAGGTGAACATGGGACCCTCCTCCGAGCAAATCGTGACGGTGCTGCTGCGGCTGCCTACGCTGCTCCGGAATCGGACGGGCGACGATGAGGCCCACACCCCGACCGCGCCGGACGCACCCTCCTATAGAGGTGGGGTAAACCCGTCTTGTGACACTGGATCGCGATTCGGGCTCGATCACGTCGGTGCTGGCGGCCATGACAGCCCGGCTCGACCGGTTGCCCACAGAGTCGGGGTCGCGGCGCGAATTCCTCCGGACCTACCGGCGGACCACTGCCGCCGTAGGCGCAGCGGTCGAGGCCGGGGTGTTCGAAGACGCGCGATGGGTCGAGGCGTGGGACGTCGCCTTCGGCGGTCTGTACCTCGCCGCCCTGGACGCGGATCTCGACGGGACCGGCGGCGTTCCGCGGCCCTGGCGCCACGCGTTCGACGCCCCAGGCTCACTGCATCCGCTGCAGCACGTCCTCCTCGGCATCAATGCGCACGTCAACCACGACCTGCCGCAGGCCCTCCTCGCCGTGATCTCCGACGACGACTTCGCCGACCCGACGCTCCTCGCCCGCCGGCGACGTGACCACGAGCGGATCGACGGCGTGCTGGCGGCGCAGGTCGCGGCCGAGGACGGCGAGTTCGCGCGGCAGTCGTCCCGGAGCTTCCTCGACCGGATCCTCGCCCCGCTGAACCGCTGGGCGTCGAGGCGGTTCCTCCGCGAGGCGCGGAGGAAGGTCTGGCACAACACGATCGAGCTGCAGCAGGCTCGCAAGGCCGGTGCGGCAATCTACGCCGCCCGGCTCGCGGAGTTGGAGAGACTCAGCGCCACGCGGATCACCGACCTGCTCGCGCCGGGGCCGGTGCTGCTCAAGCTGGCGATCAGGGGATTCGGGGTCGTCCTGCCACCATCGGCATGACGGTTCGAGGATGCACGGCCTGTCGATCGACGAGGAGGCGCGCCCGTGGCACGTCACCTGCCGGTCCTGCTGCGCCCGGCCGCGCAGCCGTGGGCCGTGCGGCCCGCGGTCGGCGCGATCGTCGTCGCGGTACTCGTCCTCGGTGTGGGGACCGTGGCCGGACGACCGGTCGAGGCAGGCCTCACCTACTTCGGAGTGGCCTGCGCCGCGGTGTTCGTGACCGGCCGGCACTACCGGGTCCGCGTCGCGTTGGTCGGCGCGCAAGCCGCCGGCGCGATCATCGGGATGACGATCGGTGCGGTCCTGCCCACGTCGACGGCCTGGGTGGTCGCGGTCGCGACGGTCGTCGCCGGCCTGTGCGGGGCGATCGGTGCGATCGGGCCGGCGAGCACCGCCTTCGGGATGATGGGCGTGATCGGGCTGGCGTTCACGCAGTTCTCCCGTCTCGGGATGCCCTGGTGGGAACCGCCCCTGTGGTACCTGCTCGGATCCGGTCTCGTGCTCGCGGCCGGCCTGGTCGGCGCGCTGCACCACCCGCGGCGCTACCAGCGGGCGGCGCTGGCCGAGGTGTTCGCTGCCGCGGCGGCTCTCGTCCGCGCCCCGGCCGGCGACACCGGCGTCCGTGCGCGATTGGCCCGTGCGTCGGCAAGTGCCCGCGAGGCCGTGCTCGGCTACCGGATCCGACAGCCCGGGACCGGGGAGATCGACCGGCTGTGGACGGTGGCCGAGGCGACCGCGCTGCGGGTGGCGTCGCACGTGCCGGACGACGCGTCGGACGCTGCCGACCTCGACCGGCTCGCGGAGGAGGTGCGTGACGGCCGGGAGACGCCCACCACGGACCGACGGCCGCCCGCGCAGTGCGATCCGATGATCCCGTGGGTCCGGGTCCGCGACCGGGACGCCCTGCTCGTCGGCGCGCGGCTGGCGATCTGCGTCGGCGTCGCCACCCTCGTGGCGTCCCTGCTGCACTCCACCGAGCACGCCTACTGGATCCCGCTCACCGTCGCGACCGTGCTCCGCCCCGAGTACGGGTCGGTGTTCGCCCGGTTCGTCCACCGGGCACTCGGGACGGTGGCCGGGGTGCTGCTGATGGCGTGCACCCTCTCGCTGACCACCTCGGCCTGGGTGCTGATCACGGTCGGCGCGCTGGCGCTGGGGTGCGCCGTGCTTGCCAGTCCCCGGCTCTACGGCCTGTCCGTCGTCGGGATCACGACGTCGGCGCTCGTCGCCTCCGCCCTGGCCGACCCGGCGCGGGTCGAACCGTGGATCCGGCTCGGCGACACCGCGCTGGGCTGCCTCGTCGTGCTGGTGCTCGGCTACCTCGTCTGGCCGCGGCACGGGGAGCCGGACCCGGCCCGGCGGACGGCGCAGGTCGCCGCGGCCGTCGCCGCCTACGCCGACCTCGAGCTCCGCCTGCCCGACGATCCGCGGCTCGCGGGTGCCCGCGACGAGGCCTACCGCCGGGCCCACACCTGGCGCAACGCCCTTCAGCAGCGGCTCGCCGATCCCCCACCTGCCGGGCCCGACGCTGTGGCCTGGACACCCGTCGCCGCCCGCGTGGAGGACCTCGCCGACGCCGTCAGCGCCGCGGGCGCGCGGATCCGTGCCGGGAACGACCCGCCCGACGACGCCGCCCGCCAGGAGATCGTCCGGGCGATCTCCGCGGTGGGCGACCCGGCGGTGCCCGACGAGGCCCTCGCCGCGCTGGCGTCGGTCGGCCGCGGGGGCGACGCCGGCGCTCCCTAGACTGGACGGTGATGACCACCGACGTCAGCACCTCCCAGCCCCTCGACGACCGCCGACGGGGCGAGGTGTTCACCTACGTCGGGTTCGACCTCGATCCCGAGCGGAACCGGGTCGTCTGCCACTACCGCCTCGACGACCGCGACTTCCGTGAGGAGATCACTTTCCCTGGCGGGGGCGACTGGACACACCCGGCGGTCGCGGAGGCCGCGCGGCTGCTGTTCCTGCTCGCGGGCGTCTCGTACTACAAGGCGGGCGCCCCGCCCGTGATCGACCTCGGCTCGACCGCGGTGACGGCGACCGAACGGGCCTTCCTGCGCGGCTATCACCTCGACGGTCTCGGCGAGTTCGCCCACCGCAACGGCCTGGACCTCACGGACCTGCAGATCGTCGGGCCGGAGCTGGTGCGCACCGCGCCGACCGCCTACGACCCCGCGCCGGGCCGCCCGCTGATCCCGTTCGGCGGTGGCATCGACTCGATCGTCACCGTCGAGCTCCTGCGGCCGAACGTCGACGCCCCGGCGCTGTTCGTGGTCAACCGGCCGGGCGACCGGTTCGCGGCGATCGAGGAGCCCGCAGCCGTCACCGGGCTGCCGGTGGTGCGGGCCGAGCGGCTCATCGACGAGCAGGTGCTGCGCTCGCGCGAGCTGGGCTTCCTCAACGGGCACGTGCCGGTCACCGGGATCATCTCCGCGATCGCCCTCGTCGCCGCCGTGCTGGAGGGCCGCGACGCGGTGGTCATGTCGAACGAGTGGTCCGCCTCGTCGGCGACGCTGGTCGTCGACGGCCGGGCGATCAACCACCAGTACTCCAAGAGCGAGGAGTTCGAGGCCGCGTTCCGGGGAGTCGTCGCCGAGGCTCTCGGCGGCCGGCCGGAGTACTTCTCGCTGCTGCGGCCGTTCAGCGAGCTCTGGATCGCGGGCCGGTTCGCCGAGCACCCGGAGTACCTCGACCACTTCCGCAGCTGCAACCGCGCCTTCCACATCGACCGGTCGCTGCGGCTCGACCACTGGTGCGGGCACTGTGACAAGTGCAGCTTCATCGACCTGATCCTCGCGCCGTTCGTCCCGGAGGAGGTCCTGCGCCGGGTGTTCCGCGGCGCCGAACCGCTGGCGAACCCGGGCCTGCTCGAGACGTTCCGCAAGCTGCTCGCGCTGACCCCCGACGCGAAGCCGTGGGAGTGCGTCGGCGACGAGGTCGAGAGCCGCGTCGCGGCGCGCCTGGCTGCGGACCGCGCGGACCGACAGGGCAACGCGGTGCTCGCGACGCTGGTCGCCGAGTCGGCCGGCTCCGCGGATCCGCCGCCGGACGACCTGCTCAGGCCGCTGTCCGCCCACCACGTCCCGGAGCGGTATGCCCCCGACACTCTCCTGGTCTGACCTGCCCGGCCGCCGGGTCGGGATCCTCGGGCTGGGCCGCGAGGGCGAGGCGAGCCTGCGCGCCTGCCGCGTGCGCGGGATCGAGCCGGTGCTGGTCGACGACGCGCTCCCCGACCCCGCGGTGCTCCCCACGGCCGACGGCGGGCTCGACGCGCTGCTCGGCTGCGACGTGGTGATCAAGACGCCGGGGATCTCCCGCTACGCGCCGGTGGTCGAGAAGCTGGTAGGAGCGGGCGTCCGGGTCGTGGGCGGTCTCGGCCTCTGGCTCGCCGACGCCGACCTCGGCCGCGTCGCCTGTATCACCGGCACCAAGGGCAAGAGCACCACCACCGCGATCGCCGGGCACCTGGTGCGCGGGCTCGGCCACCGTTGCCTGGTGGCCGGGAACATCGGCGTGCCGCCGTTCGACCCGGAGGTCGAACAGGACGTCGACTACTGGATCGTCGAGGTGTCGAGCTACCAGGCGGTCGACGTCCCGGTGACGCCGCCGGTCACCGCCGTGACGTCGTTGAACCCGGACCACCTCCCGTGGCACGGCGGCGATCCCGAGAACTACTACCGCGACAAGCTCTCGCTGTGCACGCGGCCCGGCGCCGACCTCACGGTCGCGAACGGCGACAGCGAGCTGATCCGCGAGCGCCGCCACCTGCTCGGGCCGCGCGTGCGCTGGGTGCACGCGACCGACGAACCGGACGCGCGCTGGCTGCGGCCGCTGAACCTGCGCGGCGTCCACAACCGACGCAACGCGCTCATGGCGCGCGCCGTCCTCGAGGACCTCGGTGTCCCCGGCGCGGACGACCCGGAGGCCCTCGAGCGCGCGGCCGCGGGATACGCCGGTCTGGAGAGCCGACTCCAGGTCGTCGGCGAGGTGTCCGGGGTGACCTTCGTCGACGACGGCCTGTCGACCAACGTGCTGCCGACGCTCGCCGCGGTCGAGGCGTTCCCGGACCAGCGGGTCGCGCTGATCGTCGGCGGCCAGGACCGCGGGATCGACTACCGCCCCCTCGGCGAGGGATTGCGGTCGCGGACGGCGCCGGTGCGGGTCCTCGCGGTTCCGGACAACGGCCCGCACATCCGCGCGATGATCGAGGCCGCCTCCCCGGGCCCGGCCGTCAGCACCCAGGACTGCCCCGACCTTCCGGACGCGGTCCGGGCGGGATTCGAGTGGGCTCGCCCGGACGGTGTCGTGCTCCTGTCGCCCGCCGCCCCGAGCTTCGGGCGCTTCCGCGACTACCGCGAACGCGGGGCGGTGTTCGCCGCCGCGATGGAGGCGTGCCGGTAGCGGCGGACGCCATCGGTCAGTCGCCGCACGCCTCCACGGCCGCGACGATGAGCTCGGCGCACGCCTTCAGCGGCACCCGGGTGCTGTCGATCACCAGGTCGTAGTGCTGCGGGCTCGCCGGGTCGGCGCCGTAGAAGTGCCGGACGTAGGTGGTGCGGGCCTTGTCGTTGCGGGCCATGGCGTCGCGCGCGTCGCGCTCGGTCAGCCCCTGCAGGGTCATGGCCTGCCGCACGCGACGGTCCGGGTCGCCGTCGAGCCGGACGTGGAAGGCACCGGGGTGGTCGCGCAGCACGATCGCCGCGGCCCGGCCCAGGATGACCCCGCCCTCCCCCGCGACGGTCTTCCGGATCACTCCCTCGGTGCAGCGGAGGATGGCCGAGTCGGGCAGGAGCGCCGTCCGCGGGTGGTCGGGCCCGATCATCCACTCGGCGGAGAGTGGAGCCGTCGCCGTCAGCAGGCGCGAGAGCCACCCTCCGCACTGCTCGTCGCGGGACAGCGCGTCGTCGAGGGTGATGCCGAGGTCGTTCGCCACGGCCACGGGGACCGCCCGGTCCACGAAGGGCACGCCCAGGCGATCCGCGACCTCGGGGCCGACGAGCGCGCCCCCGGCGCCGTAGGTGGCGGAGATCGTGACGACATGCATCAGCCCGCTCCTGACCCGTGCACGAGACAGTCCTCAAAGGTTAGGGCAACAGCGGTACCTCTCGGGTCCCCGTAACGGGTGACCAGTGCCTGGTTGGGCCACCCGGCTGCCCCTTCGGGCAACCCGCGGTGCCCGGAAGGTCGCGTCCGGGGCGGTACTCCGGCGGCCGCCGCTCGGTCAGGCTCGACGGATGGGCGGGGCGCGGGAGACGCCAAACGCCTCATCGACACAGCGCGACGACGCTCTGGTCGAGGGCAGGCGGAAGGCGGGCGGCGGATCGGGTCGTGCCGCCGCGGTTCCGCCCGGTCTTCTGGCGTTGCAGCGCAGTGCGGGCAACGCGGCGGTGAGCGCGTTGCTGGCGGGGCGAATGCGCTCTTCAGGTGCTGCGTCCGTGAGCGACATCGATGCGGCTCTGCGTGAGGTGCGCCGAGACGAACCGGTGATCGAGACCGTCGAGAAGGGGTTGCAGGCGGCGAAGACCGCCGGGGTGCCGGTCGACCTGGACGGCGCAGCCCAGAAGCCACCGGCGTCGGCGCTCGCGGTCGTCCGGACGGGGTTCGGGCCGGATGCGGTGCCGGCGGCGAAGCCGGTGGCTCCCCCGAAACCGGTACCCGCGGTCAGCCCGGCAGCCAAGGCGGCTGCACCGGCCAAGCGGAGCACGGGTGGGGGCACCGGCGCCGCCCGGAAGAGCGGACCGGCGCCCGGCGCAGCTGCGGCGTCCCTCGCCGCGCCCGTCGCCGCAGATTCTGCGGTGGCCGTCACGACACCGGCCGCGTCGTCGCCCGACAAGTTGCTCGCGCCTCCGGTGCCCCCGCCCGGTGTCCGGCCGACGGGTGATCCGGCGTTCACCCACGTCACCAACGCGGTGAAAGGCATTGCGGCGGCGAAACGGGCGCACCCGGCTGCGGCGTCGAAGGCGAAGGAGGCCCAGGACGCGGCACTCCCTCCGGCCGACGACCTGGCCGGGCAGGCCAAGGCCGCCAAGGTCGACACGATGGATGCCCAGCAGCCCGGAGCGTTCGACAGACAAGCATTCATCGCCGCGGTGAAGGCCGCGATCGAGGCGAAGTCGCCCAAGACGCTCGAGGAGGCCGACGAGTACAAGCAGTCCGGCAAGGCCGGGGAGGTCAAGGGCGAGGTCAAGGGCCTGGTGACGACCGGGAAGGAGGGGCAGGCGCGCGACATCGAGACTGCCACCGACGCCCCGCCGGACCAGTCGAAGGCCGTCGCGAAACCGGTCACGCCGCTGGCCGCCGAACAACCCGGCGCGGCCCCGGCGGTGGCCGCGGCAGGCGCGGCGCCCAAGCCCGCACCGCCCGAGCAGACCAACCTGGCCGCCGGCCCCGCCGAGGCGAACCAGGAGATGGCCCAAGGCGAGGTCACCGAGCAGCAACTGGCGCAGTCCAACGAGCCGCAGTTCCAGGGGGCGCTGGCCGACAAGCAGGCCGCCGCTGCTCACGCTCAGACCGCACCTGCGCAGTTCCGGCAGCAGGAGCAGCAGGTCGTCACCCAGCACAAGGCCGACGCCTCGGCGCAGGCCACCGCCGGGGTCGCCGGGATGCAGTCCAGCAAGGGGGCCGCGCTGGCCGCGCTGGTCGCCGCGAAGGGCGCCACGAAGACCAAGGACGAAGCCAAGCGCGCCGAGGTCACCACGAAGATCCAGGGGATCTTCGCCGCGACCGAGAAGGACGTGAAGGCGATCCTCGACGGGCTCGACCCCAAGGTCGACAAAGCCTTCACCGAGGGGGAGGCCGCGGCTCGTCAGGCGTTCGAGGCTTTCGTCGACGCGAAGATGCGCGCCTACAAGAAGGACCGCTACGGCGGCTGGCTGGGCGGGCTGCGCTGGGCCAAGGACAAGCTGTTCGGGATGCCCGACAAGGTCAACGAGTTCTACGCGGCCGGCCGGGAGCTCTACCTCAAGCAGATGAACGGCGTCATCACCCGGGTCGCCGACATCGTCGGCGGCGACCTGACCAAGGCCAAGCAACGGATCGCGGCAGGCCGCATCGAGATCGCCACCTACGTCAAGAGCCTGCCCGCCGACCTGCAGAAGGTCGGCTCCGAGGCGTCGAAGGAGATCGGCGACAAGTTCGCCCAGCTCGAGAGCGACGTCGACGCCAAGCAGGAGGCGATGGTCGACGCCCTCGCCACGAAGTACACCGAAGCCCGCAAGGGCCTCGACGAGCGGATCGAAGCACTACAGGCGGAGAACAAGGGCCTGGTCGACAAGGCCATCGGCGCGATCAAGGCCGTCATCAACACCATCCGCGAACTCGCCGCGATGCTCAAGAACGTCCTCGCCCGCGCGGCCGGGGTCGTCGGAGACATCATCAAGAACCCGATCGGCTTCCTCGACAACCTCATCGCCGGGGTGAAGGGCGGCATCCTCAAGTTCAAGGACAACATCCTCGACCACCTGCGCAAGGGCTTGATGAGCTGGCTCTTCGGCGCGCTCGCCGAGGCCGGTGTCGAACTGCCCGACAAGTTCGACCTGATGGGCATCGTCAAACTGCTCGCCTCGCTGTTCGGCCTGACCTGGACCAACATCCGCAACCGGCTCGTCCGCCAGATCGGCGAGAAGGCCATGGGTGCCGTCGAGAAGGGCGTCGAGATCTTCTCGCTGCTCCGCACCCAGGGCGTCGCCGGACTGTGGCAGATGCTGGTCGACAAGCTCGGCGACATCAAGGAGATGATCCTCGAACAGGTCAAGGACTTCGTCATCACGAAGATCATCACCGCGGGGATCACCTGGCTGATCGGCCTGCTCAACCCCGCGGCCGCCTTCATCAAGGCCTGCAAGATGATCTACGACGTCGTGATGTTCTTCGTCGACAACGGCAGCCGGATCCTCAAGTTCGTCAACACCGTCATCGACTCGGTCGCCGACATCGTGAAGGGCAACGTGTCCGGCGTCGTCAACAAGATCAACGACGTCCTCGGGCAGATGGTGCCGATCATCATCGGCTTCCTGGCCAGCCTGGTCGGGCTCGGCGGGATCGGTCAGAAGATCCGCTCCATCATCGAGACGCTGCAGAAGCCGGTCACCAAGGCGCTGGACTTCGTCATCAAGACCGGCTTGAAGCTGGCCGGCCCGATCATCCGCGGGATCAAGGGGATCAGCGGGAAGGTCAAGGCCAAGGTGGCCGCCGGGAAGGCGTGGGTGAAGGGGAAGGCCGAGGCGGGCAAGAAGTGGGTGAAAGGCAAGGCAGCAGCAGCCGGCAGCTTCCTGAAGTCGACCTGTGACCGCCTACTCGGCTTCGCCTTCAACACACCTTTCAGCGCCGACGGGAAGCCCCACCGCCTCTTCACCGAGCCCGGTAGCCCCGACGAACTGTATGTGGCATCACAGCCCACACGCCTCGTCGCCGCGTTCTCGCATCTGAAGCCGGCGTCCTTGAAGTCACGCATAATCGAACTGGACGGCCAGTTCCGGTACCGCATGCGCGAGTACCGGGCCCGCATCAAGGCGCTCCAGGACCGAGGTGAAGTGTGGGCGCAGCAGAATCCAAGCGCAGTACACGGCGAGGAGCGCTCGATCGCGGCCGTTCGCGAACAAGCGAGAACCGTCCAGGGCGAGATCGCACAGTTCGCAAAGGACAACCTGAAGGCCGGACAGGGAGCCGGCACCCATGCGCCGGGCATCGCGAACCTCGCGCCCTACGGATCCCAGCTGCGCAGCCTCCATGACTCCGTTCCCGAATGGAAGATGACCGCGGAGCACATCGTCCCGGACGGCTTGCTGCGAGCCACGCTGATGGCGCTCACCCGGATCGGGAGGCGGACCAAGGCGGACACGAGGTACCACGACCAGCCCACAATCACGATCTACCACGCCGCGGGGGCGGGTAAGACCGGCGGCGTGCCGTGGAACGCGACCCGCGGCGGCGACCAGGACCTCATCATTCGCATGCGCAACGTCGTGGGTATGGTCCGGACCCAGGCAGGTGGCGAGTACCAGGGTTTGCGCAAGCCGGCGTCCGGCGACCCTCCGGAGGGCCTGACCCCCAAGCGTTACTGGCGGGTCTACCTGAAGGATCAGTTCGAGCGTCGCGTCGGGCCGTTGTTCGCCAGCCTCGCGGAGAAGGCACTGGGGCGCACGAAGGCGGCCGTGAAGGCGGAACAGGCGGAGGTCGGCGACCGCCGGGGTGTCAATGCTCAAACAAGGCCGAACGACTCCGAACTCGATGCCGCGTACTCCGCACAGAAGGCCCACATGGACGTCGTACTCGCGCAGTATCGAGAAGAGGCCGACTTCGACTGATCGGGTAGTCCGATTTGGGGACGGAGAGACGGCTGGCATCGTCATGGCCGGCGCGTCTCCGGGCATTCCGCTCCGCGGCAGGCGGCTCATGGAGCGGAGGCTTCGCAGAGCGCGTCGCCACCTTGCAGGGGCAATGGCCTCTGCGGCGACTCCACGAGCCCTGTGAGGTCGACCCACCGCCACTCGCTGCACCAGGCTGAAACGCTCCCGTTCATCGGGCGGCATCCGAGCCCCGATCCACCCGGTCACCCGGGTGCTGAAACCCTTGCCGACGAGTTCACTTCGCCGTAACCGCTGCTCCCGAGAGCCGCTCTACAGTCCGGGCCATCCGCGACGACGTTGATCCCTTCATCGGCACCGCCGCGACGTGCCTTCCCCCGTCCGACGGGCTGGCAGCGACGTGGTGGTGGCCCAAGCCGCAGGTCGGCAACACCCATCCGGGCGCCACATCACCGCTCGGCATGGTGTCGGCCTGCGCGTTCTCCGGTGCTTACCCCACCGGCTACGGCCGCTACGGCAAGAACACCGAAGGTGTGCCCGACGAGATGTTCGACGCCGCCCAGGCGTCGGGGTTCACGCACTTCCAGCAGTCGGGTACCGGCGCGATCCGCAAGTATTACAACTACGTGCGGGTCACGCCGATGGTCGCGCCGCTCGACGACCTCGGCGAGTCGTGGGCCCTGCACGACGAGACGGCCTCGCCCGGGTACTACGCCGCCACCCTCGACACGCGGGTGCACTGCGAGATCACGGTGGGCGAGAAGGTCGCCGTGCACCGGTACACGTTCCCCGACACCCGCAGCGCCCGGGTCGTGCTGGACCTGTCGTGCGGCGGGCTCGCCATCGATCACGGCCGCACGGTGCCGCTGCGGGCCCACGTCGAGAGCATGGGGTACGGCCGCGCGCAGGGCACCGTCGTGATGGAGGGCGTGCCGCTCTCGGTGTATCTCGAGGTGCACAGCCCGAACTGGCGGCAGATGCTCTGGTACGACCGCCGACTGATCGAGGGCGGCACGCGACTCGACTTCGACAGCATCCGGCAGACGACGCTGCGTCCCTTCGGCCTGCTGTTCATGGGCCCGGGCCGCCCCGGCCAGCCGGTCGAGGTGCGCATGGGTTTCTCGCTGCGCGGCTGCGAGCAGGCGCGCGAGAACCTGTGGCGCGAGTGCGGCACGTCCGAACCGGTCTTCGACGCGGTCCGCGCCCGGACCGAGACTCGGTGGGACGACCACCTCCACCGCGTCCGGGTGGAGGGCGGCACGCCCGCGCGGCGCACGGTCACGGCGACCGCGCTCTACCACTCGCTGATCAAGCCCTGCTTCGGCGACGACGAGAGCCCGTTCTGGCCGACGGCGGGACCGTTCGCCTTCGACGTCTGCACGATGTGGGACATCTACAAGACGCAGATCCCGCTGCTGATGGCCATCGCGCCGAACCGGGCCGCGGACCTGCTGGAGTCGCTGATCCGGGTCTGCGAGGAGGAGGGCAACTTCCCGATCGGCTACCGGATGGCCCGCGGCGCGGACCGGTTCTTCCGGCAGGCCAGCGCGCTCGCCCACACCGCGCTGGCCGATGCGCACTCCCTCGCGCTCGGTGGCCTGGACTGGAGCTGGGCGCTCGTGCACATGGAGGCCGACCTCCGCCGCATGTACGGCGAAGACTTCATCGAGCACGGCGTGGTGCACCCGATCACGCACACGCTCGACCTCGCCTACGGCCACCACTGCACCGCCCAGGTCGCCCGCGCGCTCGGCGACAAGCGGCTGGCCGACGACTCCGATGCGCGCAGCAGGCTGTGGGTCAACGCCTTCGACCCGGTGACCGGCCTGCTCCGCGACTCGGAGTACTACGAGGGCGGCAAGTGGAACTACTCGTTCCGGCTGCTGCACGACATGCGGGCGCGGATCACGCTGGCCGGCGGCGACGACGCCTTCGTCGACATGCTCGACGCCTTCTTCGGCTTCGGAGCCGGCCCCGTGACCCAGCCGGGCCGCCGCCCGTCCCCCACGGAGATGGTCGCCGGCTACGGGCTCAACCGGTTCGAGGGGTTGAACAACGAGCCGGACATGGAGGCGCCGTGGGCCTACCACTACGCCGGTCGCCCGGACCGCACCGCGGAGATCGTGAACTCCGCGCTGACCTGGCAGTTCGGCACCGGCACGGGAGGGCTGCCGGGCAACGACGACTCGGGCGGCCTCAGCGCGTGGTACGTCTGGGCGTCGCTCGGGCTGTTCCCCGTCGCCGGGCAGAGCCTGTTCCTCGTCAACGCCCCCGCCTTCGCCCGCTCGACCCTTCGGGTGGACGGCGGCGAGTTCGTCGTCGAGACCACCGGGCACCGCGAGGCGCCGGTCGGTGCGGACGGGATCGAGAAGACACCTCCTGTTCAGTACGTGCAGGCCGCGACGTTGAACGGACGTCCACTCGAATCCACCCACCTGCGTGCGGCCGACGTCCACAATGGCGGCGTCCTGCACCTCGAGCTCGGCCCGGAACCGTCGCCCTGGGGGCGCTCGGCCCGGCCGCCGTCCCTGTCCGACGCTCGCACGGGAGGTGCGACGCCATGACGCACACCCAGCACACCCAGCACACCCAGCATCCGCACCGCAGGCTCGTCATCGTCGTCCGGGCGGACCCGGTGATCTGTGGCCACTCCGGCGAGGCGCGCAACCTCGCCGAGGTCGCCCTGACGAGAGGCTTCGACGACGTCCGGCTCCTGACGTGGCCGATCGCGGCGCTGCAGGCCGCCGGACTGCCGCTCAAGCCGCTCGACCGTCTCCAGCCCTACAGCCCCGGGATCACGGTCGAGCGCCCCGAGCCCGTCGGCGACTACCGGGTGCCGGACGGGCGCCTTCTGGCCGGGCTCACCGGGCGGCTGGTCGAGTTGCTGTCCGAACCGGTGCCGACCACCTGCCTCGCCATGTACCTGGTGCCGCACGCGAACGTCGTGATCGACGCCGTGCGCTCGGCCCGCGACGCGGGCTTCGCCCCCGACGTCCACACGATCGCCAAGGCGGTGGGGTCGGACATCACGAACGTGGTGCAGAACTGCCTGCGTGAAGGGCGCTTCGGCGCCGCGGCGTTCCTCTTGACGACGTTCCTGGCGCACGACGAGGTCGTGGCGGTCTCCGACTTCACCCGCGACGAGATCGTCCTCGCTGCCGAGGCCGTCGACCTGCACTGCGGCACGCGGTTCGCCGCCGAGTGCGACAGGCGGGTGACCGTCAGCTATCCGCCGATCGACACCTCCGCCTACCTCGAGGTCGACGCGGCGGCCGTGGACGCCGCGCTCGCCCGCCGGGGCCTGGAGCGCGACGGCTACGTGCTGTTCCTCTCGCGGGTCACGAAGGCGAAGGGCGTCCACGACCTCATCGAGGCCTATGCCGCGTCACGCGCGCGCGACCGGGTCGAGCTCGTGATCGCGGGCACCGGCACGGCGCTCGCGGAGGCCCGCGCGCTGGCGGCGAGCCAGCCCGGGCTGGTGGACCGCGTCGTCTTCCTCACCGATGTCGACGACGACGAGAAGCCGCTGCTCATGCACGGCTGCGCGACCTACGCCCTGCCCACCAAGCCGGAGCCCGACTTCGTCGAGACGTTCGGCATCGCGCTGGCCGAGAAACTGCTGACCGGCGGCGGTCCGGTGATCACGACACTGACCGGCGGGACGGGCGAGGCGGTCGGCGACACGGCCGTGATCGTCGAGGCCGGCAACGTCGCCGCCCTGGCCGACGCCCTGGACCGGGTGGTGCTCGAGATGTCCGAGCACGAGCGGCGCTCCCTCGAACGGCGCGGCCGCGAGCACGCCCTGGCCTTCGACCGCGTCAGGGTCTTCGACGATCTCTTCTGTCCGGGCCCCGGAACCGCGGCCATCGTCCCCGTGGAACTGCCCGATGAGCAGGCCGTCTGAGGGGTCCTGCGAGGTGCGTCACTACTGCTTGCAACTGCTAGCAGTGCTGCGTAGTTTAGTTATCAGAACACCAACGCAGCCGCCCTACGGAAGGACCACCGAGATGACCGCCCCCACCGACCAGCTCACCGACATCACCAAGCGCAGCCAGGAGGCGGTCACCACCGCCGTCCGCAACTGGACCGACGCCGTCCAGTCGCTCTCCGGCAACCAGCCGGCGCTGCCCGACGCGCACGCGCTCGTCAACACCTACTTCGACTTCGCCGAGAAGGCCCTCTCCGTGCAGCGTGAGGCCGTCCAGCAGGTCGTCTCCGCCGGTCTGAAGGCCACCGAGGCCGTCAAGGACCAGGCTTCGAAGGTCACCGCGCAGGTCTGACCCTCTCCCTCGCAACGCCCCCGACCTCGTCCGGATTCCGCCGGCCGAGGTCGAGGCATGTCCGGGGCCGGCCGCCCGGCCGTCACACGGCGAGGAACGCGTGGTGTGCGGTGTCGCTGAACAAGACGAACCGGACCAGCGCCACGCTCGTGCTGGTGGCGCGCACCGTCTCGACGGCGATCCGCGCGGCGTCGTCCATCGGCCAGCGGTACACACCGGCCGACACCGCCGGGAAGGCGACGCTCGCGGCGCCGAGCTCGTCGGCGACCCGCAACGACTCCCGGTAGCAGGATTCGAGCAACGCCGAGCGGTCGTCGCGCTTCGACCACACCGGGCCGACGGTGTGGATCACCCATCGCGCCGGGAGCCGCCCGGCCGTGGTGGCGACCGCCTGGCCGGCCGGCAGCCCGTCGCGGTAGCGGCCGGCCCGCAGCTCGCGGCACTCGGCGAGGATTTCCGGACCGCCCCGGCGGTGGATCGCGCCGTCGACCCCGCCACCGCCGAGGAGCGACGAGTTGGCGGCGTTGACGACGGCGTCGACGTGCTGCTCGGTGATGTCGCCCCGTACGAACTCGATGTCCATCGCGACACCTCATCACGGTCGTGGGACGTGCGGAGCTATCGTGCCCGGCATGTCGAAGCGCTCCCGGCGGCCCCGCTCGGCGCGGCCGAAGCAGCGAGCAGCGAAAACGCGCAGACCACAGCGCCGGCAGGAGCCGGACCTGCTCGAGCAGATTGCCACCACACTCGACGACGACGATCCGCTCGGCCTGCTCGGACTGGCGAGCGCGTTGCTGGCCGCGGTGGATCCCCGCTCGCACAACCCGTTCCAGAAGACACCCGACGGACCGACCCGCGACGAGTTCGTCGAGTCGTTCCTCGCCGTACCGCTTCCCGAGACCAGCGCACTGCTCGCAGCTGTGGCGGGCGTGTCGGGCGACGACCTGCTCCGCCGCCGGGTCGCCCGCGAGATCGCGAATCGCGCCCACCCGCTACCGGGCTGGCTCGTCGGCCTGCCACACGCGGCCGCGGCATCGGAGGCCGTCCAGGTCACCCACGTGCTCGGTGATGCGGATGACGTCCTCGTCGCCGCCACCCTGCCCGGGGGCCGGGCCCTCACCGCCGTTGTCCTCATCGAGCACAATCTCGGCTCCATCGTGAAGGACGCCTTCGTACTGGACGAACCGCTCGACGACGTGGTCGACGCCGTCCGGGCCGCCTCGGGAAACGATCCCGACATGCGTGCCCGGCCTCTGGCGCCGGCCGACGCGAAGGTGCGGATCATCGAGGCCGTCGAGCGGGGCGCGATGACGTTGCCGCCCGTCGAGACCGACACGTGGCCCGCCTGCCGTCCGCTCGTCGAGTGGATGGTCGCACTACTGCCGGACGGCGGGACGGGCTACGACCGGCCGGAGTGGGACGACGACGCGGTCGCCGACCTGGCGCAGCGCTTCCGGGCGTCGCCGTTCGGGGCAGAGGTCGAGGTCGCGGGCGATCTGCTGTCGTCCCTGCTGTGGTTCGGTACCGACTACGGCCCGGGCGACCCGATGCGCTGGAGCGCCGTCGCAGCGGAGATCCTCCTGCTCGACTGGATCCCCCGCAAGATCATGGCGGATGTCGAGTACCTGAAGAGCGCGCCGGACCTGCTGCGGGCGTTCATCCGGTTCTGCCACCACGAGCGCGGAATCCGCTCCGGCCTCACGGACGAGACCATTGCCGCGATCGACGAATTCGAGCCCGAGTACCAGCGGCTCATCCGTTCCGATCGACTGCAGGGGCCCGAGGCGTTGCTGGCCGCCATGGGCATCGTCGGCGACGACGATCCGGACGAGTCACTGAGCGAGATCATGCTCGACAGCCTCCGTCGCGTGGTCGGCGGCGCGGCGGCGCTCGACTCGGTCGATGCGGAGCCGCTGCCGGACGAGCCGTTCGCGTGGGAGTCGATCCCGCCGG
This sequence comes from Pseudonocardia charpentierae, assembly GCF_031845345.1. Lineage (NCBI taxonomy): Bacteria > Bacillati > Actinomycetota > Actinomycetes > Pseudonocardiales > Pseudonocardiaceae > Pseudonocardia > Pseudonocardia charpentierae. Next base: position 480,317 of record NZ_JAVREJ010000002.1, on the reverse strand, counting down.
ACGTGCACGGCCGTGTCGGCGAGGTACTCGATCTCGTGGAGCGCTGCTGCACCGATCTGCTCGACGAGCAGTACCGGACGGCATGTCGCCGACTGCTCGCGGACGCGGCCGCGGGTGACCCCGAGATCTTCCGGCGTCGAGGCCGCGCGAACACCGCCGCCGCGGCGGTCTGTTGGATCGTCGGGAAGACCAACTCGTTGTTCGACCACATGCGGGTCGAGCCGAAGCTGCAGGTCAAGCAGCTGGCCCAGTACTTCGGGCTGCCGGGGTCCAGCGTGTCGCAGCGCAGCGGACCGCTGCTGCGGGCGATCGGGATCGATCCGCACGGGCAGTACGGCAGGATGGACCTGGGAACACCGCGCTACCTGACCCGGCAGCGGCGCGAACAGATCATGGCGGACCGCGACCGGTACCGGGCGATGGCGGACTGACGAGTCGCAGCCACTCGCCCTACCACGCGTGAAAGGCGCGCCATTGCTGTTCGATCATGTGTCGACAGCGATGGCGCGCCTTTCACCGGTCCCGGTCACCCAGATGGTGCGCCCGTGGGGCGCGAGGGCGGTCGCAGCATGTCGGCGGACGTCGCCCTCGGATCGAGATGCGGGTGGCGGGGACAGCCCCGATGCGATCGATCGACCTCCGCGGCTCGCAGGTTCAGGTCACTCCCACAGGCACTCGTCGGGCGGTGCGCGCTGCCGCGCGCGTCGTCGTCGCGCCCCGGCCGCGTCGTACCACGGGCTGGAGCGGCGACGCCCTGCGCTGGTGCGCGGTGCGGACGGGAGCCGGGTGGCCGGAGCACACCGTGCCGGCGGAGGCGTGCGGTCCGGCCCGTCGGACGGCGGCGGGTAGTTCGCCGCCACGATCGCCTCGAACTCGAGCGCCAGCAGATCGGGATCGGCGAGGACGTCGTCGATGAGACACGAACTGACCACGGTCACACTCCTGCGCAACCGGGTGGGGGCGGTGCGGCCGCCCCCACCGCTCGGGATCAGGCGTTGATCTGCTTGTTCTCTTCCTCGGCGTGCGTGATCGAGATCTTGCGCGGCTTCGCCTGCGGGGCGACGGGGATCCGCAGCGTCAGGACCCCGGAGTCGTAGTGCGCGGAGATCCGTTCGGTGTCCAGGGTGTCGCCGAGGAACAGTTGGCGGGAGAACATGCCCAGCGGGCGCTCGGACACCTGCATCTCCACGTGCTCGGTCCCGGTGGCCGGCCGGCGCTCGGCCTTCACCGTGAGGACGTTGCGCTCGACGTCCAGCTCGATCGCGTCCGGGGAGACGCCGGGGAGGTCGAACGCGACCACGAACTCGTCGCCGACGCGGTAGGCGTCCATCGGCATCGCCGTGGGCCTGCTCCAGGTGCCCTGGTTGTTCCCGAACACCTGCTGCGTGAGGCGGTCCAGCTCACGGAACGGGTCGGTGCGCATCAGCATCGCAGAACACTCCCTTCGTGATCGACATTGTCGCGATGCACTCGGAGCGGCTCCGAGGGTGGCAGTGCCGCTCCGGATAGCTGTGATGATAGCTACAGCTTTACTGCTGCGCAAGAGGTTGTTCCTCGTCAGTGTCGAACCCAGGTAGAGGTCGACGGCGAGTGCAGCTCCGTGCCGCGCGCGACGACCGGCCGACCTCACGGTGGGGCGGTCGCCGCGCTGCCCGGGCACGTCGAGTCAGGAGTCCGCGGTCGCCGGGCCGAACGTCGTCGCCACCGGGGTCACGAGGTCCGCGGGGAACCCGCCCCGGCGGGCGTGCTCGCGGACGGTGTCGGCGTCATCGGTCTCGTGCACGCAGTAGATCTTGTCGCCCGCCACGTAGCTGTGCTGCCAGGTGTAGGCGACGCCCAGGCCGTCCACGACCTCGTTGGAGGTGCGGGCGATGTCGCGCAGCTGCTCGGGCGTGAGCTGCGAGGCGCCGGGGATGTTGCGCTCGACGATGAAGGTGGCCATGACGTGCTCCCTGTAGTAGATCCGCTGTGTTCGATCGATGTTGTCGTGTCCGACATCGAGAACGGTAGGAGCGGAGCACGGGTGGGGGCGTCGGGAGAACTTCCCATCTCGCGCCCGCCCGGTACCCATCCCGCAGCGCGACATCCTGAGGTGCGGCCTGGTCGTGGCTAGGCTGCGCCCGTGGGGTGGTGGCGCCGGTTCCTGACCCGGCTGGTGGCCGCCGACCCCGGGATGCGCCGGTTCCGGGCCGCGGTGCAGGTGATCGTCGCGGTCGTGCTGGCGATCGGGGTCACCCTCCCCGTGCTGACGGCCCTGCACCAGCCGCTCGTCGCGGTCGCTCCGGCCGCCGTCGTCGGGATGGTCAGCATGCTCGCGGTGCGCTCCGGCGGGCGCGAGGGTGTGATCACCACGCTGCTGCTGCCGTTGGCGGCGACGGTGTCGTTCACGCTCGCCGCGCTGGTGCACGGCTCGATCCGGATCGCCGAACTCGTGTTCCTCGTCGTGATGTTCGTGGCGGTGTGGATGCGCCGGTTCGGGCCGCGCTGGTTTGCAGCGGGGATGGCCGCGTTCATCGGCTACTTCCTGGCGCTGTTCCTGCAGGCGTCGTTCGCGACCTTGCCGGCGATGGCCGGGGCGGCTTTCGTCGGCGCGGGCGCGGCGCTGCTGGCCCGGTTCGTGCTGCTGCCGGAGCGGCCGGAGAAGGCGTGGCACAGCGGGGTGCGCGCGCTGCGGGCGCGGGTGCACACGCTGCTGCACGCCGTCGACGCCCTGGGTGACGAGCCCGGTTCGACCGCGAAACGCCGTCGGGTGCACGACGAGCTGCTGCGCCTCAACGCGACGGCGCTGTCGCTCGGCACTACCTTCACCGCGCTCGACGCCCTGCCCGCGGAGCGGGCGGACGAGCTGCGGCGGCACGTGCTGGACGTCGAGCTCGCCGCAGGCGGCCTGGTGACCGCGGTCGACGGGCTGATCGACGAGCCCGTCGACGCCGCCGTGCGCCCCGCGGTGGCGCAGGTGACGGCCGCGCTCGACCGCGACGTCGCGGAGGCCGTCACCGTGTCCCGCGACGTCGCCGACCGGCTCGACGGCGCGGGCTCGCCGTCGATCGGCATGGCGGTGCGTCGGCTGGCTGCGGCCGCCGCCGACCTCGGCGCGGCCACCCAGGCGATGCAACACGACGTCGACATTCCGGAGGAGCCTCCCTCGGACGACGACGAGCCGGAGCCACCGGCGGACGAACCCGAGGAGCCCGAGGAGACCCGGCGCCTGCTGCCGACCACCCGCACCGCGGTCCAGGTGGTCGTCGCCGGCGCTCTGTCGATCTACATCGGCGGCCTCGTGGCCCCGGGCCAGTGGTTCTGGGCGGTGATCACGGCGTTCGTCGTGTTCGCCGGGGCCAACAGCCGGGGCGAACTGCTGGTACGGGCCTGGTCCCGCACCGTCGGCACGCTCGCCGGGGTGGTGGCGGGCGTCGTGGTGGCGAGCGTGGTCACCGGGCACGTCGCGGCGCAGGGAGCCGTCGTGCTGCTGTGCGTCTTCCTCGCGTTCTACCTGCTGCCGCTCTCGTACGGCCTGATGACCTTCTTCGTCACGACCATGCTCGGCGTGCTCTACGGCCTGCTCGGGCGCTTCAGCGTCGCGTTCCTGGAGATCCGGCTGCTGGAGACCGCCATCGGTGCCGTCGCGGGGGCGGTGGCGGCCCTGATCGTGCTGCCCACGCACACGCGCGGGCGGATCGCGGAGCAGGCCGAGGCCTTCCTCACGCCGGTGGCGGAGCTGCTGCGGGCCGCGGCCGACGACCTCCGCTCCGGGGCGGACGTCCGGCCGCTCGCCGCCGAGGCCCGCGACGTCGACACGCAGATGCACGCCCTGCTGCTCAGTGCCCGACCACTCGGCAGCTACCGGTTCGGCGACGCGCGAGCCCGCTACGAGCGGTGGCGACTCCTCGTCAGCTCGTGCGCGACGGCCACGCGGGGGTTCGCCCGCGTGATCGGGCCGACCGCGGTCACGTGCGACGCCGACACCCGCATCCGGCTCGGCGACCTCGCGGCCACGGTGGCCGACCTGGCCGACGCCCTCGCCGTCCGGGACCCCGACGCCGCCGCGACGTCGGTGAGACGAGCCTGCGAGCAGGAGGGGACGCTGGTCGACCTCGTCGAGGCGGTGGAGGCCGGGCCGACCGTGCTCCGGACGGCGATCCACCAGTTGGGGCGGCTGCGCGGGGTGCTGGCCGACCTGTCGGCCGAGTTCGGGCCGCGGTCGACCACGACGCTGGCCCCGGAGGTGCCGCCGGCCCGACACTGAGGGCCGTGTCGACGACCGCGGTCCCTCGTGCGCACCTGACAGTCGTGCGCGGTGCCCGCCTCTTCGACGGCGCCGAGGTCGCGGCGTTCGCAGCGCCCACGGTCGTGATCGACGGAAGCCGGATCACGGCGGCCGGCGACGCCGTGCCGGTGCCCGAGCACGCCGTACTCGTCGACCTGCCCGGCGCGACGCTGTTGCCCGGCCTCGTCGACACCCACGTGCATCTCGCCCTCGACGCGAGCGCGGACCCCGTCGGGAGGCTGGCCGGCCAGGACGACGCGGCTCTCCTCGCGGCGATGGCGGACGCGGCCCGCACGGCGGCCCGGGCCGGGGTGACGACCGTGCGCGACCTCGGCGACCGCGACTTCCTCTCGCTCGACCTGCGCGCGAGTGCGGACCCGACCCTGCCGACGATCGTCGCTTCCGGACCGCCGCTCACCACGCCCGCCGGGCACTGCCACTTCCTCGGCGGCGCGACCGCGGACATCCGGGCCGCCGTGCACGCGCACGCGGAGCGGGGCGTCGACGTCATCAAGGTCATGGCCAGTGGCGGCAACCTCACCCCGGGGAGCCGCCCGGAACTGCCGCAGTTCGAGCCCGACGAGCTACGGGTGGGCGTCGACGAGGCGCACCGGCACGGCCTGCCGATCACCACTCACGTACACAGCACACGGGCGGTGGCGGCTGCGCTCGCGGCCGGCGTGGACGGGCTCGAGCACGTGACGTTCATGACCGCCGACGGCGTCGACCCGGTACCCGCCGACCTCCTCGCGGAGATCGTCGCGCGGCAGGTGGTGCTGGGGCTGACCGTCGGGTCGGTCCCCGGCGCTCCGATCCTGGCGCCGATGGCCGCGCGGATGCCCGCTCTGCTGGCCAACGTGCGGCTCTTGTGCGCCTCTGGAGCATCGGTCGTGGCAGGCACGGACGGGGGCGTCAGCCCGGGTAAGCCGCACGACGTGCTCCCCTACGCTATCGAGACCCTCACCCGCGTCGGGATGAGTCCCGCCGATGCGCTCGTGGCCGCGACGTCGCGGGCGGCGGAGGTGTGCGGGCTCGACGACCGCAAGGGCAGGCTCGTGCCGGGGTTCGACGCCGACCTGCTGGCCGTCGACGGCGATCCGCTGCACGAGCCTGCGGCGCTACGGAGGGTGCGCGCAGTGTTCGTGCGAGGCGTGCGCGTGCGGTGAGGGGCCCGCGGAGCCTTGACGTCGCGGCGCTTCCCGGGCCGTGCACCGGTTACGGACACCGCACGACCCGACACGGCGCGCGGAGTGGCCGGATCAGCCCGGTCCCGCGATCCACTTCTCGACGGTGTCCGCGATCGCGATCTCCTGCACGGCGTCGGCCATCGTCGGGAAGCCGTCCATGAGGAACCACGTCTCGTGACCGGTCCGGGCGGTGTGCCCGGCGGCCCACAGTGCCCGCTCCCGGTAGGACCGGAACGGGATCATCAGCGGGTTCGTCGCCGACGAGCAGGACCGGCAGACGATGACGCAGCGCTCGGCCACGTCCACGACCGTACGCGCGACCTGCACCGTCGGCGCGTCGATCACCGCGGCCCCTGCGGAGCGGCCCGGGTAGGGTCGCCCCATGTTCGGCCGCGCCTACGGGATCGCCCGGTCCATGGCCCTCTACCACGGTGTCCCGGGCCGACACCGGAAGATGCTGCGGTTCTACGGGGAGTTCCTGGGTCCCGGCGACATCGGCTTCGACGTCGGGGCGCACGTCGGCAGCCGCGTCCGCGCCTGGCGGGCCCTCGGGGCCCGGGTGGTCGCGGTCGAGCCGCAGCCCGACTTCGCCCGCATCCTGCGGCTGTTCTTCGGTCGCGACGGCGACGTCACGATCGTGCCGAAGGCGCTCGGGACGGAGCCGGGGACGGCGCGGCTGGGCATCTCGACGGCGACGCCGACCGTGTCGTCGCTCTCGACCGACTGGATCGAGACCGTCGCGATGGACCGCAGCTTCGCCAAGGTCCGCTGGGACCGGTCGGTGGAGGTCGAGGTGACGACGCTCGACGCGCTCGTCGCCACCTACGGCGAGCCCGCGTTCTGCAAGATCGACGTCGAGGGCTTCGAGGCGGACGTGCTCAACGGGCTGAGCAGGCCGCTGCGTGCCCTGTCGTTCGAGTACCTGCCGATGGCGCACGACGCCGCGCTGGCCGTGCTCGAGCTCGTCGAGAAGCTGGGCGACTACCGCTACAACTACTCCCCCATCGAGACCATGACCTGGGCGAGCGACCGCTGGCTGGACGCCGCGGAGCTGCTCACGCTGCTGGACCGCTACCGCCCGCTGAGACGCTCGGGCGACGTCTACGCCCGGCTCGCCTGAGCGTGGACGACCGACCCCGCATCGAGCAGCTCGACCGTCACCGAGAACTGATCGTCCACGGCGGCGTGGAGCGCGAGGGCCTCGCCCGGAGCGTCGTCGAGCAGCAGGACGCGCTCTCGGCCCGCGCGCTCGGGCTGATGGACGGGTTCCTCCGGGAGTCGTTCGAGCCGCCCGCGTTCTTCCTCGACTCGATCGAGGTCCTCCCGGGCGACGAGCAGGGCGACGTCGTGCTCCGGTACTCCTTCTGGCCCGACGACGACCCGCACGCGTACGGCTACACCTACTTCGACGTGGTGTTCGCCGCCCGCGAGCCGCCGAACGAGCCGTTCTGGCCGATCCGCTTCACGGTCGGCTTCCACTGACGATTGCCGGTCAGGTCACATCCCAGGCCGTCACGACGTCGTCCGTGGTCAGGTGCACCGAGCGGTTCCGCAGGACGATGCCGTCGGTCACCCGCGCCACGCCGAGGTCGCCGACGGCCTCCGTGCCGGCTCCGATGATCCGCGGCGCGGTGCCCACGATGATCCGGTCGACCAGCCCGGCGCTCAGCAGCGACGTGATCACCTGCGCCCCGCCCTCGACGAGCAGGCTGCGCACACCCTCGTCGCGCAGCTGCTTGAGCGCGGCCTTGAGATCGACGCCACCCGGGCCCTCCGGCAGCACGCGGATCCCGGCGCCGAGGTCGCGGACGCGCTGCCGATCGGCTTCGGTGGAGCGCTCGGTGGTGAGCAGCACGGTGGGCGCAGCGCCGTCGCTCAGATCGCCGAACAGCAACGCCTCCGACGGGCTGCGCAGCGTCGAGTCGAGCACCACCCGCAGCGGCGACGCGCCCGGGACCAGCCGCACGTTGAGCCGGCAGTCGTCGCGCAGCACCGTCCCGACGCCGACCATGATCGCGTCGCAGGCCGCGCGCAGGGCGTGCGACAGCGCGCGCTCCTCCTCACCGCTGATCCACTTGGAGTCGCCGACGCCCGTCGCGATCCGCCCGTCCAGGGTCTGGGCGTACTTGAGGACGAGGTAGGGCCGGTCGGCGGGCGGGTCGACGGTGCCGAGCAGGTCGACGGCCTCGGGTGGCGCGGCCGGTCCGGGCAGCTCCTCCCCCGCCGTGTCGCCGTGGCCGAGCCGTTGCTCCTTCGTCCGCAGGTAGCCGACGTTGCGGGCGTGCGCGGCCGTGCGCAGCGGCTCCACACCCTCGACCGTGATCCCGGCGGCCTCCAGGCCCTGCACCTTGTCCGGGTTGTTGGTCAGCAGCCGGACCGACGCGACGCCGAGCTCGCGCAGCACGTCCGCGGCCTCGATGTAGCTGCGGTCGTCGACCGGCAGCCCGAGCCGGAGGTTGGCGTCGACCGTGTCGGCGCCCTCGTCCTGCTCGACGTAGGCCCGCAGCTTGTTCAGCAGCCCGATGCCGCGGCCCTCGTGCCCGGTGGCGTAGAGCACCACGCCGCGCCCCTCGGCGGCGATCCGGCTCAGGGCCAGCCGGAGCTGGATCCCGCAGTCGCAGCGCAGCGAGGTGAGCGCGTCGCCGGTCAGGCACTCCGAGTGGACTCGGGTGAGCACCGGCTCGTCCGTGGAGAGGTCGCCCCGGGCGAGCGCCAGGTACACCCGCCCGGGCCGGACCTCGACGGCGGTGACGTCGAACTCGCCGAACTGTGTCGGCAGCACCACCCGGACGGCCTCCTGCAGCAGGTTGTCGTGCACGGTGTTGCAGCCGGTCACGCGGGGCTCCTCTCCAGCATCGCCGGCCGTGGGGCCGGATTGCGTCGGACGGGGGCGCGCGCCGCCAGCAGCAGCACCACGGCCCCCGGAAGGCAGGCGATCAGGCTCAGCACCCCGTACACGACAGCGGTCGTGAGCCCCTGGGCCGCGCCGAGGCCGACCGCGCCGAACGCCACGGCCATCACCCCTTCACGTGGACCCCAACCGCCGATGTTGAGCGGCAGAGCCATCGCGAGCAAGCCCAGGACGAGCAGCGGCAGCAGCTCGCCGAGCGACGCCTGCGACCCCGCGACCCGGGCGGCGACGAAGAACAGCGCGAGGTAGCCGGCCAGGGTGACCACCGACAGGGCCAGCAGGCCCGGCCAGGTCGACCGGGACAGGGCGCCGGAACGCGCCTCGGTGCAGGCCGACCGCAGCGCGGTGCGGATGCGGGCGGCGCGGGGGTGGCGCGCCGTCCACAGCACTGCGGCACCGAGCGCGACGAGGACGCCGAGCAGCTCGGCGCCCCCGAACCGGCCCGGGACCATTGCGCCCAGCAGCGTCGGCCGGGACGCGAGCAGCACACCCAGGCCGACGACGATGATCGCCAGCTGGCCGGTGACGCGCTCGATCGCGACGACCCGCACCCCGCGGCCGACGTCGCCGATGCTGCGGCCGTAGCCGACGGCGCGGTGCACGTCGCCGAGCACGCCCGCAGGCAGCACGGAGTTGAGGAACACGGCCCGGTAGCAGTCGGACACCGCGGCGGCCAGCGGCAGTCGCAGCCCGAGACCGCGCGCGACGATGCACCAGCGTGCCGCGCTCGCCGCCGTGGTGAGCAGGCCGAGAGCGAGCGCCGCGAGCACCGAACCGATCCCGATGGACGTCAGGCCGTCGACGAACGCCTGCGCGCCCAGCCGGACGACGAGCGCGACGAGGATGCCGGCGCCCGCCACCACCTTGACGAGCGGCCACAGGCCTCTCACGGCTCACCTCTCTGAGGGGATTGGCTGGGTAGGGCGAGCACGTCGACATGGTTGACGACGACCCGCAGGTCTCCCGCCGCGCAGGCGTCGAGCCGGCGGCGCAGGTAGTCGGCCGCGTGGGCCGTGAGATCGGGCTGCTGCTCGCAGCCGGCGGCGATCCAGCCGCGCAGCCACTCCTCGATCAGCTCCGCGTACTCCGGGCCGAGCCTCCACGGGCTGGACCGGACCTCGGTCGGGACGCCGCGCCGCGCGAAGGCCGACTCTGCGGCGGCGCCCGCGTCCGGCCCGAGCAGGCGGCGGCCGTCCACAGTCCGCCGCTGGTGGGCGTCGAAGGCGGCGGCGAACACCGAGTCGAGCGGTTCCGACGGGAAGAACCCGACCGAACCGCTGACCGAGAGCGTCAGCAGCGCGGGGCACCCGGCAGCGGTGCAGGCGTCGGCCAGCGCGTCGACCTCATCCGCGGTGAGCAGGTCCAGCAGCGCCGACGCGGTCACGAGAGACGTGCCGTCGAGCTGTGCGGCGTCGAGGTGGGTGAGGTCGCCCTGCTCGGCGCGGGCGGTGACCGGCGAGCCGTCGGCCGCCGTCCGAGGCAGGCCGGCCTCCGCGCGCACCAGCAGCTCGGCGTCGCGGTCGTGCAGGATCCAGCTCTGCGGGCCGGCGAGCTGCGGTGCGAGCCAGCGGCCGAGCGAGCCGGTGCCGCAGCCGAGGTCACGGACGACGAGCGGCCGCTCGGCGCCCAGCCGGCCGGCGACGAGCGCGGCGAGCTCGGGCGAACGCGCGGCGGCGTCGGCGGGCTCGCGCAGCGCGAGCCAGTCCGGGGTGCAGACGGGCGATCCCGGGGTGCTCAGGCGGGCGTCCCACCCGGCAGCGTCAGTGCTTGGGTTATGCATGTCGAGGTCACCTCCCACCCGTGCAGCATGCCTCGGCGAGCTCCGGCCGCGTGACGGAGCCCGTCGCGCAGCGCCGGATCCAGCATCCAGCGGCACAGGGCGGCGCCGAGTGCCGCGGGTCGAGCGGCCGGGACGACGATCCCCGGCACCCGCCCCTCGGGGTCGTGACCGAGCGTCTCCGGCAGGCCGCCCGCGTCGCTGGCGACCACCGGGATGCCCCTGGCCAGCGCCTCGGTGACGACCATCCCGTAGGTCTCGGCGCGCGAGGGCACCACGAGCAGGTCCGCTGCGGCGTAGACCGCGTCGAGGTCCGCGCCGGTGAGCGGGCCGGTCAGTGACACCCGCTCGGTGAGTCCGTGCCGGGCGAGGGCGGCACGGAGGGCACCGACGTGCGCGGTGTGGCGGAGCGGGCCGACGAGCGTGCAGGTCCACGGCAGGTCCTGCATCTCGGCGAGCGCGTCGACGAGCAGGTCCTGACCCTTGGTCGGGGTGAGTGCCCCGACGCACAGCAGTGCGGTGCCGCCCGATCCGGGAGCGAGCGGCGCGGGGTCGACGCCGGGCGCCGCGACCGTCACGCGAGCGGGGTCGAGGCCGTGCAGCGCGACGATCCGGCGACCCGCCCACGGGCTGGTGGCCACCACCGCGGTCGCCGCCGACAGCACCTCCCGCTCGCGCACCGCCAGCTCGGGGGACGCTCCCGACTCGTCGCCGAGCGGCAGGTGCAGGAGCACGACCAGCGCGAGCCGGCGGGCCGCCGGGACCACGACGTCCGGGACCCCGCACGCCACGAGCCCGTCGACGAGCACCACCGCGCCGTCCGGTGCCGCCGCGAGAGCGGCTCCCAACGCGTCGCGGGCGGTGGAGTCGGGGTGCGGCCATGCTCCGGCGACCGCGCGCTCGTGCACCACCCAGCCGTCGTCGGCCAGTCCCTCGCAGACGCGCCGGTCGTAGCGGTTGCCCCCGCTGGGCGAGGCGGGGTCGTCGATGCCGGCGGGCACGACGACGTGCACCTCAGGGGTCAGCACAGCCGAGGAATCCAGCCCAGCGGAATCCAGCCCAGCGGAATCCAGCCCAGTGGAATCCAGCCCAGCGGAATCCAGCGCTGTCACAGGTCACGCTCGTAGCTGGCCCACGCGATGTGCGACTCGTGCAGGGCCACGGTGATCCCCGTGAGGCCGCGTGCCCCGTCGCCCAACGCGCCGGCGTGCACCTTGTCGGCGAGCCGGTCCGCGATCACCTTGGCGAGGAACTCCGTGGAGGTGTTGGTCCCGGCGAAGGCCGGCTCGTCGTCGAGGTTGCGGTAGTTCATGTCGGCCAGCACCACGTGCAGCTCCTGGGTGGCCAGCCCGATGTCGACGACGATGTTGTCGGCGTCCAGGTCGGGCCGCCGGAAGGTCGCGTCCACCACGAACGTCGCGCCGTGCAGGCGCTGGGCCGGGCCGAAGACCTCGCCGGTGAAGCTGTGGGCGACCATCAGGTGGTCGCGCACGGTGATGCTGAACAAGGGTGGTCCTTTCCGGCTGTCAGGCCTCGTCGTAGGTGACACGCACGCACAGGGCGGACGGTTCACCGGCGAGCCGCGGCATTTCCTGAGGCAGGTCCGCGAACCGGATCTCGCGGGTGATCAGCGCGTCGAAGACCGGGTCGGCGAGCAGGCGCAGCGCGAGCGCAATACGGTCGGCGTAGCTGCGGCGCCCTCGCCGGGCCGGGGCGATCGTGCCGACCTGGCTCGCCCGGATCGCCAGGCGCCGCGAGTGGAACGACTCCCCGAGCGGCAACGTGACCGGGCGGTCGCCGTACCAGCTCAGCTCGATCACCTCGCCCTCGTCGGCCAGCAGTTCGAGCGAGCGTGCCAGCCCTTCGCCCGTCGCGCTGGCGTGCACGACCAGGTCACAGTCGCCCGCGGCGTCGGCGGGGGCGGCGAAGCCCACCCCGAGCGCGGCCGCGACACCGGCCCTGGCCGGGTCGACGTCGACCAGCTCGACCCGTGCGCCCGGCACCCGAGCCAGCAGCGCGGCGACGCAGCAGCCCACCATGCCGCCCCCGACCACCGCGATCCGGTCGCCGACCAGCGGCGCCGCGTCCCACAGGGCGTTGACCGCGGTCTCGACCGTGCCGGCCAGCACCGCGCGCGCCGCGGGCACGTCGTCGGGAACGGGAGTCACGGCCGTCGCCGGCACCACGTACCGGGTGCGGTGGGTGGCGAGGCAGAACACCGTCCGGCCGATCAGCGACTCCGGACCGTCTTCGACCTCACCGACGTTGAGGTAGCCGTACTCGAGCGGCGCCGGGAACTCGCCGACCTGGAACGGCGCCCGCATCCGGGCGTGCTGGCTCGCCGGCACGCCACCCCGAAACACGAGCGTCTCGGTTCCGCGGCTGACCGCGGAGTAGCGGGTCCGGACGACGACGTCGCCGGGCCCGGGGGCGGGGAGATCGACGGTGCGGATCTCGCCCTCGCCGGGAGTGCGGAGCCAGAAGGCACGTGCCGTGTGACGCAGATTAATCTCGTCTCCTAGTGAACCGATATGCCAGCGGGTGCGTGCATTCAAGCGTGCTCGACTACTCCACGACCCCGGCCCGGGTCGACCACCAGCTCGCTGCAGCCGCGGTGGCGCAGGTCGCGCTGCTCGGTGCCCTGGCCTACCAGGTCGGCCTCGGCCCCGTGGGCTGGCTCAGCGGCGTCGCCTACGCCCTCGGTCTGGCTGTACTGCTCGGCGGCGCCGCCCGTCGCGCCGGTTCCGCCGCTCTGGGGCCGGCCGACATCGTCACCCTTGCCCGGGCCAGCCTGGTCGGGGGCGTGACGGCGCTGGTGGCCGACCGGCTCGGCGGCGACGGCTACCCGGTGGCGACACTGGTGCTGCTGTCGTCGGTCGCGCTGGCGCTCGACGGCGTCGACGGCTGGGTCGCTCGGCGCACGGGAACGGTCTCGGCCCTGGGCGCGCGGTTCGACATGGAGGTCGACGCGTTCCTCGTGCTCGTGCTCAGCGTGCACGTGGCGGTGCTCGTCACACCGTGGGCGCTGGTCATAGGGGCCATGCGCTACGTCTTCGTCGTGGTGAGCTGGGTGCTGCCCTGGTTGTCGGGGAACCTGCCGACCCGCTACTCCGCGAAGGTCGTGGCCGCGGCGCAGGGGATCGTGCTGGTGGTGGCGTCGGCCCAACTGTTCGCGCAGCAGATCGCGGCCACGATGGTCGTCGCGGCGCTGGCCGCCCTCATCTGGTCGTTCGCCAAGAGCGCCACCTGGCTGTGGCGGGCGCGCCCGGCGCACACCGCCGTCACGCGACGGGTCGGCTGGGCGTCGGCCAGGTGAGCGACGAGAGCCGGGTGGACGCCGAGAGCCCGGTCGACGCCGAGAGCAGGGCGCGCCCGTCCGGCCGCCTGCGCCGCCTCGCCGGCCACCGCGCCGTCGGCGCCGGCCTCACGGCGGTCGCGTTCCTCCTCGTCTACCTCGCTCTGGCCCTCCCGCGAGAGCTCGACCAGCTCACGCCCGCCGCGCTGGTGCGCATCCCGGTCGAGGGGCTCCTCGGCGTCGCGCTACTGCTCGTGCTGCCGCCACGGATCGGGCGGGCCCTCGCCGTCGTCGGGGGCGCCGCGCTGGGCGCGCTGACGATCCTCAAGGCCGTCGACATGGGCTTCCTGTCCGCGCTGGGGCGGCCGTTCGACCCGGTGTTCGATTGGGTCCTGCTCGACAACGCGCGGGAGTTCCTGGAGGCCTCCTACGGCTCCACCGGCGCGACGGCCGCGGCCATCGCCTCCGTCGTTCTCACCGTGGTCGTGGTCGTCGTGCTGGCCCTGGCCATGCTGCAGATCAGCCGAGCCGTCGGGCGGCACCGGCCCACCGCGGCCAGGAGCGTCGCCGCGCTGTCGGTGGCCTGGGTGGCCTGCCTCGCGCTGGGCGCACAGCTCGTCGCGCCCGTACCCGTCGCCTCGCGCAGCGCGGCGTCCCTCGCCTACGGCGTGGCCGTGCAGGTCCCGGCCAGCCTGCGCGACGAGCGTGTGTTCGCGCAGGAGTCCGCCGCCGACGCCTTCCGCGGCACCGCCCCGAGCGAGCTGCTGACGGGGCTGCGCGGCAAGGACGTCGTCGTGGCGTTCGTCGAGAGCTACGGGCGCAGCGCGGTCGAGGACCCGGGCATCGCGCCGGCGGTGGACCCCGTGCTCGACGCCGGTACCGCGACGCTCGCGGCCGCCGGCTTCTCCGCCCGCAGCGGGTGGCTCACCTCGCCCGTGCTCGGCGGCGGCAGCTGGCTCGCGCACTCCACGTTCCAGGCCGGCCTGAAGATCGACAATCAGCAGCGCTACCGCAGCCTCGTCTCGAGCGACCGCCTGACGCTGGGCTCGTCGTTCCAGCAGGCGGGGTGGGAGACCACCAGCGTCATGCCGGCGACCGTCCGGGCGTGGCCGGAGGGCGCGTTCTTCGGCGTCGACCGGGTGCACATCGGCCCGGAGCTCGGGTACCGCGGCCCCGGCTTCAGCTTCTCGCCGATGCCCGACCAGTACGCGCTGGCGGAATTCGAGCGTCTGGAGCGCGGTCGCGCGGACCGCGGGCCGCTGATGGCGCAGGTCGAGCTCACTTCGAGCCACGTTCCCTTCACGCCCATCCCGAAGCCCGTCGACTGGAACGCCCTCGGCGACGGGACGATCTTCGCTCCGCAGGTGGAAGGGGCCGTGACCGGCGACGACGTCCTGAAGGACGCCGACCTCGCCCGGGCGCAGTACCGCGACGCGACGGTGTACTCGTTGAGCACAGTGATCGACTACGTGCAGCGCTACGGCGACGACCGCACGGTCATGATCTACCTGGGCGACCACCAGCCGCAGACGTCGATCGTCGGCGAGGGCGCGAGCCACGACGTGCCGATCACGATCGTCGCCAAGGACCCGGCGGTGCTGGACAAGATCGCGGACTGGCACTGGGACGCGGGCCTGAAGCCGAGCCCGCAGGCGCCGGTGTGGCCGATGGAGGCGTTCCGCGACCGGTTCCTGACGGCGTTCGGGCCGGAGCCTGCGCAGGCCCGCTGACCGGACATCCGGCACGCAACGGACCAGTCACCACGTGACGTAACACGCCCGAAACTCGTGAGATCAACTGTTCACCCCGCGGTGATCCGTCGTGCCCCGCGACCGCCGACCGTCAGCCGGAGCCGACAGCGTGCGGCCCGGTCGATCCGGTCCGGTGAAGAAGGGTGACCCATGACCGCCAGTCCGTCCCTCGACGAGCTGCAGCACGAGTACGGCAGCAAGGCCACGGCCGTCGAGCCCGGTGGCGCCGAGCCGATCCCCGTCGAAGACCGGCACGGCAGGCCCTCCCAGATGTTCTGGACGTGGGTGTCGCCGAACATGGAGTTCGCGACGATCTTCGTCGGGATCATCGCCGTGCTGTTCTTCGGCCTGACGTTCTGGCAGGCCGTGTCGGCGATCGTGATCGGCAACGCGCTGGGCGCGGTCTCGCACGGCCTGCTCACCAGCTGGGGACCCGAGCGCGGGCTGGCACAGATGGTGCTCAGCCGCCGCCCGTTCGGCTACCGGGGCAACCTGCTGCCTGCGGGGATCAACGCGGTCGTGGCGGGCGTCGGGTGGTTCGCGGTCAACGCGATCAGCGGCGCACTCGCGCTGTCCGCACTGACCGGGTGGAACGGCTACGTCTGCCTCGTCATCGGCGTCGCGCTGATGCTCGCCGTAGCCTTCCTCGGCTACAACTTCGTGCACCTGTTCGAGCGGTTCACGTTCCCGGTCCTCGTCGTGATCTTCATCGCCGGGATGGCCGTGATCCTCCCCGGCACGCAGACCGGCCCCGTGGGCGACGCCGTCCCGGGCGGGTTCTGGATCGCGCTGGCCGCCTCGTTCGGCTACACCGCCGGCTGGAACCCCTACGCCGCCGACTACTCCCGCTACCTGCCGGCCGCCGCCGCCAAGCGGGCGGGGATCTTCGCCGGGCTCGGGAACTTCCTCTCCTCGACCGTGCTGCAGGTCGCCGGAGGGGCGGCGGTGACCGCGGTGGGCGTCGCGAACTGGGACGGCGCCAACCCCACCGGCTCCTACATCTCGCTCATGCCGGGCTGGCTCGGCGGGATCACGCTGCTGGCGATCTTCATCGGGGCGATCTCGGCGAACGCGCTCAACCTCTACTCGGCGGCCATGTCGTTCGCCGCGGTCGGCCTGCGCCTGCCGACGACGTTCGGCCGCGCGGTGCTCGCGGTGGTGGTCGGGCTCGCGGGCCTGGTGGTCGCGATCTTCGCGCTGAGCCACGTCGAGGCGTACGAGGGCTTCCTGCTGGTGATCGCCTACTGGATCGCGCCGTGGCTGGGCGTGGCGTTCGCCGACCGGCTGCTGGACAAGACGACCAGTGGCAGGACCGGCGACCTCACGCCCTTCACCAGCACGAGACACGTCAACCTGGCGGGGCCGATCGCGATGGCGGTCGCGATGGTCGTGTCGATCTTCTTCTTCAGCAACCAACAGCTCTACGTCGGCGTGCTGGCGTCGGCGATCCCGGCGATCGGGGACATCACGTTCATCGTCGGATTCGTGCTCGCGTTCGCGCTGTACGCGGCGCTGCGGCGGGTGCTGAGCCGGCGGGGGCCGCCACGGCCTGAGAGCCCCGTCATGTGATGTCAGGAAGGCCACCTTCAGGACGTCAGATGCCTTGAAGGTGGCCTTCCTGACAAAGCCGGAGGCGCAGCTCGCGATCACGCTGGCCCGCCGCCCCGCCGAGGGACGAGACTGCAGGCGGGTCCAGCGAGGAGGCGAGCCCATGACCGCACCGGAGCGGCTCGAACGGTTCCAGAACTACATCGGCGGCGCGTTCGTCGACGCACCGGACGGGCGGACGTTCGGCTCCCTAGACCCCTACGCGGGCGAACCGTGGGCGACCGTGCCGGAAGGCACCGTCGAGGACGTCGACCACGCCGTCGCCGCCGCTCGGACCGCCCTGGACGGCGAGTGGGGCGCGATGACGGGGTTCCAGCGCGCCGCGCTCATGCGCCGGCTCGCCGACCTGATCGGGGAGAACGCGGAGCGCCTGGCCCGGGTGGAGGTGCGCGACAACGGCAAGCTCTACCGGGAGATGATCGGCCAGCTGCAGGGCCTCGGCGCCTGGTACCACTACTTCGCCGGGCACGCCGACAAGATCGAGGGCCGGGTCATCCCGACCGACAAGCCCCAGTTCTTCCTCTACACCCGCCGCGAGCCGGTCGGCGTCGTCGGTGCGATCACGCCGTGGAACTCGCCGCTGCTGCTGATGACCTGGAAGCTCGCTCCCGCGCTGGCGGCCGGCTGCACGTTCGTCGTCAAGCCGTCGGAGCACTCCCCCGCGTCGACGCTCGCCTTCGCCCAGGTGCTGCACGAGGCCGGCTTCCCGGCCGGGGTGTTCAACGTCGTCGCAGGATCCGGCCGGGAGCTGGGCGCGGCGCTCGCCGGCCACCCGGGCGTCGACAAGATCGCCTTCACGGGGTCGACGGCCACCGGCCGGGCGGTGGCGCACGCCGCGGCGGAGAACCTCAACCGGGTCACCCTCGAGCTGGGCGGCAAGTCGCCGCAGGTGGTGCTCGAGGACGCCGACCTCGAGGCGGCCGCCAACGGGATCATCGCCGACGTCTTCGCCGCCACCGGGCAGACCTGCATGGCGGGTTCGCGGGTCGTCGTCCACGAGAGCGTGCACGACGAGCTGGTCCGCCTCGTCGCCGAGCGCGCGAACGCGATCAAGCTCGGCGACCCGAACGACCCCGAGACCGAGATGGGGCCGGTCGCGAACCCGCCGCAGTACGAGAAGGTGCTCGGCTACCTCGACAAGGCCAAGGCCGAAGGAGCCGTCGCGGCCTGCGGCGGCGGAGCCGACGACGAGCTGGGTGGCCTGTTCGTCCGCCCCACGCTGTTCACCGGTGTCACCGCGGATTCCACCGTCGTGCGCGAGGAGGTGTTCGGCCCGGTCACCGCCGCGCTGACGTTCCGCACCGAGGAGGAGGCGCTCAAGATCGCCAATGACACCCCGTACGGGCTCGCGGGCTCGGTGTGGACGCGCGACGTCCAGCGCGCCCACCGGGTCGCGGCGAAGCTGCGGGCCGGCACGGTCTGGATCAACGCCTACCGGGTCGTCGGGCCGTACGCGCCGTTCGGCGGGTTCGGGGCAAGCGGTCTGGGCCGGGAGAACGGCGCCGACGCGCTGCAGGAGTACACCGAGGTCAAGTCCATCTGGGTGGAGCTGAGCGGCGCGACACGCGACCCGTTCAAGCTGGGGTGACATGATCGGCCCAGGAGGTGGGCCGTGCTGGTCGTGGCTGTGATCGGATCGCCGCACGCGGGCGGGCGCACGCGGGTTGCGGTGGACGCGGTGCTGAGCGGCGCCGCCCAGGAGGGCGCCGAGACGCGGGTCGTCGAGCTCGCCGACACGGCCGTGCCCGACGCCGTGGCGGCCCTGGGCGAGGCCGACGCGGCGGTGTTCGCCTCGCCGACCTACCGCGCCGACATCACCGCCCAGCTCAAGGCGCTGCTCGACGCCACGCCGCGCGGGATGAAGTACGAGTCGGGCGACGCGCTGCGCGGCACCGTCTGCGCGACGGTGCTGACCGGCGCGAGCGACCACCACTTCCTCGCGGTCGAGAAGGTTCGGGGGATCCTCGGCGGCTTCTTCGGCGCGCAGTTGCTCTCGCCCGGGCTCTACTTCCCGTCGGCGGCCTACGTCGAGGGCGGCGCGGCGCTGCAGGACGAACAGCAGCAGCTCGCCGAGCTGCACGGGCGGGCGTTGGTCGAGCTCGCGACCGCCGTCGGCTCGTCGCGGTGGCTCCGGGGGCTGCGTCCGCAGGTCTGACGCGCCATCATGGCTCGGTCCCCGACCCGAGGAGAACCCGTGGCCGACCACACCTACCGCATCGCCGAGATCGTCGGGACGTCGCCGCACGGCGTCGACGCGGCGATCCGCAACGCCGTCTCCCGCGCGAGCCAGACGTTGCGCAACATCGACTGGTTCGAGATGACCGAGGTCCGCGGCCACCTGGCCGAGGGCCAGGTGGCCGACTGGCAGGTCACCGTCAAGATCGGCTTCAGGCTCGACGACACGGAGTAGCGGCTTCCGTCCGCGGTGGCATCGTCGGTCGCCGGTCTCACCCGTTCCCGTCGCGGGTCAGGCTGGCGACCGCCCGCCTGATGTCGTGGTGGACGGCCCACTGCCGGTCCAGCCCCAGCAGCGACACGATCCGCCACACCGCACCTCGGTCGGCGCACACGACGCGCACACTCCGTCCCTGCTCGCGGAGCTCGGCGACCGCCACGTCGATCCGGTCGATGCCGGCCACCCCCAGGAACCGCAGGTCGCACAGGTCGACGAGCACGGCGGCCCGACCGGCGTCGAGCACGTGGTCGAACGCCTTCTGCACCTCGGCGCGGTGGCTCATGTCGATCTCGCCGGCGAGGCGGACGAGCACGTAGCCCTCCGGCTGCTGAACGACCTCGACCTCGACCATTCCTCGCCCGGATTCGATGAGCCCAGTCCTGCCTGCACAACCGCCTGCGGCGCGTGGGGACCTTACGGCGTAAGTGATATCCCCGGTCAAGGGGGGTTAGCGTATGCCCGCATGGGAGGCGACGGCGATCGCGATGAGCGGAACAGCCGGGCGCCGCTGTCGCGCGAGCGGATCCTCGACGCTGCGATCGCGTTCGTGGACGCGAAGGGGCTGACCGCCCTGACGATGCGCCGGCTGGGGACCGAACTCGGCGTCGAGGCGATGTCGCTGTACCGGTACGTCGGAGGACGCGACGACCTCCTCGAGGGCATGGTGGACGAGATGGTCGACCGGTTGCACCTCGACCCCGACGGCGTGCGGCCCGGTCCGGGCGAGGGCTGGCAGGCGTATCTCCAGTGGCTCGCCCACGGCGTGCGCGGTCTCGCCCGCGAACACCCCCAGGTCTTCCCTCTGATCGCGACGCGGCACCCCGCCGCACCGTGGCTGCGTCCGCCACTGCGCAGCCTGCGCGTGGTGGAGGACTTCCTCAGCACGCTCGTGGACCGCGGCTTCACCGACGAGCGCGCGGTCGCGGCCTACCGCGCGTTCTCGAGCTTCCTGCTCGGACATCTGCTGCTGGAGGCCGCGGTGCTCGGCAGCAGGACCGCGCCGGCGGTGGAACTGACCGACGTGGCGCGCTCGATGCCGACCACGAGCAGCTCCGTCGATGTGCGGGACTACCCGCTCCTGCGGCGGCTGGAAGACCGGTTGTCCGAAGACCACGCGAGCGCGGAGTTCGAGCGTGCGCTGGAAGACCTGCTGGACCGGATGGAGCGCGAGCTCGCCGACGACCTCCCGGGATGACGCTCACCCCTGCCGCACCGGGCGGTAGTGCCCGAACGCGGTCTCCAGGAGGCCCTCGCCTCCGGTGAGGCCCGGCAGCTGCCGCGTCAGGCTGTGGATCTCCGCGGCCGGGATCTCGCCCTCCACGAGGCACACCGCCCCCTCCACCGCCGACCGGTCGGGATTCGCCCGGTGGCGCACGAGAGCGGGCAGCACCACGCCGAGCGTGTCCGCCGGGATCTCCAGTCGGAACACCTGGACGGGCTCGTACACGGCAGTGCCCGACTGCCGGAGCGCGTCCGCGAGCACGAGCGGAACGAGGTTGCGGAAGTCGCCCGCGGTGCTCGACATCGACTTGTCGAAGGTCCCGTGGGCGTGGCTCTGCCGGGCCCAGTAGCCGGAGTGGGTCACGGTGACGACGCAGTCGATGACCTGCCAGCCGTACAGCCCCTGGCGCAGCGCGTCGGTGACCGCCTCCTCGACCGCCCGGAAGAACGCGGCCGGCATGGAGCCCCGCTCGACCTCGAGCCGCTGGACGACACCGGTCCCAAAGGGCGCGGCGTCGACCCGCAGGCCGACGGTGGCGAGGAACGGGTTGGGCTCGACGCCGATGAACTCGACCCCGGCGCCCGTGCCGAGCGGGCGCTCGATGCAGATCGTCGTCGTCTCGCGGAAGGTCACTGCGATCCCGGGATCGGCGGCCAGAGTCTCCTCCACCACCTCCTTCTGCACCTCGCCGTAGAGCGAGACCGCGATCTCGTCGCCGTCGCGGCGCAGGTCGATCAGCGGATCCTGCTCGGCGAGCCGCTCGAGCGCGGCGAACAGCAGGCCACGGTCGGCCGGATCCCGGGGATGATCACGGTCTCGAGCGTCGGCGGGGCGAAGTGGTGGTGTGCCACACCGGATCGCGGCGCGCCGACGGCGTCGCCGATCCGGGCGTCGTCGAGGCCGCGGAGGATGCCGATCTGTCCGGCGCGCAGCACATCGGTGCGAGTGGGCGGACCGCCGTCGAACACCTCGACGCCGGTGATCCGGTTCTTGCTACGGCCGACGGTGGGCCGGTCCCGGATCCGCAGGCGGCCCGCGAACAGGCGGACGTACGCGAGCTTCTCCCCCGCCGTCCCTCGTGCGATCGTGAAGACGGTTCCGGAGAGGGGTGCGTCCTCGTCGTCGCCGGCGGTCGGCAGCAGCGTGGGAAGGCCGCCGAGCAGCGCATCGGTGCCCGCGCCCGTGATCGCCGAGCCGAAGAACACGGGATGCGCCCGGCCGCAGCGGGACAGGGCAGCGAGCGTGCCGCGCAATTGGTCGGCCGGCACGGGACGGTCGGCGAGGAACCCGGCGAGGACACCGTCGTCGTGCTCGGCCACGACCTCGACGCCCGGTGCGTCGAACGGCACGAACTCCGCGGCCCGCGTGCCGAGCCCCCGCACGGAACCCATCGCGACGATGTCCGGCGCCAGTTTCGCCGCCAGCTCGGGCACCAGATCGGCGGCCCGCGCACCGCGCCGGTCGATCTTGTTGACGACGATCAGCGTCGGGATGTGCAGGCGCCGCAGCGCCCGCATGAGGATCCGGGTCTGCGGCTGGACCCCCTCGACGGCGGACACCACGAGCACGGCCCCGTCGAGCACGCCCAGCGACCGTTCCACCTCGGCGATGAAGTCGGGGTGGCCGGGGGTGTCGACGATGTTGACCGTGACATCGCCGAGGCGCAGCGACGCGACCGCGGCGTTGATCGTGATGCCGCGGCGGCGCTCCAGCGGCGAGGTGTCGGTGCGGGTGCTGCCCGCGTCGACGCTGCCGAGCTCCGCGACGACGCCGGTGGCGTGCAGCAGGCGCTCGGTGAGGCTGGTCTTACCGGCGTCGACGTGGGCGAGGATCCCGAGGTTGAGCGTGGGCAAGCGACATGTCTCCCAGAACGAGCGGACGGGTGGACATGCGCTGTGCTCGCACGGGGGCTCCTCGGGCAGGGGTCAGGACCGGGTGAGTGAACCGAGTGCGAGCGGCTCGGGCAACTGCATTTCGTCGCGTGAGGTGAACATCAGCGCGGATTCCGCTGCCGGGGATCGCGCTGGTGTTCATGTCACGGGGGTGATCCCTCAGTTAGCTGAGCAGCGCGTGCAGGACCGGGTTGTCCACCACCGCGCCCAGGGCCCACGCCGCGTCCCGCGCCGCCGCGTCGCCCAGCCGCCACCGGTGCACCGCCGCACGCGCCGCGAGCTCAGCCATGCCGCACCGCCCGGCCAGGGCCGCGAGCTCGGCCACCCATTCCGCGGCGTGCGGCAGGCGGTGCGCCACGCCGACCGTCGCCAGCGCGTCGAGGACGTACGCGTGCACCCAGACGTAGGCGTCCGGGAGCCGGACGGCGCGCCGCCGGGCGTCGAGCAGCGTGGTGACGGCGGCGTCGACGTCGCCTCGTGCGGCGTGCACGAGGCCGAGTCCGCGGGCCGCCAGCCCCTCCCAGCACGGGTCGCCGATCTGGCAGCCCAGGGCGAAAGCGTGCTCGAAGCGGGCCGCGGCCCCGTCGACGTCGCCCTGCTGCAGGTCGGCCTCCGCGCGGAGGGCCTGCGGCCAGGGTAGGAACGACATCCAGCCCGCCGCCGAAGCCCGGGAGATCGACTCGTCCAGCACCTCTGCCGCGTCGGGCTCGCCGCGCAGCAGCTGCACCCGGCCCACCATCGACAGGACGTAGGCACGGCGGCGCTCGTCCTGCGCGACGTCGAACGCCTCGCGGAGAGCCGCCAGCGCCGGCCCGTACCGGCCGACGTCGCTGAGCGCGCTGCCCCGCACGGTCAGGGCGGCGGCCTGCTGGGCCGGGTCGGTGGTCACCTCGGCCGCTCGCGCGAGCGACACCTCCACGCGGTCGTAGCGGCCCCGGAGGAACTCGACGTACGCGAGTTCGCCCAGCGCGTGCGCCACTGTGTGCGGCTCGGCGCCGGGACCGGCCAGCGCGCGGTGCAGCGAGGTCACGCCCTCCTCGTCCGACCCGCGGGCCGCGTGCACGAGCGCCGAGCCGAGCGCCGCGGCGCTGCGGGCGCCGAGGTCGCCGGCACCGAGCGCGCCCGCGTCGGCGACGGCCCGGCGCAGGCACTGCAGGCCCGCCTCCAGTGCCCCTGCGCCGACCGCGGCCTCCCCGGCGTCGATCAGCGCCCGCACCGCGGCACGGCCGCCGGCCGCACGGGCCGTCGGCGTGGCGGTCGACGAGGTCAACGCGGCGTCCAGGGCGGGCCCGGGCTCCACGCCGAGGTCGGTGCGAAACAGGTCGCGGCACGCCGCGGCCTGGCGGGCGGCGTCCACACCGCGACCGCCAACGGCGAGCGAGCGGACCAGCAGCACCTGGGAGTTCTCGTCGTAGGGGTCGAGGGCGACGAGCCGGGCGGCGAGGTCGGCGCTGCCGTCGGCGTCGCCGCGGGCGAGGCGGGCGAGCGCCGCGTCGTGCAGCAGCGACGCGGCCGCGCAGCGGGCGTGCCGCCGCTGCGCCTCCAGCCAGATCTCGAACGACGGGCAGCCCGGGAACGTCATCGACTCGAGCAGGTCGTGGTCGAGGTCGGCGAACGACGCGACCTCCGCCGGGTCCGCCGTCCGGATCGCCGGCACGTCGACGACCGGGGCCTGCTCCCACGTGATCCGCAGCGGATCAGCTCCGACGGTGGCGGTCTCGCCCAGCAGCCGGCGCAGCATCGACAGCGCCCATCGCAGGGCCGCGAGCGGATCGTCCGCGGCCGGGAACAGCAGCCCGGCCACGTGACGCGCGGGTGGGCGGGGCGTCGCGGAGCAGGAGGTAGGCGAGCAGGCCCCACACCTTGTGGCCACGCGGGTCCCGCCGCGCAACCCCGTCACAGACGACGCGCGGAGGGCCGAGGAGGTGGATCTCCACGTCCATCGATCCCTCCGCGCGTCCCGTCAGCCCTCGGCGGTCGTCGGGTCGACGACCGCAGCCACCGCCGCCACGCTGTCGGCCGGGAACCCGCCCCGGCGCGCGTGCTCGCGGACCGACTCGGCGTCGTCCGCCACGTAGATGCAGTACATCTTGTCCTGCGTCGCGTAGCTCTGGACCCACTGGACCTGCGGGGCCAGCTCGGCCAGCACCGCGTTGGACTTCTGCGCGACCGCGCGCAGGTCCTCCGCGCTCGCGTCGCCCAGCCCGGGGATCTCCCGCTCGATCACGTACTTCGGCATCGTCGCCTCCTCCCATCGTGTCCTGTGGTTCAACGCCGCAGCGGAGCAAGGCGGTGAACCACAGGTGGAGTAACGGCGGGGTCCGGACGACCCCGATGCGGCGAGCTTCGGCGGCGGGCGTGTGACGGCGCGGTTGACGCCGCGGGTCAGTCCTCGATGTGCAGGCGGTAGTCGCCTGCGGCGTCGTCCCAGCCCATCTCGAGCAGGCCCTGCGCCCGGGCGGCGCGGACGAACGAGAGGAAGCTGCCGAAGCCGAACCGCTTCTCGCTGAAGTCCGGCTGACGCTTCCGGAGCTGGTTCTTCAGGCCGCTGAGCTGCGGCGACCCGAGGTCGGCGACGACGTCGGCCAGCAGGCGGAAGGCGTCGTCCACCGGGGAGGCCGCCGACGGGAACGTCACCTGCGGGTCGCCCTGCGCGCTTCCGTCGGCCAGCTCGACGACCCGCTGACCGGCGAGGTGCCGCAGCAGCTCGGTGAAGCTGCGGAAGCCGTGGGCCGCCTCGTCGAAGGTCGGGTCCTTGCGGAGGATCGCCCGCTTGAGCCGCGAGGCGAGCACCGGGCCGTCGGTGTGGCGCTGCAGGCCGGCGAGGGTCCGGGCGACCAGCGGGCCGACGTCGGCGTCGCCGTCTGCGGTGGGTGCCGCCGGCTCGGGCACGGCCTCGGGGGCGGTGGGCTCCGGGGTAGGCGCCGGGGTGGGCGTCGTGGTGCGGCGCGCCGGCCGGGCCCGCTCGCGGACGGGCTCCACGCCCGGCAGCCGGTCGTAGAACAGGAACTCGTCGCACGCGGGCGGCAGCAGCGCGGACGTCGACGACTGCACGCCGATCCCGATGACCCGCTTGTCCAGCTCCCGCAGCTTGTGGACGAGCGGGGTGAAGTCGGAGTCACCCGTGCCGATGGCGAAGGTGGTGATGAACCCGCGCTCGTAGGCGAGCTCGATCGCGTCGACGGCCATCTTGATGTCGGCGGCGTTCTTGCGTGAACCGCCGAGCTTCTGCGGGATCTCGATCAGCTCGACCTGCGCGCGGGCGAGCAGGCGGCGGTCTTCGTCGAAGTACGACCAGTCGGCGTAGGCGCGGCGGGACACGACCCGGCCGCGCTCGGCGAGGGCGTCGGCGACCGGCCCGAAGTCGAACGGCGACACACCAAGCCCGTCGCGGGCGCCGATGGCCAGGTTCTCGTAGTCGAGGAACAGCGCGATGCGCTCGTCGTCGTTGTTCACCGTGACGTTCCGACTGACCTCATGGGGCCAGCGTAGGGGCCGGGACGAGCCGCGCTACCGGCCCCCGCAGGGCGTGGCGTAGGGCAGGTCGCCGACGAGGCTGCGCCACTCGTCGGGGGTCAGTGGCGCTCCGGTCCGCGCGCAGAGCGCCTCCGCCGCGCGCTGCGGGTCGATCGTCCACAGGTGCACGCGCCGGTCGGCGCCGCCCGCGGCGAGGGTGTTCCCGTCCGGGCTGAAGGCGACCGTGAACAGTGGGTCCGTCGAGGCGGCGATGCCGATCGGGTCGCGCGGCGCGGTCGGTGTGGAGACGTCCCACAGCCACGCGGTGCCACCGGTGCTCGCCGCTGCGAGCTGCGTGCCGTCCGGACTGAAGACCACGGTGTAGACGTAGTTGGTCGGGCCGGTCATCGGCGCACCGAGCGGTACGGGTCGGTCGAGCCGGCGCACGTCCCACAGGCGCACCGTCTTGTCGGCGCTGCCGATCGCCAGCGTGTGCCCGTCCGGGCTGAAGGCCGGCGAGTAGGCGTAGCTGGTCGGGCCGTCGAGAACTGCGGTCGGGACGTCGTCGGGCCTGGTCAGGTCCCAGAGATAACCCTTCCGGTCGGCGCTCGCCCCGGCGACGACGCGGCCGTCCGGGCTGAAGGTCGCGGCGAAGACGTAGTTGGTCGGGCCGGTGAGCATGCGCAGCGGTCGCGGTGTCCGGGGCTGGGAGATGTCCCAGAGCCGGACCGTGCCGTCGTCGGACGACACCGCGAGGGTGCGGCCGTCCGGGCTCGTCGTCAGCTGCTCCACCACGCCCGTCGACCCGGTGAGGGGCGGTTCGACCGGGACCGGCCGGTCGGGCGCGCTCACGTCCCAGAGCCGGACGCTGCCGTCGGAGCGGCCGACCGCCACCGTCCGACCGTCGGGGCTCAGGGTGGCCGAGCCGGAGAACGTGGCCTCGCCCGGCGGGTTCGTCACCGATCCGAGCAGGGCGGCGGACGCGTCGTCGAGCCGCCAGAGCGAGACGGTGCCGTCCTTGCTGCCGGGACCGACGGCAAGCACGCGGCCGTCCGCGCTCCAGTCGAGCGCGAAGACGGAGTCGGCGAAGCCGGACAGGCCCGGACCCGGCACCGGCCAGACGCGCGCCACGCCGTCCGCCTCTCCTGCGACGAGCGTGCGGTCGTCGAGAAACGTCGCGGCGGTGACGGGGCTGGGATGCGGCAGCTCCGCGACCAGGCGTCGGGACGCCAGGTCGACCACCCGGAGGGTGTTGTCCGAGCTGCCGAACGCGATGCTCCGTCCGTCCGGGCTGAAGGCGACGGAGTTGACCCAGGTCGTCGGGCCGGCCAGCGGCTCACCGATCAGTGGCAGCGTGGGATCGGCGACGTTCCACAGGTGCACGGCGCGGTCCGCGCCTCCTGCGGCGAGGGTGCGACCGTCCGGGCTGAACGCGACCGCGTGGATCTTGGCGGTGGCGCCGATCAGCACCTCCCGGCGGGCCGGATCGGCAAGGTCCCACAGGTAGGCGCCGGTGTCGGCGCTTCCGGCGGCGAGCTGCCGCCCGTCCGGGCTGACGGCCACGGCCTGGACGTCGCCACCCGGCCCGGTGAAGACGGCGCCGGGGACGGGGTGCGCGGGGTCGCTGACGTCCCACGAGCGCACCGTGCGGTCGGCGCCGCCGGCCACCAGGGTCCGGCCGTCGGGGGTGAACGCGATCCCGAAGATCGTCCCTTGCGCGCCGGTGACCGGTGGCCCGACGGCCGTCGGGTGCGCCGGATCGGCGAGGTCGATCAGATGCACGGCCGTCCCGGCACCGGCGGCGAGCAGCCGACCGTCCGGGCTCAGCGCCACGGTGAGCACCGTGCCGTCGGCCACGGGTGGGGTGTCGGCGAGCCGTTGCCAGGCGCCGGAGTCCGACCGGTTCCACACCTGGGCCGTCGGGTCGCTCCCCGCCGCGGTCACGACCAACCCGCGCCGGGCGTCGACCGCGACGGACTGGGTGGTACCCGACGGCCCGGGCAGCCGGGCCGGCGTCGGTGCGCCGGTGGCGCCGATCAGCTGCGCGCGGGCCTCGGGGGTCGGGGAGATCCGGTACGCCGCCACGGCGAGCTGCGCGGCCAGCGACGGATCCCTGCCGCGCAGCATGTCCGCCCGCACCGCGACCTGCCGCGACACGGCGACGTCCCGCTCGCGGGCCATGTCGCCGCGTTGCTTCAGGGCGTAGGCACCGGATCCGGCGGCAATCAGCAACGCGACCGCCAGCACCGCCAGCAGCCGCCGGAGCCGGCGGGTGCGCCGCCGCTCGGCCTGCCGCTCGGCGGCCTGCCTGGCGGTCGCGGCGGCGAGGAAGGCGCGTTCGAGCTCGTTGAGCTTGCCGGCGCGTTCGGCGGTCGCTTCCTGCGCAGCGGCGAGCCGGCCGCCGCGCAGGAGCAGGTCCGGATCCCGGTCGGCGTCCCGCCACGCGCGGGCCGCTTCGCCGAGACGACGGTGGACGGCCAGTCCTCCGCGGTCGGTGTCGATCCAGCCGCGCAGCCGTGGCCAGGCGGTCAGCAGGGCCTCGTGGGTGATCCCGACCGTGTGCCGGTCGACCGTGAGCAACCGGCGGGCGACGAAGAGGTCGAGGACCTCGGTGACCTCGGCACCGCCGGGCAACTCCGCCCGCTCCACATGACGGCGGGTGTCGGCCGTGTCCGGCGCGACGTGCACGAGCCGCAGGAAGATGTGCCGGACGAGCTCCTGCCGGTCGTCCGGCAGCTGCGTGAACACCTCCTCCGCGGACTGCGCCACGCCGCCCGCGATCCCCCCGACCGCGTGGTAGTCCGCCACGGTCATCCGCACGCCCTGCCCACGCCGCCAGGTGGCCAGCAGCGCGTGCGACAGGAGCGGGAGGAGTGCGGCCGACGCCGCACCGGCGCCGGTCCGGTGCAGGTCGGCGAGGAGCACCTCGACCAGGCCGTCCTCCACCGTCACCTCGGCCTTGCGCGCCGGTTCGACGATCGCCGCCCTCAGCTCGTCGTCGCTCATCGGGCCGACGACGACCTGGCCCTCCTGCACGGCCCGGGCGAGCGGCGCATGGCCCAGCGCACGACCGTAGAAGTCGGCGCGCAGGGCGAGCACCACCGGCGCGTCGAGCGCACAGAGCACCCGGATGAACGCCGCGCGCTCCGCCTCGTCGACGGCCGGGCCGAACACCTCCTCGAACTGGTCGACGACGAGCAGGAGGTCGGCGTCGACACCGAGGACGGCCGGATCGAGAGGTTCCGCCGCCAGCGCGGCGCGCAGCTCGACCGGGTCGGCTCCGCGGGCGGCGGCGAGGTGCGTCGCGAGTGTCGTGAGCGGGCGCTCGCCGGGGGTGAGCAGCACGGGCCGGGTCTGCATCGCGGGGATCAGCCCGGCGCGCAGGACGGACGACTTGCCCGCCCCCGAGGCGCCGACCACCACCAGCGGCCCTCGCCCGCCGCGCTCGGTGAGCGCCGCGACGATCGCCGCGGCGAGCTCCGCGCGGCCGAAGAACCACGGGGCGTCCTGCGGCTGGAAGCTCTCCAGACCGCGGTAGGGAGGCTCGACCGTCCGGGACCGACGCCGCCCGGGAACCTTCCGCACGCGGCCGAGGGCGTCGTGCCACTGCCGGACGGCCTCGGGATCGTCGATTCCGCAGGCCCGGAGGATCGCCTCGAGGCTCTCGGCCGGCGGGCTGTGGCGACCGGAGAAGTAGCCGCCGAGCGTGCTCGCGACGATTCCGGTGGCCGCCTGCACCCGGCGCACGGTGAGTCCGGCGTGTTCGCGGGCCAGCGTGAGCTCGCGGGCGAACTCGCGCCCGTCGGCGATCCGGGCCGGGTCGGGCGTGAGCCGTTCCGGTGCGTCGGTCTCCTCCGCCATCGCCACCCCCTGGTGACCGCCCATCACGACCGGGTGACCCCGCCGATGACCGCGCACCGTACGGGCAGGCGCTGTACGGGCTTTGTACGGGGTTGTGCCCGGGTGCCGTACCGGGGTGACAACGCACCGTCACCGCCTGTTGACTTGCGTCACCCGTCACGGACGGTCGCGGTCGCCGTCGGCGCTGGAGGGGAGCGCCGGCGGTCATCGTGACAGCGACGCCTCGTCGTTCAGCGGCGACGGCGCAGCAGGTACGTGTCCATGATCCAGCCCTTGCGGGCACGGGCCTCCGTGCGGCAACTCTGGATCTCGTCCTCGACCTCGTGCAGGTCGCCGGACACCAGGATCTCGTCCGGCGTGCCGAGGTAGGCGCCCCAGTAGATGTCGAGATCCGTGTCGGCCAGCCCGGCGAAAGCCGTGCGGCCGTCGAGCATGACGACGACGTCGTCGACGTCGCGCGGCATGCCCCCGTCCGCGAGCCGGCGGCCGGTGGTGATCAGGATCGGGGTGCCGACCCGGTTGAGGATCAGTCCGTGTGCGGCGGCCAGCGCGGCGACGCTGCTGATGCCGGGGATCGAGACGATCTCGAGCTTCTGGCCCTGCTCGGCGATCCCGTGCAGGAGGTTGAGCGTGCCGTCGTACAGCGACGGGTCGCCCCAGACGAGGAAGCCGCCGGTGCCGCCGTCGGCCAGCTCGTGCTCGATCATCTCCGCGTAGAGCGCCGCCCGGCGCGCCTGCCACTCGGTCGCGGTGGCGACGTACGCGGCCGGGTCGCGGTCGCGCGGGACCTCCGGCGCGGTCACGACCCGGTGCGGGCTGGTGACGTGACGGGCCAGGAGGTCGGCGCGCAGGCCCGCGAGGTCGGCCGTCGCTCCCCCGTTCACCGCGCCCTTGTCGATCGTGAAGAACACGTCGACGCGGTTCATCGCGGCGACGGCCTGCAGGGTCAGGTGCTCCGGATTCCCCGCACCGATCCCGATGACGTAGACCGTGCGGGTCACTCCGCCTCCAGATCCCCTTCGGTCTCGAGGTAGGTCTGCCGCAGGGCGTCGAGGGTCGAGGGCTCGGGTGCCTCCCACAGCCCGCGGTCGACGGCCTCCAGCAGCCGCTCGGCCATGCCGTGCAGCGCCCACGGGTTGGACTCGGCGAGGAACTCCCGGTTGACGGGGTCGAGCACGTAGCTCTCGGTGAGCTTCTCGTACTGCCAGTCGGCGATCACGCCGGTGGTGGCGTCCCAGCCGAACAGGTAGTCGACGGTGGCGGCCATCTCGAACGCGCCCTTGTAGCCGTGCCGGCGCATGGCCTGCATCCAGCGCGGGTTGACCACCCGGGCGCGGAACACACGCGAGGTCTCCTCGTGCAGGGTGCGGGTGCGGACCGACGACGGGGTCGTCGAGTCGCCGACGTAGGCGGCCGGCGCGCTGCCGGTCAACGCACGGACGGTCGCGATCATGCCGCCGTGGTACTGGTAGTAGTCGTCGGAGTCGGCGATGTCGTGCTCGCGGGTGTCGGTGTTCTTCGCGGCCACGGTGATGCGCCGGTAGGCGGCCTCCATCGCGCCGCGGGCGGGGACGCCGTCGATGCCGCGGCCGTAGGCGTAGCCGCCCCACGTGGAGTAGACCTCGGCGAGGTCGGCGTCGTCGCGCCAGCTGCGGGAGTCGACGAGCTGCAGGAGACCGGCCCCGTAGGTGCCGGGCTTGGAGCCGAAGATCCGCATCGGTCGGTCGGCGCCGTCGGCGTGGGCGCGCACGAAGTTGCGCTCGTCCGGCTCGTCGAGGGCGGCGACCATCTGCACCGCGTCGTCGAGCAGGGCCAGGACGTGCGGGAACGCGTCGCGGAAGAAGCCGGAGATGCGCACGGTGACGTCGATGCGCGGCCGGTCCAACTCGTCGAGGTCGATCACCTCGAGCCGGGCGACCCGGCGCGACATCTCGTCCCAGACCGGCCGGACGCCGAGCAGCGCGAAGACCTCGGCGATGTCGTCGCCGCTCGTCCGCATGGCGGACGTGCCCCACACGCTGAGGCCGACGCTCTTCGGGTACGCGCCGTCGTGGTCGCGCCGGTAGCGCCCGACCAGCGACTCCGCCATCGCCTGCCCGGTCTCCCACGCGAGGCGCGACGGGACGGCCTTGGGGTCGACGGAGTAGAAGTTGCGGCCGGTCGGGAGCACGTTGACCAGCCCGCGCAGGGGCGAGCCCGACGGTCCGGCCGGGATGAACCCGCCGTCGAGGGCGTGCAGGACGCGCGGGATCTCGTCGACGGTCGCGTCGAGCCGCGGCACGACCTCCTCGGCCGCGAACCGCAGCACCCGCTCGACCTGCTCGAGGTCCGCCGTCGGCTCGATGCCGGCTGGCGGAACGTGCGACTCGCCCTGTCGAAGTGACGGACTCGCGGGGGTTTCCGCGCGAGTCGGCACGTTCGTCAGCGCGAGTGCGCGGTTCTGGCACACGTCGGCGACGACCGTCGGGGCGGCGTCCGGGTTCCACCCGGCGGCCTCCATGGCCGCGACAAGGGCGTGCGCGAGCGCCTCGATCTCGTCCACGTGGGCCTTGGGGGCCTCGTCGGGCAGGCCCAGGGCTTCGCGCAGGCCGGGCAGGCTCTGCTCGCCGCCCCACATCTGGCGGGCGCGCAGCATGGCGAGCACGAGGTCCACGCGCTGGTCGCCGGCCGGCGCGGCCCCGAGCACGTGCAGGCCGTCGCGGATCTGGACGTCCTTGATCTCGCAGAGCCAGCCGTCGACGTGCAGCAGGAAGTCGTCGAAACCCTCCTCCTCCGGCCGTTCCTTCAGCCCGAGGTCGTGGTCCAGCTTCGCGGCCTGCATCAGCGTCCAGATCTGCTGGCGGATCGCCGGGAGCTTGGCCGGGTCGAGCGCGGAGATGTTGGCGTGCTCGTCGAGGAGCTGCTCGAGCCGCGAGATGTCGCCGTAGGTCTCGGCGCGGGCCATCGGCGGGATGAGGTGGTCGACGAGGGTGGCGTGCGCGCGGCGCTTGGCCTGGGTCCCCTCCCCCGGGTCGTTGACCAGGAACGGATAGACCAGCGGCAGGTCACCGAGCGCCGCGTCCGTACCGCACGACGCGCTCATGCCCAGCGTCTTGCCCGGCAGCCACTCGAGGTTGCCGTGCTTGCCCATGTGCACGATCGCGTCGGCGCCGAAGCCGCCCTCGTCCTGCGGCGCGGCCAGCCAGCGGTACGCGCCGAGGTAGTGGTGCGAGGGCGGGAGGTCCGGGTCGTGGTAGATCGCGACCGGGTTCTCGCCGAAGCCGCGCGGCGGCTGCACGATCAGCACGACGTTGCCGCTGCGGATGGCGGCGACGACGATGTCGCCGGTCTTCCCAGAAGAGAAATCGACGTAGAGCTCGCCCGGCGCGGGGCCCCAGTGCGACTCGACGCCCTTGCGGAAGTCGTCGGGCAACGTGTCGAACCAGCGGGCGTACGTCGCGGTCGAGATCCGGATCGGGTTCCCGGCCAGCTTCTCCTCGGTGAGCCAGTCGGGGTCCTGCCCGCCGGCCTCGATCAGCGCGTGGATCAGCGCGTCGCCGTCCTGCTCGGCGACGCCCGGAAGCTCGCCCACGTCGTAACCGGCCTTGGCCATCGCCGTGATCAGGGCGACGGCACTGGCAGGTGTGTCGAGCCCGACGGCGTTGCCGATCCGCGCGTGCTTGGTCGGGTACGCCGACAGCATCAGCACGATCCGCTTGTCCGCGTTCGGGATGTGCCGCAGCCGGGCGTGCCGCAGGGCGATCCCCGCGACGCGGGCGGCGCGCTCCGGGTCGGCGACGTAGATGGACAGCCCGTCGGCGTCGAACTCCTTGAACGAGAACGGCACCGTGATCAGCCGGCCGTCGAACTCCGGCACGGCGACCTGCGTGGCGACGTCGAGCGGCGACAGTCCGTCGTCGCTGTCCGCCCAGGTCGCGCGACTGCTGGTGACGCAGAGCCCCTGGAGGATCGGGACGTCCAGAGCGGCCAGCTCCGCGACGTCCCACGCCTCGTCGTCGCCGCCCGCCGACGCGCTGGCCGGCTTCGTGCCTCCCGCCGCCAACACGGTGACGACCATCGCGTCCGCGGCGCGCAGGGTCTGCAGCAGCGCGGGCTCGGCCTGGCGCAGCGACGCGCAGAACACCGGCAACGCCTGCCCGCCCGCGTCTTCGATCGCGGCGCACAGCGTCTCGACGTAGGCGGTGTTCCCGGCGAGCTGCTGGGCGCGGTAGTAGAGGACGGCGACGGTGGCGCCGTCCGTGGCCTTGCCGTCGCGCTCCAGGACGCCCCAGCTCGGCAGCTCGACCGGCGGCGCGAACCCCTCGCCGGTGAGCAGCACGGTGTCGGACAGGAAGGCGTGCAGCTGCGCGAGGTTCTCCGGCCCGCCCTGCGCGAGGTAGGTGTGGGCCTGGGCCGCGACCCCGGCCGGCACGGTCGACAGCTCAATCATCTCGGCGTCCGGCGCCTGCTCGCCGCCGAGCGCGACGACCGGCTTGCCGGAGGCGAGGACCGTGTCGATCCCGTCCTCCCAGTACCGGCGCCCGCCGAGGACGCGGACGACGACGATCTCCGCATCCGCGAGCATGGCCGGCAGGTCGTCGACGCGGTTCGGGTTGGCGGGGCGCCAAGCGGCGCCGCAGGCGCGGGCGGAGAGCAGGTCGGTGTCCGAGGTGGACAGGAGCAGGATCACCGGGACGGCTCCCGGAACGGCGCGCGAAGCATGGCGGACCTTCCTCGGGATCCGCGTCCCGGGTCACGGCGGCGGGCGGGGCAGTGTCCGGCTCCTGCGAAAGCAGCGCAGTGACGGTGGCGGGACCGCGCCGGACTCGCACCGGCTTCCTGGTCCCCGCTCGCGATGTGGACTTGTCGGTAGGTACGTCTTTCCGGCCAACTGTCGCACGTGTCCCGGCGATCGCGTCAAGCGTGGCCGGAAGCGCCACAGTCCCGGTCGCGATGTGATCGCCCGCTCGCAGGAGCGCACTCTCGCATCGGTCGTGCCTAGAGTGACCCGGTGCCCGCCGCCGTCCGATCCCGCGCCGACGCCTGTCCGGGGGTCTTCGCCCCGCACGACGCCGCCGACGGGGCGCTCGCCCGGATACGCCTGCCCGGCGGTGTGATCGACGCGAAGGCCCTGCGCGTGCTCGCGGGCTGCGCCGAGGAGCTGGGCGACGGGCGGGTGCACCTGACGTCGCGCGGAAACCTGCAGTTGCGGGGGCTGTCGCGGTCACCCGCGCTCGCCGCGCGCCTGACCGACGCAGGGTTGCTGCCGTCGGCGACGCACGAGCGTGTGCGCAACGTGCTGGCGTCGCCGCTGTCGGGGATCGCCGGGGGCCTGGCCGACGTGCGGGGGCTCGCCGCGACGCTGGACCGCGGCTTGTGCGCCCGTCCGGAGCTGGCGGAGCTGCCCGGCCGGTTCCTGTTCGCACTCGACGACGGCCGGGGCGACGTCGCCGCGGAGGACCCGGACCTGTGCTGGCGCGCGCCCGGTGCGCTGCTGGTCGCGGGGATGGATACGGGGCTGGTCGTGACGGCCGCGGACGCCGTGGCGGTGCTGCTCGACGCGGCGGAGGCGTTCCTGGCGCTGCGGGCGGCGGACGGGGGCACGGCATGGCGGGCCGCGGAGCTGGCGGAGGGGCCGGCGCGGATCGCCGCAGCGCTGGTATACGCGCACGGCGCCGGGCTCCGCCCGTCGCAGCATGGTGGCTTTGCTGCGGTCGGAGTGCAGCAAAGCCACCATGCTGCACTCACAGACACCCCGGCGGCGGCGGCGCGGCCCGGGCCGGTGCCGCGCGCCGACGGCGGCACCGCGCTCGTCGTCGCGCCGCTGCTCGGGGAGCTGACCGCGGACCAGCTCCGCCTCCTCGCCGATACCGGGCCCACAGCGGTCGTCACGCCCTGGCGCACCCTCGTGCTGCCCGCCTCCCGCCTCGCCGCCACGGAGCTCGCCGCCGCCGGACTGGTCGTCGCACCGGGGCCGGCCGCCGACGTGAGTGCCTGCGCCGGCCGGCCGGGCTGCGCGAAAGCGCTCGCCGACGTCCGCGCCGACGCCCTGGCTGCGATCGGGCGGCTGCCCGCCGGCCGCGTGCACGTCTCCGGCTGCGCGCGCCGGTGCGGGGCGCCGCGGGGTCGGCATGTCGACGCCGTCGCGCTCGTCGACGGCGGGTACCTGATCGATGGGATAGCTCGGGCGGAGCTCGGATGATCCACCAGTACGTCCGCGACGGCGACGAGATCTACCGCCGCTCGTTCGCCACGATCCGCGCCGAGGCCGACCTCTCCCGACTGCCGCCGGACGTCGCGCAGGTCGCGGTCCGCATGATCCACGCCTGCGGCCAGGTCGACCTGGTCGACGACCTCGGCTACTCCCCCGGCGTCGTCGCGGCGGGCCGCGCGGCGTTGCGCGATGGCGCCCCGATCCTCTGCGACGCCGAGATGGTCGCCTCCGGCATCACCCGCGCCCGCCTGCCCGCCGGCAACGACGTCGTCTGCACGCTTCGGGACCCGCGCGTCCCCGCCCTCGCGGCGGAGCGGGGCACGACCCGCAGCGCCGCCGCCCTGGAGCTGTGGCGCGACCGGCTCGACGGCGCCGTCGTCGCGATCGGGAACGCCCCGACGGCCCTGTTCCACCTGCTCGGCATGATCGACGCCGGCGCGCCGCGGCCGGCCGCGGTGATCGGGATCCCGGTCGGGTTCATCGGGGCCGCGGAGTCGAAGGACGCGCTGGCGGCGACCGACCTGGAGCACCTCGTCGTCCGCGGACGCCGCGGCGGATCCGCGATCACGGCGGCGGCCGTGAACGCCCTTGCGACCCAGAAGGAGATCCTGTGAGCACCGGGCGTCTCTACGGCGTCGGCGTCGGCCCCGGCGACCCGGAACTCACGACGATCAAGGCCGCCCGGCTGATCCGCGCCGCCGACGTGATCGCCTACCACTCCGCCCGCCACGGCCGGTCCATCGCCCGCCGCATCGCCGAGCCGCACCTGCGCGGCGACCAGATCGAAGAGGCGCTGGTCTACCCGGTCACGACCGAGACCGTCGACCACCCCGGCGGCTACCAGGGCGCGATCGACGAGTTCTACGCCGCCGCGGCGGAGCGGCTGGCCGCCCACCTCGACGCCGGCCGCGACGTCGTCGTGCTCGCCGAGGGCGACCCGCTCTTCTACGGCTCCTACATGCACATGCACAAACGCCTCGCACACCGCTACCCCACCGAGGTCGTCCCCGGCGTCACGTCGATCAGCGCCGCGTCGGCCGCGCTCGGGCAGCCGCTGGTCGAGCGCGACGAGGTGCTCACCGTCCTCCCCGGCACCCTGCCCCGCACCGAGCTCGCGCGGCGGCTCGCCGACACGGACTCCGCGGCCGTCCTCAAGCTCGGCCGGACCTTCGACAACGTCCGCGGGGCGGTGGCCGACGCCGGTCGGACCGGGTTCTACGTCGAGCGCGCGACGATGGACGGCCAGCGCACCGCCGCGCTCGCCGACGTCGACCCCGACTCCGTGCCCTACTTCGCGATCGCCCTGCTCCCCGGCGCCGTCGCCGCGTCGCTGCCCGAACCTCCGCCTCGCGTGGACCGGCCGGGCGAGGTCGTCGTCGTGGGCACCGGGCCCGCCGGACGCGACTGGCTCACCCCGCAGGTCGCGGCCGTGCTCGGTGCTGCCGACGACCTCGTCGGCTACGGCCCGTACCTGGACCGCGTGCCGCCGAACCCGCGCCAGACCCGGCACGCCAGCGACAACCGCGTCGAGGCCGACCGCGCCGCGCACGCGCTCGACCTCGCCGCGGCCGGGCGATGCGTGGCGGTGGTGTCGGGCGGCGACCCAGGCGTGTTCGCGATGGCGGCAGCGGTGCTGGAGGTCGCCGCGCAGCAGAAGTACGTCGACATCCCTGTGCGCGTGCTTCCTGGCGTGACGGCATCGAGCGCGGTCGCCGCCGCGGTGGGCGCCCCTCTGGGCCACGACCACGCCGTGATCTCGCTGTCCGATCGGCTCAAGCCGTGGGAGGTCGTCGCCGAGCGGCTCGCGGCCGCAGCTGGCGCCGACCTGGCGATCGCGATCTACAACCCGCGCTCGAAGGCGCGTCCGTGGCAGATGGCCGCCGCCCGCGACCTGCTGCTGGAGCACCGCAGCCCGGAGACGCCGGTCGTGCTGGGCCGTGACGTCGGCGGCTCGGGTGAGCGGGTGACGGTGACGACGCTGGCGCAGCTCGACCCGGAGCAGGTCGACATGCGCACCCTGGTGATCGTCGGAGCGTCGACGACGCGCACCGTGCGCCGCGGCGACCGGGACGTGGTGTTCACCCCGCGGCACTACCACCGCTGACGCCCGTAGGGGGTGTGCAGGGCTCCCCGGGCGACCACAGTCCCCCGTAGCGGACGATCACCAGCCACCCACGCCCGTAGCGGGCGATCACCCAGCCCTGAGCCGGGCCACGGCGGCCTCGACCGTGTCGACGGCCTCCACCCCGGCCGGCAGCGGAGGCCGGCGCACCACCAGCACGGTGACGCCCTCCTCGCGGGCCGCGGCGAGCTTCGCCGACGTCAGCGGGCCACCGCTGTCCTTCGTCACCAGCACGTCGACGCCGTGCTCGCGCATGAGCGACCGCTCGCCGTCGACCGTGAACGGCCCGCGGCTCAGGAGCACGTGCACCCGGCGCGGCATCGGCCCGGTCGGCGGGTCCACGCACCGGACCAGGAACTCCAGATCCAGGTCCACGAACGCCGCCAGGCTCGTGCGGCCGGTGGTGAGGAACACGCGCTTCCCCCACGACGGCAGCAGCGTCGCGGCGGCGGCCGTCGACTCGGCCCACACCCACCCGGGCTCGGGCGGCCAGCCCGGACGGCGGAGCACGACGAGCGGGACGCCGGCCGTCGCGGACGCCGAAACGGCGTGTGCGGTCATCGTCGACGCGAAGGGGTGCGTGGCGTCGACGACCGCGGCGACGCCGTGCTCGCGCAGCCAGGCCGCGAGGCCCTCCACCCCGCCGAAGCCGCCGATCCGCACCTCACCCACGGGCAGTGCGGGGCCGCGCACCCGCCCGGCCAACGACGACACCACGTGGACACCGGCGTCGACGAGGGCCGCCGCGAGCGCCCGGGCCTCGGCGGTGCCCCCGAGGATCAGGACCGGGCCGGGCAACCCGCTCAGCTCCGGCATCGCGCGTCCGAGTACAGGTGGCTGTCCGGGAAGTGCTCGGCGGCGAGCGCCGGGCCGACGATGACGACCGCGGCCATCCGGATGCCGGCCTCGTGGACCGCCGCGGGGATCGAGTCGAGGCGGCCGCGCAGCACGACCTCGTGCGGGTGGGAGACGTGGCCGACCACCGCGGCCGGGCAGTCGGGCCCGTAGACGCCCTTGAGCTGCGCGACCACCTCGTCGATCCGGTGCACCGACAGGTGCAGCACCAACGTGCCGCCGGATCGGCCGAGCTCGGCCAGGCCTTCGCCCTCCGGCATGGGCGTGGCCAGGGCGGATATTCTTGTCAATGTGACAGTCTGGGCCACAGTCGGGACCGTCAGCTCCCGGCCCAGCGCCGCAGCGGCCGCAGCGTAGGCCGGCACGCCGGGGCACAGGTCGTACGGCACGCCGAGCGCGTCCAGCCGCCGCATCTGCTCGGCGAGCGCGGAGAACACCGACAGGTCGCCCGACGCGAGCCGGGCCACGTCGAGCCCCTGGCGATGCGCCGCGGCCATCTCGTCGACGATCTCGGCGAGGGTCATGTTCGCGGTGTCGATCGTCCGCGCGCCCTCGGGGCACAGGTCCAGCATCTCCGGCCGCACGTACGTGCCCGCGTACAGGCAGACCGGCGACGCCGCGATCAGGTCCCTCGCCCGCAGCGTGAGCAGGTCGACGGCGCCCGGGCCGGCGCCGATGAAGTGCACGGTCATGTGTCGCCCTTCGTGGTGCTCCAGATCGTGACCGGCATCGCGGGCCGCCAGCCGGTGAACCCGCCCAGCGGTGCGGCGCGGGCCACCTCAAGACGCGTGAGCTCACCGCCGTGGCGGGCGCGACCTGCGACGAGCACGGCCTCGGCCTCCAGCGTGACGGCGTTCGCCACCAGCCGTCCGCCCGGTCGCAGCGCCGTCCAACAGGCGTCGAGCACGCCGGGGTTCGTGACGCCGCCCCCGATGAAGACGACGTCCGGCGTCGGCAGCCCCGCCAGCGCCTCCGGGGCCCGACCGCGCACGACCTGCAGCGACGGAACGCCCAGCGTATGGGCGTTCGTCACGATCCGGCCGGCCCGCGCGTCGTCGCTCTCGACGGCGACCGCCCGGCACGCGCGATGGGCCCGCAGCCACTCGATCCCGATCGACCCGTTGCCCGCCCCGACGTCCCACAGCAGCTCCCCGGCCCGGGGCGCGAGGAGGGCGAGCGTGACGGCGCGGATCTCCCGCTTGGTGAGCTGCCCGTCGTGGTCGTAGGCGTCGTCGGGCAGGCCCGGCACCTCGGCGCGGACCGGCACATCACGGTCCGCGACGCAGGGGACGGCGACGACGTTCAGCGGGTCGCCCGGCGGGTGCGCCCAGCTGCCCGCCGCGCCGTGCACGGCGCCCTCGTCCGGCCCGCCGAGCCGGGCGAGCACGGTCAGCTCCGACCCGCCGTACCCCGCGTCGACGAGCAGCGCGGCGAGGGCGGCGGGCGTCGTCGCGTCTTCACTGAGCACGAGCAGCCGCACGCCGGGCGCGAGGACGCGCCGCACTCGGGCGAGCGGCCGGGCGACCGCGCTGACGATCTCGACCCCGTCGACCGCCCATCCCATCCGGGCGCACGCCAGCGACACCGACGAGGGGTGCGGCACCACGTGCAACCGGTCGGGCCCGAGCATGCGGGCGAGCGTCGCACCGATGCCGTGGAACATCGGGTCGCCGCTGGCGAGGACGCAGACCCGCCGGTCGGCGAGCTCTGCGAAGAGCCCAGGCAGGGCGGGCAGCATCGGCGACGGCCAGGGGCGGGCGTCGGCCTTGGTCTGGCCGGCGACGAGCTCCAGCTGCCGCGGGCCGCCCAGCACGACCTCGGCGGCGCGCACGGCCGCACGGCCCGGCTCGGCGAGCCCGGCCCAGCCGTCGGCCCCGATGCCCACGACGGTCACGGTCTGCACGGGCCCATCGTTTCCCACCGCACCGATGATCCGCACGGTTACCTAGCCCACGGTGCAGCATCCGCCGTGTCTACCTGCGCAGTCGTCCGGCCAGTTCGGTCTCGTCCGCGACGAACCACGTCTGCCCGCCCCGGTTCGCCTCCCGCACGAAGTCGCGCAGGGCAGTGCTCTCTGCGACGAACCCGCTGACGTCGCCGACGACGGCGAGCCGGACCCGGTAGTTCACGAACTTCTGCACGACGGCCCCCGCGACGCCGCTGGTCAGTGCGAAGAACTCCGGCGCGATCCTGGCAACGGGCACCGCCACGAGGTCGGCCTGACCGAAGGTCGCGCCGATGAGGTCGAGAGCGGCCTGCTCGCCGTCGAGCACCGGTCCGTCGTCGGTGCACCACAGCACGGGCACGCCGCCGACCGGAACGACCACGTCGCCGTCACCGGCAGCCCCCGTGCTCGCCGTCTCCTGCTCCTGCGTCATCTCCGCTCCCTTCGCGAACGCCGGTCCGTCCGCAGAGCTTTCCGGCGATCGCGACAGGTCGCCAACGAAATTCCGATGGTTTTGTCGGTGGTGTCCGGTCTGATGGGAGTGACCACCACCGCGACCCGAGGAGGAGCCGTGCCGGAGCCGACGGTGCCCGCGAGCCCGACCGGCCCCGCCGTGCCCGGTCCGACCCTGCCCGACGAGGCCCTGCCGGAGAACCGGACGGAGCCGCCGGTCCCGGGCGGCGACCGGCGACGGGTGTTCCACCACGTACTGGTCAACACGCTCGTGGCGTCCGTCGTCAACTTCACGGTCTGGTTCGCCGCCACGTTCTGGGTGTTCCTGGAGACCCGCTCGGTGTTCGCCACCGGCGTGATCTCGGGGATCTACCTCGTGTTCACCACCGCGTCCGGCGTCTGGTTCGGCGGGCTGGTCGACCGGTACCCCAAGCGCGCGGTGATGCTGGGCTCGAGCACGGGATCGTTGCTCTGCTACGTCGCCGCGCTGGCGGTGTACCTGCTGACGGAGCCGGCGAGCTTCACCGACCCGGCGAGCCCGGCGCTCT
Source organism: Pseudonocardia charpentierae (assembly GCF_031845345.1). Taxonomy (NCBI): domain Bacteria; kingdom Bacillati; phylum Actinomycetota; class Actinomycetes; order Pseudonocardiales; family Pseudonocardiaceae; genus Pseudonocardia; species Pseudonocardia charpentierae. The sequence goes on along the minus strand of NZ_JAVREJ010000002.1, from coordinate 438,519 downwards.
GGACGCTGGTGCTGCTGCTGATGAGCGGCGTGATCATCGGCAACCTGCGGGCGATCACGCTGTCGACGCTGGTGACGATGCTCGTGCCGCCCGAGGGCCGCGACCGCGCGAACGGCCTCGTCGGCACCACGAACGGCACGTCGTTCCTCGTGACGTCGGTGATCAGCGGACTGCTCGTCGGGCTGTCGGGAATGCTGCACGCACTGCTGGTCGCGGTGGTCGCCACGGCGCTCGTGATCGGGCACCTGGCCGTGGTCCGCATCCCGGACGACCGCCCCGCCGCGCCCGACGACGGCTCGGGGTCGAACCGGCTGGACCTGCGCGGAACGATCGCGATCGTCGCCGCCATCCCCGGCCTGTTCGGCCTCATCGCCTTCTCCACGATCAACAACTTCCTCGGCGGGGTGTTCATGGCCCTGCTCGACGCCTATGGGCTCTCGCTCGTCTCCGTCGAGGTCTGGGGGCTGCTGTTCGGCGTGCTGAGCTCGGGGTTCATCGTCGGTGGCCTGATCGTCGCGCGGCGCGGGCTCGGCGCGAACCCGCTCCGCACGCTGCTGGTCGTCAACGTCGTGATGTGGGCCGTCTCGAGTGTGTTCACGCTGCAGTCGTGGATCGTGCTGCTGGGCGTCGGCATGTTCATCTGGCTCTGTCTCGTGCCGTTCGCCGAGGCCGCGGAGCAGACCGTCCTGCAGAAGGTGGTGCCCTTCGAGCGCCAGGGGCGGGTGTTCGGCTTCGCGCAGAGCGTCGAACTGGCGGCGGCGCCGCTCACCGCGTTCCTGATCAGCCCGATCGCGCAGTTCGTGGCCATCCCGTTCATGACCACCGGAGCGGGCGTCGACCTCATCGGCGGCTGGTTCGGGACCGGTCCCGAGCGGGGCCTCGCGCTGGTCTTCACCGTCACGGGCGTCATCGGCCTGGTGGTCACCCTCCTCGCGTTCCGCACGCCCTACTACCGGCGGCTCTCGCAGCGCTACCTGACGGACCGGCCCGTGGCCGCTTGACCGCTGTCCCCCGATCCGGCGGTCTACGCACGCGGCCGGGTGGTCCCGAGCCGCGGCGACGTCACCCGCGCGTGCGGACCTCGTTCGGTTCCTCGTAGCGCGCGGCGCCGCCGGATGCAGCCGCGACGGGGGGAGCGAGCGGTGTCGATGTCTGCCGGGTCACTGGAGATCTCCCGGACGGCCGCCCGCCGCGGGGCGGCCGCCGTCCTCGTCGCCGGGTGCGCCAGCGCCTTCCTCGTCGGGATCGGCGAGATTTCGCGGGCGGCGGCGCAGACCACCACCGTCAGCCTGGGCGCAGCCGCGCCCTTCGCCGTGCTTGCGAGCGGCGCCGTCACCGGCTCCGGGACCTCCTCGGTCACCGGCGACGTCGGCGGCAGCGCGGTCACCGGACTCGACGACCAGATCACCGGCACGATCACGACGTCGGGCGACACCCTCACGCAGGCTCGCGCCGACCTCGTCGAGGCCGACGACGCCGTCGCCTCCGCAGCGGTGACGAACGAGACGACGACCGTCAGCGGGACCCTCGGCCCGGGCGTCTACGGGCTGTCCGGCGCGATCACCGTCAGCGGCCCGGTGACGCTCGACGCGGGCGGCAACGCCGACGCCACCTTCATCTTCAAGACCGACTCCACGCTGACCACGGCCGACGGGGCGAACGTGACACTGGCCGGCGGCGCGAAGGCGTCCAACGTCTTCTGGCTGGCGGGCAACAGCGCCACGGTGGACGGCACGGTCGCCGGGACGGTCTTCGGCCGCAGCGGCATCACGGTGCGCAACGGCGCGAACGTCACCGGCCACCTGTACTCCCGTGGCGGGACGGTGACGCTCGACGCCGCGACGGTCCGCCGCTCCGAAGGGGCGGGTGGCGCCGGCAACGGCTGATCGAACGAGCCCGTACACACGACAGCGGCTCTCGCAGGGATCGTCCCTGCGAGAGCCGCTGTCGTCCGTGGTCGTCAGGTCAGGCGGTGCTCACCGTGCCGTCGGAGACGTTCTCCTCCTCGGTGGGCGGAACCGTGATCATCGGACGCACCCGCTCGAGCAGCGCGAACCCGAGGCCGCAGCCGATGAACCAGCCGAAGTCGCCGATGCCGGTGAACAGGCTGAGCAGGATCGCGACGACACCGGTCGCCACCACCGTGATGACGGCGTTCGGGTTCCACCCGTTGCGGTACCAGTACCGGCCCGTCGGCGAGAGCGTGTACATGTCGTCGACCGAGATCCGCTGCTTGGCGGCCAGGTAGTAGCCCGCGATCAGGATGCCGAACAGCGGGCCGATGAGGCTGCCGAGAATGCCCAGCGAGTACTGGATCGCCTCGCTGTTGTTGTACCAGTTCCACGGCGTGAGGATCACCGAGCCGACGGCGGCGATCATGCCGCCGGTGCGCCACGAGATCTTCTGCGGGTTCACGTTCGAGAAGTCGAACGCGGGCGAGATGAAGTTCGCGACGATGTTGATGCCGACCGTCGCGGTGACGAACGTCAGGCCGCCGAGCAGGATCGCGAACGGCGTGTCGATCCGCTGCACCGTCTCGATCGGGTCGGTGAGCAGCTCGCCGAACACCGGCACGGTCGCCGACGCGGTGATGACCGTCAGCAGCGAGAAGAACAGGAAGTTGAACGGCAACCCCCACAGGTTGCCCTTCTTGACCGCCTCGAAGCTGCGCCCGTAGCGGGAGAAGTCACCGAAGTTGAGCATCGGGCCCGAGAAGTACGACACCACAATCGCGATCGCGGTGAGCATGACCGGGATCGACGCCCAGAAGCCCAGTTCCTCACCGGAGTGCAGGCTGAAGCTGATGTTGGACCAGCCGGCCTGGGACACCAGGTAGATCGCCAGGACGACCATGACGACGTAGACGGCGGGGCCTGCCCAGTCGATGAACTTGCGGATGGTCTCCATGCCGGTCCAGAACAGCGCCGCCTGGGCGAACCAGAGGATGGCGAAGGAGATCCAGCCCAGCGCCGGGAGCCCGAGGAAGCTCGGCTCCAGGAGTGCCGCGCTGGACGGGATGAACTTCAGGAAGATGATGTTCAGCGACTCGGCCGCGAGGTAGGTCTGCACGCCGTACCAGGCCACGGCGATCAGGCCGCGGATGATGGCGGGGATGTTCGCGCCCTTGACCCCGAAGATCGCCCGGTTGATCACCGGGTACGGGACGCCCGTCTTCTGGCTCGGCTTGGCGACGAGGTTGACGAAGATCTGCACGATGACGATGCCGACGAGCAGCGCGACCAGCACCTGCCAGGCGGCGATGCCGAGTGCGAACAGGCTGCCCGCGGTCAGGTACCCGCCGACCGAGTGCACGTCGGACATCCAGAACGCGAAGATGTTGTACGACGACCAGGTCTGCTTCTTCAGCGGGGCCAGGTCCTCGTTGGTGAGGGCCGGGTCGTAACCGGGCTTGATGAGCCCAACACCCGCCGGGTGGTGGACGTCGGGAACCTGCTCGACCTCGTTGGAGGCGGCGTCGGCGGACATGGGGCTCCTCTGCTGGGACGGCGGGCCGCGGAGACCAGCGGCCGGCGATACGACGACGGTAGATCCGGAACTTCTGTCGCACACCGTTCGTTCAGCAGTGTTCACGCGGTCATTGCGCGCGGTAAACAACTCTCAACATATATCTGGCTTGACGACCTCGAAATCGGACAAAAGGCCGATATATGTCTTCGGAAGAGGCGGTGCGAACTCGGCGCGGTCGCTGGTCCGCAGGCCCATCGCGACGAGCCCCTCGACCGTCTTCGTCGCCGCCGCGACACCGTCGATCACGGGGACGCCGACGGCCTCGGTCATGCGCGCGGCGAGGTCGGCCATGCCCGCGCACCCGAGCACGATCGCCTCCGCACCGTCGTCGGCGACCGCGCGCCGCGACTCCGCGACGATCGCCGCGAACGCGTCCGACTCCGGATCCTCGAGCGCGAGGACGGGGATCTCGCAGGCGCGGACGTTGCGGCAGAACCGGGTCATCCCGTAGCGCTCGGCGAGGTCCCAGGCCCGGCCCGCCGTGCGCCCCAGCGTCGTGACCACGGAGAACCCGCGGCCGAGGAAGCTCGCGGCGTGCATGGCCGCCTCCGCGACCCCCACCACCGGCCCGTGGGCGAGCTCCCGCGCCGCGTCGAGGCCGGGGTCGCCGAAGCACGCGATCACGAACCCGTCGGCCGCCTGCTCGCCCGCCTGGGCCCGGGCGATCTCGGCGAGCAGCCCGGGAACGCTCAGCGCCTCGTCGTAGTGGCTCTCGATCGAGGCGGGGCCCATGTCCGGGTTGACGGCGGTGACGGTCGTCCCCGGGGCGGCGACGGCGCGAGCCGACTCGCCGATCAGCCGGGTCATCGAGGCGGTGGTGTTCGGGTTGATCACGATGAGGTGCACGGGTTCTCCGGATCGTCGGGCTCGGTGACGAACAGTTCCTCGCCCGGTGGCACCGTCGCCAGCGCCGCGAGCAAACGGCCGTGATGCGCCGTGGCGCACTGCAGGAGCGACGCCGCGTCGCCCGCGACGAACGCGCTCAGCATCGCGGCGTGGTCGGCGTGGAGGCGGCGGCGGTCGATGTCGGAGACGCGGGCCATGGGCCGGTACGACTCGGTGAGGTTCCACGCCGCCCCGACCATCGCCGTGAACCGCCGCATCCGGGCCGGTTCGAGCAGCGCGAAGTGGAACCGGCGGCTCTCCCGGTGGTAGGCGGGCAGGTCACCGTCGCGGACCGCCCGGTCCAGGTCGTCGAGTGCGCTCCGGGCCCGCACGTGGTCGGCGGGCGCGGCGGCGCTCACCGCCGCGGCGAGCACCGCGTTCTCCAGCACACCGCGCGCCGCGTACAGCTCCAGCAACTCGGAACGGGCGAGCCGGGCGACGGTGTAGGCGCTGCGGCTGCGCTGCTCGACGAGCCCCTCGCCGACGAGGATCTTCAGGGACTCACGCACCGGGATGACGCTCATCCCGAGGACCGCGGCCACCTCGTCGAGTGGGATGCCGGTGCCGGGTGGGACGTCGCCTGCCAGGATCACCCGCCGTAGCTCGGCGAGCACCGCCGCCTGCGTCGGCGCACCGCGCAACGGTACGAGGCACGCGGCGAGCGGCGTCGACCGCCGCGGCCGATAGGGCTCGGCAAGATGGGCGGAATCGGGATCGGACCTGGTGGACACCGTCGTGAGCCACCTCCTGCCGTCGCCTCGGGCCGGACGATGGGCCCCCCGTGTTGCACTACATGAACCCGCTCCCGGTCGGCCGCGTCAAGAGCACGTTCGGCGCGCCGTGACGCACGGTCGTCGCACGCGGGGTGGTGCCGCACCGGACTGGCCCTAGGTTCATCAACGGATCATGACGACATGGTCACGTGATGGACACGGGACTCCCCACCCGCCGGTCCCCCCGAACCGGGCGTCCAGCCGCGTCGTCGATCCGGAAGGTTGGTCGTGGCTCGGCATCGCTCCCCCCGAGGCCGCCGCGCGCTCCAGACCCTCCCGTTCCCGCTGGCCGGGACCACAGGAGGCGACGGTGCCCGCCGCGCGTCGCACGCATCTCCCGTCCGTACGCCCGCGCCCGTGCTGCGCGGCGTCGGCATCGCCACCGTGGCGGCCATCGCCGTCACCGGTGGCGCCGCGGCACTGGCCGGCCCCGGTGTGCCCGACGCCGCCGCCGACGGCACCGCGGAGCTGAACCTGGCCGCGCAGCGCGCCCCCGTCGTTCCGGTGCCGTCGCGGGTCGCCGCGTTCGTCCCCGCGCCGGTCGTGCCGATGCAACGCGCGGTCGACACCGGCATGCTCGACACCACCTTGCTGTCCGACGCCGTGTCGCGTGCGCAGGACGAGGCTCGCCGGCTCGCGGACGACGCCCGCACGCGGGAGGGCGAGGCACGTACCGCGGCCGACCGCGCGCAGCAGGCCGCGAAGGACGCCGCCGCGGCGGAGGAGGACCGGCGGACGGCCGAGCAGGGCCGGCGCGTCGGCCGGATCACCCAGCCCGATCCGCAGCCGGCGGCGACCGCCGACTGCGGTCTGAACACGGGCCAGCTCGGCGCCGTCAAGCCGTTCGTGCGCACCGCGGCCGAGTTCCTGGGTTGCGCCTTCGACAAGCCGACGGTGCTGGGCGTCGCCGGCCGCGGCAACGCGTCGGACCACCCGGGCGGCCGGGCGCTCGACTTCATGGTCGACCGGGCCACGGGCGACCAGCTGGCGGCCTGCACGATCCGCAACCGCGAGGCGCTGGGCGTCAGCTACGTCATCTGGCGTCAGCGCATCGACACCGGCAGCGGCTTCCGGGCCATGGAGGACCGGGGCAGCCCGACGGCGAACCACCTCGACCACGTCCACGTCTCCTTCAAGCCGGGCGCCGGCACGGGCTCGCCGATCTCCTGCTGAAACCGCACCCGGATCGGTTCCGCCCGGGAGACGCGAGCCTCGAGGGGCTGCCCCCGCGGCCCCGGCACGGGTAGAAACACCGCATGGATGTCGCCGGACGCGTTGCCATGCGGTTCACCGGCGATGTCGTCCGCGGCGGCAGCCACGACAACCTGACCGCCGTGCGCGTCGACGGCGAGCACCTGTGGGTCGCAGGCGACGAGACCGCGACGATCGACCGCCTCGTCCTCGACCCGGTGCCGACACCCAGCCGCGCCGGTCGGCAGCGCAGCTTCCGGCTGGCCGATCTCGTGCAGCTGCCGGGACCGCCCGGCGGGGAGACCGACCTGCAGGGGATCGCCCGCAGCGGAGGCTGGCTGTGGGCGGTGGGGTCGCACGCACTCGTGCGCCGCCGCCCGAAGCCGATCCACGACGACGGGAAGGTCGTTCGCCGGCTCGGCAAGCTGCGGCGCGACCCGAACCGGTTCGTCATCGTGCGGCTCGCGGTGCAGCTGGGCGTCGACCGCCGCCCCGAGCCGGTGCGGGTCGCCCGCGACGGGCGTCGCTCGGCGCTGATCGGAGCGCCGCGGGCGGAGAGCCTGGTGGACCTGCTGCGCGCCGACGCGCACCTCGCACCCTTCCTCACGATCCCGGGGCAGGACAACGGCTTCGACGTCGGCGGCCTCGCGGTGGTCGGCGACCGGCTCTACGTCGGCCTGCGCGGCCCCGTCCTGCGCGGGTGGGCCGTGGTGCTCGAGCTGCGCCCCGCACAGGACCCCACCGACCCCGGCCGGCTCGCCCTCGGGATCTTCCCGGAGGGTGCGCGGTACCGGAAGCACGTCCTCGACCTCGGCGGACTGGGCGTCCGCGACCTGTGCCCGGACGGCGACGACCTCCTCGTGCTGGCCGGGCCGACGATGGCCCTGTCGGGCCCGGTGCGGGTGCACCGCTGGCGGGACGCGGTCGCGGACGGGGGCGGCCCCGTGGTGCGCGACGCCGAGCTGGCCGTCGAGACGGTGCTGACCAACGGGGATGGCGTGGACCATCCCTCGGCGATCTCCCTGCTCGGCCCCGATCCGCTCGACGCCCGCGCCCGGCTGCTCGTGGTCTACGACAACCCGTCGGCGGACCGGCGGCCGTGGGCGGACACGGTGCTGGCCGACCGCGTGCGGATCGGGGTGGTCGACGACGGCAGCCCGGAGGCGGTCGACGCGGACGACACCGACGCGGATCCGGCCGACGTGGATCCGGGCAAGATAGATCCGGGCGACGGCCTGGCGCCGGTCGACCTCGCCTTCGTCGACACCGTCGGACCGGTCGACGTCTTCTCCCCCGACGAACTCGACGACGAGCCGGCCGACGAGACCGACGACGACTCCGACGACCTCGCGGTCCCCGACGACCGGCCACCCCTCGACGTCGTGGCCGACGAACCGGCCGACGAACCGGCCCCCGTCGACCACCGGCATGCCGCCGTCCTGCTTCCCGACCACCTGCGGTCGATCGACTCCTGACGTCCGCCTCCGGCGAACATCGCCGCCCTGGGCGAACACGGCCCTCCCGGGCACTCCCGCGCTCCTAGCGTCGCGGACGACCCGAGGAGGAGCCATGTCCCGCACGCTGAGCCCGTCTCCCACCGACGCCGTTCTCGACCGGCTGTTCGAGGAGCGGATCGTCTACCTCGCCGGCGTCGTCGACGACGAGGCCGCCCACCGGATCACCGCACAGCTGCTGCTGCTCACCGCCGACGACCCCGCGCGCGACATCACGTTCTACGTCAACTCCCCCGGCGGATCGGTCACCGCGGGCATGGCGATCTACGACACCATGCAGCTCGTCAGCCCGGACGTCGCGACCTGGGCCGTCGGGTTGGCGGGGTCCATGGGGCAGTTTCTGCTGTCGGCAGGCGCCCCCGGCAAGCGGTACGCGCTCCCGCACGCCCGGATCCTCATGCACCAACCTTCGGCGTCGCTCGGCGGCACCGCGTCCGACATCTCGATCCGGGCAGGCGTGTTCGGGGAGATGAAGCGCGAGATCGCGGAGCTGACCGCCCGGCACACCGGGCAGACGGTGGAGACCGTGACCGCCGACGCCGACCGCGACCGCTGGTTCACCGCGGAGCAGGCGCGGGAGTACGGGCTGGTCGACCACGTGGCGGGACGAAACGGACCGACGGGATCGAACCGGCGTATCGGTTTCCTGGGCGAGGGCCGGGGGAATCCGGCCGGGTGACCAGCCAGGACCGGGGCACGTCCCGGCGCTTCCCGCCGCAGCTCCTGATCGCGCTGCTGGCGAGCCTGCCGGGCACGTATCTCGGTGCCGCCACCTACCTCGGACTCCCCCACCCCGAACTCGCACCGCCACTCGCCGCGCTCGTCTACGGCATCGCGATCGTCGGGGCGGCGTTCCTCCTGTCGTGGGCCGCCGAGGCCGCCCAGATCGACATCAGCGCCGGGCTGGCGCTCGCGGTACTGGCGCTGCTCGCCGTGCTGCCCGAGTACGCCGTCGACTTCGTGTTCAGCTGGCAGGCCGGACAGATCTACGCGGCCGAGGGTTCGTGCCCCCCGGACGAGGGCGGCACCACCGCCTGCGCGCTGGCGCTGGCGAACATGACCGGGGCGAACCGGGTGCTGGTCGGCGTCGGGTGGCCGCTGGTGGTGGCCGTCGCGACGTTCGCGGTCTGGCACTCGCGGCGCAAGGGCGGGGGCGACAGCGCCACCACGCACACGGGCTGCGTCCAGATGCCCCGCACGCTCTCGGCGGATGTCGTCTTCCTCGGCATCGCCACCCTGTACTCGCTGACCCTCCCGCTGCGCCACACCCTCACCCTCGTCGACGCCGCCGTCCTCGTGGCGATCTTCTGTGCCTATGCGTGGCGGCTGTCGAAGGCTCCCCCGGAGGAGCCGGACCTGCAGGGCACGTCGGCGTGGGTCGGCGAGCTGCCGTCCGCGAAGCGGAAGTGGACCTACAGTGCGCTGTTCGTCTTCGCCGCCGCGGTCATCCTGGCCTGTGCGGAGCATTTCGCCGAGGGCCTGGTGCAGACCGGGGAGAGCCTCGGCGTCGACCCGTTCATCCTCGTGCAGTGGGTGGCTCCGCTCGCCAGTGAGGCGCCCGAGCTGATCGTCGCGTGCCTGTTCGCGTGGCGGCTCAAGGCCTCGGATTCGCTCGGCACGCTGCTGTCGAGCAAGGTCAACCAGTGGACGCTGCTGGTCGGCACGATCCCGATCGTCTTCGCGATCTCCGCGGGCACCTTGGACGGCCTGCCGATCGACGCCCAGCAGCGCATCGAACTGCTGCTCACTGCGGCCCAGTCGCTGTTCGCGGTCAGCATCCTGATCACCCTCGCGCTGACCACCCGCGGCGCCCTCGCCCTGTTCGTGCTGTTCGCGGTGCAGTTCTTCGGCAGCCTGCTGCTGGAGACCGAGGCCGACCAGATCCTCAACATCACGCTCTCGGGCGTCTACGTCGCGCTGGCCGTCGTCCAGTTCGTCCGGCACCGTCACCTGCTCGCCCGCACTGTCCGCGACGGCCTCGTCACGCCCTTCGACACGCTCGCGGAGGCGGACGAGGAGCTCACCGGCGAGAGCACTGCCGGAGGTCGGGACTCCGCGTGACCCCTGCCACGCAAACGTGTGCCCCGGGGCTAGCGTGGGAGCCGGTGTTGACGGAGACGAGGAGTGATGACATGCGCGTCGGCGTGCTCACGGGGGGCGGCGACTGCCCCGGGCTGAACGCGGTGATCCGGGCGATCGTGCGCAAGGGTGTACCCGAGTACGGCTACAACTTCCTCGGGTTCCGCGACGGCTGGCGCGGCCCCCTGGAGGCCGCGACCATGCCGCTGGACATCCCCGCGGTCCGCGGTCTGCTGCCCCGGGGCGGCACAATCCTGGGCTCGTCGCGGACGAACCCGTTCGCGATCGAAGACGGCGTGCAGCGGATCAAGCGCAACCTGCAGAACCTCGGGGTGGACGCGCTGATCGCGATCGGCGGGGAAGACACACTGGGTGTCGCGACCCAGCTGCACGACGCGGGCGTGAACGTGGTCGGCGTGCCCAAGACGATCGACAACGACCTGTCGGGTACGGACTACACGTTCGGGTTCGACACGGCCGTCGGCATCGCGACCGAGGCCATCGACCGCCTGCACACCACCGCCGAGAGCCACCACCGGGTGCTGATCGTCGAGGTCATGGGCCGGCACGCCGGCTGGATCGCGCTGCACTCGGGCATGGCAGGCGGAGCGAACATCATCCTCATCCCCGAGGTGCCGTTCGACATCGACCAGGTCTGCCGCTACGTCGAGGCCCGGTTCCGGCTGCACTACGCGCCGATCATCGTCGTGTCCGAGGGCGCCAAGCCCAAGGAGGGCGAGGAGTCGCTGCACAGCGGCGAGAAGGACGCGTTCGGCCACGTCCGCCTCGGCGGGGTCGGCGAGTACCTGGCCCGCGAGATCGAGTCGCGGACCGGCAAGGAGGCCCGGACGACGGTGCTCGGCCACGTCCAGCGCGGCGGCACGCCGTCCTCCCGCGACCGCTGGCTGGCCACCCGCTTCGGGCTGCACGCGATCGACGCGGTCGCCGAGGAGAAGTGGGGCATGATGACGGCCCTGCGCGGCACGGACATCGTGATGGTGCCGCTGGCGGAGGCGACGAAGGAGCTCAAGGTCGTCGACCCGGCGCTTTATGCCGAGGCCGAGGTCTTCTTCGGGTAGCTCGCGGGCCCAGGCGGCGCCTCGCGGCGTTGTCGTCGCCGCCGATACAACCCCGGTATCGGCGGCTCCTCCGCCTTGCGATCCATCCGCCTGGATCCCGCGATCTGGCGGCAACGGGTGTCAGGCGATCGGCAGGCCTGTCACGATCCGGGCCGCCACCGCGCCCGCCCTCCGCCATCCGGGCGGGTCGCCCCCAGAGGCAAGGGCGAGCGCGGGGGCGCCCGGCGGCAGCGAGGCGTGGTGCACGGCGACCGTACCGTCGGCGTCGATCCCGACGCCGACCTCCAGCGGCGACGCCAGGGCGGCGGCGTGCGCGAGCACCGCGGCGTCAGCGGGCGTTCCCGACGGCTCGACGCGCGTCGGCACGCCCTCCTCCTCGGCTCCGGCGCAGACCTCCCGCAGCACCGGGCCGGGGGCGCCGCCGTGCCGGACGACGATCGTGGGCGGCTCGGGCCGCTCCTTCACTGTGCCGCCTTCACTGTGCCGCCTTCACGGGGCCGCCTTCACGGGGCCGCCTTCACTGTGCCGCCTTCACTGTGCCGCCTTCACGGGGCCGCCTCCGAGTACGCCATGACCAGCCCGGACGCGACGGCGTTGCGCGGGCCCTCGGTGCCGTGCACGTTGCCGGTTCCGCAGACCACGCCGAAGGGGGCGAGCGCGTCGGCGAGCATGTCCGGGACCTCGAAGTCCAGCGCCGATCCGCCGAGCAGCACCACGAAGTCCAGCGCCCGCAGGTCGCCGCGGGGGGCGACCTGGCGCAGGGCCCGTAGCGCGTTCACGACGAACACCCGCCGCTTGGCCTTGCGCCGCACCCTCCGGATCGCGTCCAGGTTCAGCCGGGTGGGCACCGGCGCGGGGCCGTCCGCGCCGAGCGTCACGACCCGGGCGAAGACCTGGGGCGGCAGCGGCTCCTGCACGAACTGGACCGTGCCGTCCTCGTGGCGCAGGTGGTAGAAGCTCTCCACCTTGGCCAGCGGATGGCGCTTGACGTGCTCGGCGGTCTCGCGGTTGTCCAGCGCCAGCTCGGCGTCGATCAGCTTGGTGACCAGCTCGCCCGCCCCCGCGACGTGCATGGCGACGCACGCGCCGTCGCGGTCGAGCAGGGCCGCGTCCGTCGAGCCGCCGCCGAGGTCGAGGACGGCGACCGGCCGCTCGACGCCGGGGGTGGTGAGCGCGCCCAGGGCGGCCATCGCGCCCTCTATCCCGCCGACCGCGGCCGACGTACCCAGCTCGTCCGCGACCCGGTCGGCCACGGCCTGCATGCGGCTGCGGTCGGTGCGCACCATCGCGGCCAGCGCCACGGCGTTCTCCAGCGCGACCTCGCCGGCCAGCCCGCCGCGCACTTCCGCCGGCACCATCGTGTCGACGGCGAGGACGTCGCGGATCGCGATCTCGCTCGCCGGCTGCCCGGTGATGTCGGTCATCGTGTCGCGGACCTGCGCGAGCATCCCGCCGACGTGGGTGCCCGGCTCGCCGGTGGCGTCGACGAGCGGCTGGGCGCGGGCCAGCGCGTCCATGATCGCCTCGGCGCCGGCGTCGACGTCGACCCGCACGGTCCGCGCCTCCCCCCGCAGCGTGAGCTCGCCGACGGGGATGCGGCGGTCGGTCACGTCGCCGGTCGGGGTGCGCACGACCACCGCCGACCGGTTTCCGGTGAGGGCGCGGGCGACCGGCGCGACCTGCCGGGTCTGCTGCGGGTCCAGGCCGAAGACGGTGGCCAGGCCGTAGGAGTTGGACAGGGTGCGGATCGTGCGCCCTGGCGGGGCGACCTCGACGGCCGACAGCATGCCCAGCGGCACCTTCTCCACCGCCGCGACCTCGTCCACCACCGGGACCTTGCGGGTGAGCCGGTTGGTGACCAGCACCGCGTCGTCGCCCGCGAGGATCGCCGCCGTCAGGTCGACGCCCGTGTCGACGGCCGCGTTGAGCGTGGCGGCGACGTCGTCGAAGTCCCACCCCGGGGGTACGACCACGACGACGGGCCCCTCCGGGCCGTCAGCGATGTCGCCGACGTCGCCGATCGCCACCGTGACCCCGACGCCGATCCCGGTCCCGCCCGGCGTCGCCGGGTTATGTCCGATCATCGTCGACTCGGTGATGATCGTCTCGGTGATCGTCTCCATGGCCAGCCCGCTGATCACGGGCGTGGCCTCGTTGAGCAGCACGCGGTGCAGCGCGTCCGGCGTGACCCCGGCCCGCTCGAGCGCGGCACGGACCGCGGTCACCGCCCCGTCGGCGTTCTTGGGCGTGCCCTTCACCCCGGTGGTGCGGGTGAGCGCGGTGGCGAGCAGGGTCACCGCGCCGTCCCCGACCCGGGCGAGGCACGCCTCCGTGGTGGAGTTGCCGACGTCGACGCCGACGACCAGCTCCATGCGGTCAGCTCCGCCCATCTATCCGGCGGAACTGAGCTCGAAGTCGAGCTCCACCTCCACCGGCCCGCGCCCGGCCTCGATGGTCTCGAACTCCTTGAGGTGCAGGAGGGCGGCCTTCGCCTGCCAGCGCGGCCGGGCCATCTGGTCGTTGCGCGTGGGCACCGGCTCGGGCGACTCGCCCTTGGCGTAGCGGGCCGCGTTGCTGCCGATCTGGCGGAACACCGGGGCGTCGAGCAGCGGCGACTGCGGGAACAGCTCCAGGTTGCTCAGCCGGGCCAGGTCCCGCTGGTGGATCATCGTGGTGCCCCGGGAGAGCACGCCGACGCTGATCCCCGAGCCGGACAGGCGGGCCCCGAGGTGCGAGATCGCCGCGAGGTCCGCGGTGTCGTGCACCTGGATCACCCGCGCGGTGACGCCCTGCTCCTCGATGCCCGCCAGCAGCTGGCGCAGCACCTCGGCGTGCGGGACCTCGACGATCGTCTTGCTGAAGATGCCCGCGAAGGCCGGTGACAGGGCGATGACGACCTCGTCGGGGCGGGTGCCGCGGCGGGCGGGGCCGATGTCGCGCAGTCTGAGCGTGCGCTCAGCCGTGGAAGTGGGCCCAGTGGGAGAACTCATGGTCAGCTCACCTCGGTCTCGGGGTTGCTCGCGGAGGTCACGTGGCGGAGCTTCTTGAGCTCTTCCCAACGCTCGCCCTGCAGGCGGTAGCCGGTGCCCGGGCCGGCGTAGTCGTTGGCGTCGTTGATCGCGGACAGCGGCACGAACTCGGGCGTGAGGATCGCCGACGTCTGGAGCAGGTCGCCCGAGACGCGCTGGCGCAGCACCGTCAGCAGGTTCTCCGCGACGTCGTGGAAGCCGGTGGCCTCGAGGCCCTTGACCAGGTCGACGCCGGTGAGCCCGCGCTCCATGACCGACTGCGCCCCCTTGAGGTCGGCGAGCACGTCGCGCAGCGGGTAGTCGTTGGAGGAGTTGGCGTAGGTCGCCGCCTCGACCTCCGCGTCGGTGATCGTCGGCAGGTCCAGGTGCCGGAACAGCGCCTGCAGTGCCTCGGCCGCCCGCCGGCGCACCGCCAGGATGTCGTCCTCCCGGACGTGCCGCAGCCCGCCGTCGACCTGCAGGTCGCGCTGGATGGTGTTCCAGTCGTCGTAGTCGTCGGTGTCGAAGTTGGAGCCGGCGAACATGTTGTCGGCGTTCGGCACCGCGGAGTAGCCGGAGCAGACGAAGTCGGTGCCCGGCAGCAGCTGCGGCATCAGCCGCGCCACCCGCCGCATCGACGAGTGGGAGAACGACTGGTCGTTGCCGGAGGCGACCTCCAGGTCGCACAGGCTCGCGACGAGGTTCTCCGCGGCGACGGCCCGGATGCCGCCCGGCACCGCGCCGGGGACCCCGATGCAGCTGATCGAGCCGTTCTGCAGGCCCTGCACGCCCGCGCCGCGGGCCATGAGGATGCAGCGGATCTCCAGGTAGAGCATCGACTTGCCCTCGGCGTTGCCCATCTGCACCTCGGAGCCCGTGCCCGAGGTGAACCGCATCTTGATGCCGCGCGAGGCGTAGGCCGAGGCGAGGAAGGTCTTCGACCACGGGGTGTCGTCGCCGTCGACGAACACCGACTCGGTGCCGTAGATCGAGATGGTCTCGGCGTACGCGGTGATGCCGCGCATGCCCAACTCCAGCTCGGTGGCCTCCTCCAGTGCGCACTGGGTGAGCACGCCGCCGCGCCCGACCTGGCCGCCGACCTGCAGGGCGATCGCGACGAGCGGGGCGTAGCGGACGACGCCGAGCGTCGTCTCCAGCTCGGCGAACCCGCGCACCGCCCCTTCCGCCGCGTCGACGGCGACCTGGATGGGGTTGTCCCGGGCGCTGGTCGAGTGCGCCTGGTTGGCGGGCGTGCGCCGGGCCCGCATCTTCTGCATGCCCTGCATGATCTCGACGACGTTCATCAACCGGACGACATCGAGGATCTTGGCCGGGGTCAGCCCGCGGATGACCGCGAGCACCTCGTCCCGGCTCGTCCGGGGGTCGATGATCATCCGGGCGATCTCGTCGGACGAGACGGCCATCGAGGCCTCCGTCGTGGCGATGTCGATCGCGTGGGCGGCGATGAAGGTGTCCATGAAGTCGAAGTCGGCGCGCGGCTTGCCGTCGAGCTCGACGATCACGCCGTCCTCGACACGCACGCCCGGCTCCGGGTCGAACGCGCTCTCCATCGCGACGAGGCCCTTCTCGGGCCACTCCTCGACGAAGCCGTCGAGGTTGACCGGGCGGTCCTCGAGGATGTCGGTGCGGAGCGAGGTCCGCTTGCGGGACTGGCCGGCGGGCTGGGTGGTCGTCATCGTCGGTTCCTCCGTCAGTCCTTGCCGAATCAATCCTGTTCCGGGCGGGCCAGAAGGTCGCGGCGGCCGTAGACCTCCGCGGCCTCGCGGACCAGGGCGGCGCAGGCCGTGGCGCCGTACTCGCCCTCCAGCCGCTCGGCCAGTGCGTCCAACTGCTCGGCGCTGCTCGCCCGGGGGCGCAGCGCGTTGTACATCAAGAGCACCTCGGCGTCCGGGATCGCGGTCATCTCCGCGGCCCGCCGGAAGTTCGCGGCGAGCTGCGGGCGCCGCGCGGCGTCGGCGATCTCGGCCTGCAGCAGCAGGGTCTCCGGGGCGATGCGCACGTCAGCGGCGGTGAGGGCACCGGAGACGACGGCGTCCATCGTCAGCTCGGACAGCGCCTTGCCGGTGGGGGTGCGCAGCAGGTCCGGGCGGTTGACCGACAGTGGGTAGTCGGCGGTGGTGAGTGGCGCTCGGGACGTGCTGGCGGTCATCGACGGCTCCTCCTCGTGGATCCAATCGGACGGTCGCGCCTGCGCCGGACGGTCGCGGCGGGGGCGACGGATCTACCGTGCCCTCACCCGGACCGAAAAGACCAGCACCCTGTCCGGATAGCCGGGTCGGCACCCTGACCAGCCGGTCAGGGCGCGGGCTCGCTGCTCTGTGCCGGCGGGGTGGGCGCGAGGCACACTCGGCGACCATGAGCGAATCGTTGACATCCGCTGCATCGCTGACCTTTTCCGAAGCCCAGCGGATCCTCGCCGTCGGACTCGCCAAGGCCGAGGAGATCGGGCAGCCGATGAACATCGCGGTCGTCGACGCCGGCGGCCACCTGCTCGCGTTCGGCCGTCAGGACGGGGCGATCAAGGTCAGCATCGACATCTCCCAGCGCAAGGCCCGCACCGCGATCCTCATGGAGCTGCCGACCGCGGCACTCATGCCGCTGGTGCAGCCGGGCGCCGAGCTGTACGGGTTGGAGCACACCTCGGGCGGACTGGTGGCGTTCGGCGGCGGCGTCCCGATCACCCGCAACGGGACCATCATCGGCGCCGTCGGCGTGAGCGCGGGGAGCGTCGACCAGGACGTGACCGTGGCCGAGGCGGCGGCGGTCGCGCTGGAGACGGCCACGGTCTGAGGCCGACCGTCGAGCGGAGGGGACCGGCGCCACCGGTCCCCTCTATCGGCTGAGCCGGGCGACCGTCAGACGATGCCCTGACGCGTGGCGGTGTGCACGATCTCCGTGCGCCGCCGCACCTCGAGCTTGTCGCGCAGGTTGCGCACGTGGAACTTGACGGTCGCCTCCGAGATCAGCAGCCGCTCGCCGATCTCGCGGTTGCTCATCCCCACCGCGAGCAGCTTGAGCACCTGGGTCTCGCGCTCGGTGAGCACGGGCCCGCGGGGCTCGTCGGGCCGCAGCACGTCGACCACCACCGGGCCCGCGTCGAACACGCCCTCGCCACGCAGGAGTGACCGCACCGCCGCGACGACCTCCGCGGTGTCGGCGCTCTTGCGCAGGAACCCGTGTACGCCCAGGCGCATGGCCTGCATCATCAGGTCGCGGTCGCGCGAGCCGGTGAGGACGAGGACCCGGATCCCGCGGTGGCGCTCCAGCAGCCGACGGGCGAGGTCGAGCCCGGCGCCGTCGCGGCCGAGGTCGAGATCGAGGACGACGAGATCGGGCGGGCACCGGTCGGCGAGCGCGAGCGCGTCCCGGGGGCCGGCGGCCTCGCCGACGACGACGAGATCGGGGTCGGCGGCGAACAACTGGCGCAGGCCGAAGCGGACGATCGCCTCGCCGTCGACGAGCAGCAGGCGGGCGGTCCTCCTGGCCTGCGTGCGCACCGGACGCTGGTCGAGCAGGGTCACGGGAACCTCCTGGCGGCGTCGGCGGCGTCCTCGTGAGCGGACGGCCGGACGGTAACCTCGGTCACGTTGCCCTCACGTTGCACGCGGGACTGCGTTGTTGCCGCCTGCTGCGACGGACGTGATGATGGGAGTCGGACGGTGCAGCAGCGACGGTGCTCGAGGTGCTCATGAGGGACGAGGGCGCGGCTGTGCTGCGCGACGGTGCGGCCTTCCCGAGCGACCCCGTCGAGCGGGCGCGTGCGTTGCACGAGGTCTACGACGCCGTGCTCTCCGGCGCGGCCACCGGCACTGTCCCGCGCTCCCTCGTCTCCGACTCGTGGCGGCGCAGCCTCGCCGCCCATGTCGACCCCGACCGGCACGACCCGCCCGTCGTCCACCAGGCCGCCGACATCGACGGGGTCCGGGCCGCGCACCCGCTCGGCGCCGTGCTCCCGCTGCTGCGCAGCACGCTGGTGAGCATCGCGGACGAGGCCGTCCACGTCATGATCGTCACTGACGCGGACGGGACGATCCTGTGGCGCGAAGGTGCCCGCAGCCTGCTCCGCGCGGCCGACTCGGTCGGGCTCGCGCCGGGTATGCGCTGGTCGGAGGACGCGATCGGGACGAACGCGATGGGCACGGCACTCGCCGTCGACGAGCCCGTCCAGATCCACTCCGCGGAGCACCTCGTGCGCACCGTCCACGCGTGGACGTGTGCCGCCGCGCCCGTGCACGACCCGGACACCGGCGCGCTGATCGGGGCGATCGACATCAGCGGGCCCCTGCACACCGCGCATCCGGCGATGGTGCAGCTGCTCGCGGCCACGGCCCAGCTGGCGGAGAACCAGCTGCGGGTGCGCCTCGCGATCGCCGACGAGCAGCTCCGGGTCCGCAACATGCCGCACCTGGCGAGCCTGCGCGGCCGACCGGGGGCACTCGTCACGCCGACCGGGCGCATCCTGGCCGGCGAGCCGTACACCGGATGGCCGGCACGCGTCCGGATCGAGCCGGGCGTGGAGCGCGTGCGGCTCGACGACGGCCGGGAGATGGACGTCGAGCCGCTCGCCGAGGGCTACCTGCTGCACGCGACGCAGCCCGCCAGCACCGCGCCGCGGCGCCGGGCCCTGTCACTGCGGTTCCTCGGCGACCACCCGTCGGTGCTGCTCGACGGCACGCCCGTACCGGTGACGCTCCGGCCCGCCGAGCTGCTCGCCGCGCTGGCGCTGCACCCCGACGGGCTCACCGCCGAACGGCTGGCGATGCTGCTCTACGGCGACGACGGCAACCCGACCACCGTGCGCGGCGAGATCCTCCGACTGCGCACCCTGATCGGCGCGGACGTCCTGCGCACCCGGCCCTACCGGCTCTACGCGACCGTCGACACCGACTTCGGCACGGTCCGCCGGGCGCTGGTGGCCGGGAAACCGGCCGAGGCGCTGCGGGGGTGCGCAGGTCCGCTACTGCCGCGCTCGGACGCCCCGGAGATCCGGGAGGAGCGCGACGCGCTGGTGGCCGGCCTGCGCCGGGCGGTGCTGACGGCGGACGAGACGGACCTGCTGACCGACTACGCCTCGCACCCCCTGGGTCACGACGACCTCGAGGTGCACGAGCGGCTGCTCGTCCGCATGGCCATGCACGACCGCCGACGCCCGCACTTCGCAGCCCGCCGCGACCGCCTCCTCGCCGCCGACGCCTGACCTGCCCCGTCCCCCGCCCCCGCGAGTCCGTCATTTCGACAGCGCGAGTCGGCACGTTCGACAGCGCGAGTCGGCACGTTCGACAGCATGAATGTGCACTCCGGGCCCGTCGAGGCCTGACGAAAGTGCGCACTCGGCCTGACGAACGTGCCGACTCGCGGGAACACCCCGGGGCGGGCTCGGCTACTCGACCGTGACGCTCTTGGCCAGGTTTCGGGGCTTGTCGACGTCGCGGTCCAGGGCCACGGCCGCGTGGTAGGCCAGGATCTGCAGCGGGACCGACATGAGGATGGGGTCCAGCTCGTCTTCCGACTTCGGCACGACGATCGTGCGGTCGGCCAACTCCACCGGCAGCTCGCGGTGCGCCACCGCGACCACCGGGCCGCGACGGGCCTTGATCTCGGCCAGCGTCGACGTGTTCTTGTCGAACAGGTCGTCGTCGGGCACCACGGCCACCGTCGGCATGTCCGGGCTCACCAGGGCGAGCGGCCCGTGCTTGAGCTCGGCCGACGCGTAGGCCTCGGCGTGGATGTAGGAGATCTCCTTGAGCTTCTGCGCGCCCTCGCGCGCCACCGGCTGACCCCGTCGGCGCCCGATGAACAGCATGCTCGCGTGCGGCGCGAGGTCGCGGGCGATCTTCGCGATCTCGTCGTCCAGCTCCAGGATCTCCGTGATCTTCGCGGGCAGTGCCTTGAGCCCGTCGACGATCCGCTTGCCGTTGGTCGGCGACAGGTCGCGCATGCGGCCCAGGTGCAGAGCGAGCAGCGCGAACGCCGTGACTGTCGAGGTGAACGACTTGGTGGCCGCCACCGACATCTCGGCCCCGGCGTGGAGGTAGATCCCGCCGTCGCACTGGCGGGCGATCGTCGAACCGACGACGTTCACGATTCCGATCACCCGGCCGCCCTTGCGCTGCAGCTCCTGCACCGCGGCGAGGGTGTCGACGGTCTCGCCGGACTGGCTCACCGCGATGTAGAGGGTGTCGGGCTCGACGACCGGGTTGCGGTAGCGGAACTCCGACGCCGACTCCGACGTCGCCGGCATCCGGGCCAGGTCCTCGATCAGCTGCGCACCCAGGTCACCGGCGTAGCAGGCCGAGCCGCAGCCGAGGATCTTCACGCGCCGGAACTCGCGGGCCTCGCGCACCGAGAGGTTCAGCCCGCCGAGGTGCGCGGTGGAGAACCGCTCGTCGAGACGGCCGCGCAGGGTCCGCTCGATCGTGCGCGGCTGCTCCGCTATCTCCTTCTGCAGGAAGTGGGAGTGGTCGCCGATCTCGGCGCCGATGATGTCCCAGTCGATGGTCGCCGGGCTCTTGGCGGTCGACCGGTCGTCGAGGGTGAACGTGCGGTAGCCGCCGGTGGTGATCGTGGCCAGCTCGCCGTCGTCGAGGTAGACGACCTGCCGGGTGTAGCCGACCAGGGCGGCGGCGTCGGAAGCGACGAACATCTCGCGCTCGCCGATCCCCAGCAGCACCGGGCTGCCGTTGCGGGCGACGACGATCCGGTCCGGATGGTCGGCGTCCAGCACCGCGATGCCGTACGCACCGACGACCTGGCGCAGTGCCTGGCATACGGCCTGCTCGAGGTCGGGCGCGCCTGCGGCGAACGCGGCGGCGATGAGGTGCGGGACGACCTCGGTGTCGGTCTGCGAGCGGAACTCCACGCCGTCGGCCATCAGCTTGGCGCGCAGCTCGTCCGCGTTCTCGATGATCCCGTTGTGCACCACGGCGATCCGGCCGGCCGCGTCTGTGTGCGGGTGGGCGTTCTCCTCGGTCGGCTCACCATGGGTGGCCCAGCGCGTGTGCCCGATGCCGGGAGCGCCCTTGAAGCGCGCAGGCAGCCCGGCGACGAGGTCCGCCACCCGGCCCTGCGACTTGCGGATCTTGAGACCGCTCTTGGTCACGACCGCGACTCCGGCGGAGTCGTAGCCGCGGTACTCCAGACGTCCCAGCCCTTCGAGAAGGATCGGGGCGGCGTCCTGCGCACCGATGTAGCCGACGATGCCGCACATAGCGTGTACCTCTTCCGATTTGGGCCGAGTCAGCCGTAGACGAGGCGGCGCAGCTGCCGCGACGAGAGCGGGGGCGCAGGGAACAGCCGCTCCGGGAGCTCGATCGTGATCGCTGCGAAGATCCTGTCGTTGGTGAGCCCGCGTGCCGCCAGCTCGCGGTGCCGGCGCCGCACGAAGTCGGGCACCGGCTCGGCGAACCACTCGAAGACCTCGGCCAGCACCCGGTCCGCTTCGCCCTCGTTGAGCGGGGTGGAGCGCACCAGGTGGGCCACGAGGTCGGCGTGCGGCCGCGGAGTCACCCGGCGAGGATGCCCCATGCGCGGAAAAATCGCCAATCCGTGCCCGATTCCGGGCAGGAATCAGGCAGTTCGAGTGCGTAGGTTCACTCCATCGAGATCGTTCTCGTCGCTGTCCGTGTCGTCCACGGCGGGTTCCAGCTCGCCGGCCCTCCACAACCGGGCGAAACGCCCGCCCTCCGCGAGCAGTGCGCCGGGCGGCCCCTGCTCGGCGATCCGGCCGTCGTGCATGACGACCACGCGGTCGGCCCGTGCCGCGGTCGCCAGCCGGTGCGCGACGACGAACGCGGTGCGCCGTGACGTCACACGGTCGCCTGCCGCGAGCACCGCGGCCTCGGTGGCAGGGTCGAGCGCCGCCGTGGCCTCGTCGAACAACAGCAGGTCCGGCGCGACGAGCTCGGCCCGGGCGAGCGCCACGAGCTGGCGCTGGCCCGCCGACAGCCCCTGCCCCCGCTCCCCCACCGGGCTGCGGAAGCCCTGCGGCAGCCGACGGACCAGCTCGAGCGCTCCGACGGCACGCGCGGCGGCCTCGATCTCGGCGGGCGGGGCGTCCGGACGTCCGTAGGCGATGTTCGAGGCGACGTCGCCGGTGAACAGGTGGGGTTCCTGCGGCACGACCCCGAGCCGCTGGCGGAACCCGGCCAGCCGGTAGCGCCGGACGTCCACTCCGTCGACGAGCACGGCGCCGCGGCCCGCGTCGTAGAACCGCGCGAGCAGCTTGACCAGCGTCGACTTGCCGGCCCCCGTCGCGCCCACGAGGGCGACGGTCTCACCCGGCGCGACCCGCAGCGACACCCCGTCGAGCGCGGGCCGGTCCGCTCCGGTGTAGGCGAAGCCGACGTCGCGCAGCTCCACCTCGCCGCGCAGGCGGCCGGGCACCTCGAGCGCTCCGTCGTCCGGAACGCTCGTCGGGGTCCGCAGCAGGTCGCCGATGCGCCGCAGCCCGACGCGGGCCTGCTGGTAGCCGTCGAAGACCTGGGAGAGCTGCTGGACGGGTGCGAAGAACAAGCCGAGATAGAGCAGGAACGCGGTGAGCACCCCGGGGGTCAGCGCGCCCGACGCGACGCGGGCGGCGCCGACGCCGAGCACCGCGGCCGTCGAGAGATCGCTCAGCAGCGCGACGAAGGGGAAGAACGTCGCGATGTAGCGCTGCGCACGCATCCGGGAGCGACGGTAGGCCAGGCTGCGGTCGCCGAACCGGGCGGAGCTGTACTGCTCGCGCGAGAAGGCCTGGGCGACCCGCACGCCCGTGACGCTCTCCTGCATGTCGGCGTTGACGACGGCCACCCGCTCGCGGGCCTCCGCGTAGGCGCGCGACGACAGCACCCGGAACCGGAGCGTCGCCACGATCAGCACCGGCAGTGCGGCGAGCGCGACCAGCGCCAGTTCCGGATCGGTGACGAGCAGCGCGACGGCCACTCCGACGACGGTGAGCAGGCTGACGACCGCCTGGGCCAGCCCGGTCTGCAGGAACGACGACAGCGCGTCGACGTCCGTGGTCATCCGCGTCATGATCCGGCCCGACAGCTCGCGCTCGTAGTAGTCGAGCCCCAGCCGCTGCAGGTGGGCGTAGCTGCGCACGCGCAGCAGATAGAGCAGGCTCTCGCCGGCCCGCGCCGTGACCACCGTCTGCACGGCGACCACCACCCAGCTCAGCGCGACGATCCCGAGCCCGAGCAGCACCGCGGTCTCCAGCGGCCCGGGCGCGGCGGCGGTGATCCCCGAGTCGACGGCGTAGCGGGCGACGGTCGGGAACGCGAGGGTGGTCGACGCGTCGAGGCCGACGAGCAGGATCGTGAACGCGAGCAGGCCGCGGACCGGGCGCAGCAGCCGGACGAGCCGGAACCGGGGATCCGGTGCTGTGGGGTCTTCGCCCGGGAGGCGGGGGACGTCGGTGGCGGGCGGCAGCGCGTCGACGGCGGCGAGCAGCTCGGGCGTGGCGGCGATGCCGCCGAGGTCGGACATAGAGCCGCCGTGCCCCGAGCCGGCGGCGCGGTCACGAGCCGGCCGGGTGTCGACGTCGCCAACGGGATCGGGCCACAGCTCCGGCGACACACCATCGGGACGAACGGCACTCTCGTCGGAACCTATGCGACGAACGGGCCGCTCGTCCGAGGTCGTGAACAGCGCGCGGAACAGCGGGCTGCGCACGGTCAGCTCCGCCTCCGTGCCCACGTCCACCACCCGGCCGCGGTCCAGCACCGCGATCCGGTCCGCCAGCGCCAGGGTCGAGCGCCGGTGCGCCACGAGCAGCGTGGTGCGGCCGGTCGTGAGATCGCGCAGCGTGTCGTGGATCGCCGCCTCGGTCGTGTTGTCGACGGCCGAGGTCGCGTCGTCGAGCACCAGCACCCGCGGGTCGGCGAGGATGGCCCGGGCCAGCGCGACACGCTGCCGCTGGCCGCCGGAGAGGGTGAGCCCGCGCTCGCCGACCAGCGTGTCGTAGCCGTCAGGCAGTTCGTCGACGAACTCGGCCACCTGCGCGGCCTCCGCCGCCGCGTAGACCTGCTCGTCCGTGGCGTCCGGACGGGCGTAGGCGATGTTGGCGCGGATCGTGTCCGAGAACAGGAAGGCGTCTTCGAACACCATGCCCAGCGCGGCGCGCAGCTCGACCAGGGACAGGTCGGACAGCGGCACCTCACCCAGCTGCACCTGCCCGGCCTGCGGGTCGTAGAAGCGGGCGAGCAGCTGCGTGACCGTCGACTTGCCCGAGCCCGGCGGCCCGACCAGCGCCACCGTCTCTCCCGGCTCCACCCGCAGCGACAGCCCGTCGAGCACCGCCTCGCCTCCGGCGTAGCCGAACCGCACGTCGTCCAGCTCGACCGACAGGGGGCCCGGCGGCAGGGCCACCGGCTCCGGCGGGTCGGTGACCGCCGGCTTGGCGTCGACGAGGTCGTAGACGCGCTCGACGCCCGCGCGTGCCAGCTGGGCGCTGACCACCAGGGCGCCCATCATCCGCGCCGGTCCGACGAGCTGCGTCACGTACGTGGTGAAGGCCAGGAACGTGCCGAGGGTGAGCGAGCCGGACAGCGCCATCCCGCCGCCGATGCCGATCACGCCGACCTGCCCGAGAGTGGGCAGCGCCAGCAACGCCGGGTTGAGCCGGGCGGTCATCCGGGCCGCGCGCATGCGCTCGGCGAACAGCTGCCGCGCCCGCCCCTCCAGGGTCGAGACCTCGCGGGCCTCCTGGCCGAAGCCCTTGACGACCCGGACGCCGGTGACGGTCTCCTCCACCTGCTGCGCGACTTCTGCCGCCTGCTGCTGGGCCGACCACGTGGCCGGGAACAGCGACCGCCGCGACCGGATCGTCACGATCGCCGCGGCCGGCAGCACCACGAGGGTGACCAGGGTGAGCAGCGGCGAGAGCCAGAGCATCGCCGCGACGGAGGTGACCACGAGCGTCGCCGTGCCGAGCGTGAACGGGACCATCGAGAGCAACCCCTGCACGAGCTGCAGGTCCGTGATCGCCCGCGACGCCACCTGCCCGGTGCGCAGCGCGTCCTGCCGCTCGCCGTCGAGGCGCGCGACGGCGTCGAACACGCGCCGGCGCAGGTCGTGCTGCACGTCGAGCGAGAGGCGCCCGGCGTAGAAGCGGCGGACGAAGGAGGCGCCGTACTGGACGAGGGCGAGCACGACCAGCGCGGTGACGACGGGGACGAGCGCGGAGGTGGAGCCGGCCACGGCGTCGTCGACGACGACCCGGGTCAGCAGCGGTCCGACGGCACCCAGGCCAACACCGATCACGGACGAGCCGAGCGCGGCGGCCGTGACTCCGGGATGGCGCAGACAGGCGCCGGTCAGGCGGCGGATCCACCCCCGTCGCTCCGGTGAGGAACGAGGGGACTGCACCCCTCCACGGTAGGCCGATCTCCGCCGGGCCGTCGGGCGTCGCCCTGACGGGCGCGCGGACTCGGCCTGAGGAACGTGCCGACTCGCGCCGACGAACGTGCCGACTCGCACCGACGAACGTGCCGACTCGCGCCGACGAACGTGCCGACTCGCGGGTCAGGTGACGTCGCGCCGGTCGCCGACCGTCCAGGCGAGCACCGCCGCCAGGGCCGCCCACCCGCCGAGCACGGACAGGGCGCCCCACCACGGCGGCGGGGCCGTCACCCCGGCCAGCTGCTCGACGATGCGGTCCGCGAACCCCGGTCCCGCCAACGCCCGTGCGGGAAAGTCGTAGATCGCGACGTCGCCGGAGTTGCCGGGCAGGTACGGGGTCAGCCGGGCGAGGGCGTCCGAGCCCGAGTTGTTGAGCACCGCCGCCAGCACGAGCTCGCCGACCTGCAGGTACACCAGCAGCACGACGAGCGCGCCCACCTGGTTCGCGAACAGCACGCCTACGGCCGCGCCGATCGCGCCCCACAGCGCCGCCACGGTGATCCCCACGGCGGCCACGCCGACCAGCGTCTCGGCCCCGGACACCCGCCCGGTCCCCTGCCCGAGCAACCCGACGGCGACGCCCACCAGCACCGCCACCAGCGCGTACAGCGCGCCGACGCACGCGCCGGCGACGAGCTTGCCGACGAGCACCCGCCCCCGGCCGCCGGCGGCGAGATAAGCGGTGGTGACGGTGCGGTGCCGGAACTCCCCCGCGGCGGTCACCGTGCCGTACACCGCGGCGAACACCACGGTCAGCGTGAGGGTGAAGGCGACGGACGCGGGCAGCACCGGGAAGTCGCCGCCGGTGTCGCCGACCCCCGCGCCCAGCAGGCCGCCGAAGAGGTTCACGAGCACGGCCAGCACCGCGACCGGGATCAGCAACGCCCACCACAGGCGGGTGGTGGCCACCCGGCGCCACTCCGCCCGCAGTGTGGAGCCGAGGACCGTCATCGCCGCACCCCGGACACGAGCTGCAGGAACATCTGCTCGAGGTCCACCCGCTCCTCCACGAGGCCGTGCACCGCCACCCCGGCGGCGAGGGCGACGTCGCCCACCCGGGCCGCGTCCACGCCGCCGACACCCAGCCGCCCGTCGGGCAACGTGTCGATCTCGACGACCCCCGCCGCGGCCAACGCCTGCGCCAACCGGACCGGATCCGGGCACCGGACGAGCACCCGCGCCGGTCCGGTGCCGCGGAGCTGCTCGAGCCCGCCCTGGAAGACGCACCTCCCGGCGTCGATGACGACGAGGTGGTCGACACCCTGCTCGACCTCCGCGAGCAGGTGGCTGCTCACCAGCACAGTGCGTCCCTGCCGGGCGAACCCCCGCAGGAACTCCCGCAGCCAGGCGATGCCCTCGGGGTCGAGGCCGTTCGCCGGCTCGTCCAGGACGAGCACCTGGGGGTCGCCCAGCAGCGCGGTGGCCAGAGCCAGACGCTGCTTCATGCCCAGCGACCAGCCGCCGACCGCGCGCCCTCCGGCGTCGGCGAGCCCGACCAGGCCCAGCACCTCGTCGACTCGCCGGTCCGGCACGCCCAGGGCCGCGGCCGCGACCCGCAGGTGTGCCCGCCCACTGCGCGTCGGATGGAACCCCTGCGCCTCCAGCACGGCGCCGACGACCCGACCGGGCGCATCCAGTTCGGCGAAGCGCGCGCCGTTGATCCGGGCCTCGCCGGACGTCGGCGCGACGAGGCCGAGGATCATCCGCAGTGTCGTGGTCTTCCCCGAGCCGTTGGGCCCGAGGAAGCCGGTGACGCCACCCGGCTCGACCGTGAAGCCGAGCCCGGCGACCGCGGTCACCGCTCCGAACTGCTTGGTCAGGTCGTGGACGCCGATGCGCCCGCTGCCGTCGTTCACCAGGACGTGGCCGACCTCAGCCGGTCGCGGCGCCGGAGGCGTCCCGATCGACCGCATCACCCCGGGCGGCCGCGAGGACCGCCGCCGCCCACCGGGCGTGGCCGACGTCGTTGGGCTGGTAGGACGCGCCGTACCAGCGTCCGCGCCGCGGGCTCGCGTCCCAGACGTCCGCGACGCGCAGGCCGCGCCGGGCGGCCTCGTTGCGGACCGACGCGTTCAACGCCGCCGAGCTGCGGGTGCTCCCGACCGGGGGCAGGGTCGCGACGACCGCGCCCTCCGGCAGGGCGGCGAGCAGCGCACGCAGCCGGGCCTCGTTGGCGCGCGGCCTACTCCGCACGTCAGCGGCGCCGACGATGCAGGTCACCAGGTCCGCAGGGTCGTCGGCGGTCAGTTCCGCGAGCTCGGGCAACTGCCGGGCCAGGACGTCGTCGATCCCGGCGCCGTCGGCCGCGAGGTTGACGACGCGCCACGCGGTGCCGTCGCCGGCCAGCGCCTCGGCCACGAGCGAGACGAAGCTCATCTCGCGCGTGCTCGCCCCCAGCCCCAGGCTCGCGCCGTCGCCGAGCACGACCCACAGCCGCCCGCTGTCGTGGCGCGCTTCCAGGTTGGCGGCCGACCACTCGTCGGCGAGGGCCGCGGCTTGCATCCGCCGCGCCGATGCGCCGGGCAGGAAGGCCCCGACGAACCGCTCACCGCCTGCTCGCGCGCGGTGCAGCACCGCCAACGCGTGCCCGGCACGCTCCTGCAGGGTGGGAACCATCGTTCTCTCCTCGCTGCGCTCGTTCCGGCGCAGGAGCGCCGCAGCACCGGGGTGCCCGCGGTGACGCTGCGGGTCCCGGACCCGGCCGCACACCGTACCGCCGGGGCTCATCCCGTCCCTGCCCGCCAGGCCACCGCTGTTCCTGGGCGGCGAGGGCATGGACCCGCTCCACAGCCGACTTCACCCAGATCTCCGCCGCCGCGAGAGGCCCGGGAGGCGTGGCCGATTCACCCGTTCCGTCCGGGACGGGGGTCGCATCTACCGGATCGTTGACGGCTCCGCACGACGAACACGCCAGCAGCACCTGCGGGCCGTCGTCCGGGAGGTGACCCACAGCGAGCCACGTGTCGCACCGGCCGCACACGACGACCGCGTCGTGCGGGCCCCGACGCAGCGAGGTGCGGACCGCACGGCCGATCACGATCTCGTCGGGTACGACCTGCGCCGAGTACGTCCGCGCACGGTGAAGTCATACCCCGGGGTAAAGCCCCGGCAACGTCGGGTACCGGTACCCCGGGGCTCCTGTCGACAATGCACCTGATCAGGTGGAACGAGCCCCCTCACCGAGCACGCAGCGTGAGCATTCACACTGGACCGCGACCCTCTGCCGCCAACCTGCAGGGAGCGCGTTTTGCTCGAGCCGGCCGTCCGGACCGCCGACTGCCCGCTGGGTCCTGATCAGTACCGCTACATCGCCACGCGCGGATGGTGGATGGGCAGCTTCGGCACCTCGGCCGGGCTGCTGCTGCACCTCACCGAGCAGTGGATCCGGAAGTGGGTGCCCGCCCGTCCCGAGCGCGACTGGATGCTCGACAGGGAGGTCACCGGCCGCGTGCGCTGGCTGACCGGCTCGGCCCGGGAAGCCGACGACGAGGGTTTCGATCCGGCCGCGGGCGTCCCGACCGGTCGCTTCCGCGCCGCACACGGCGACTTCTACGCGGGGCTCGACGACCTGCCCGCGCGCTCACGCCCCGGCACCTGGCACGCGCCGACCACCGCGTTCCTCGCGGGCCTGCCGCGCGACCCGCAGGAACTGCTCGTCCGGCTGAGCGCCGACGGGCCCGAAGGCCGCACCGCCTCGCAACCGTTCATCAGGGCGGTCGGGGCGCTGCGCAGCGGGCTCGTGGCCGCCGACCTGCGCGCCGCCCTCTACGCCGCGCTGACGGCACTCCCGGCCGTCTCCGTCGACGAGCACGCGACGGACTGCGAGGGCAACCCGCGCGTCGCGCTCGTGCACGACGACGGACCCACCCGCACCGAGCTGATCATCAACCCGGCGGACGGCACGTTCGCCGGCGAGCGCGACACGCTCCGCACCGCGTCCCGACTGGGGCTCGCCGCGGGAACGATCGTGCTGTGCACGTCGGTGACGACCCGCGTGGTCGACACGCTCGGCGGCGTGCCCGTCTGAGAGATGCCGCACCTGCACCGATTCCGACACCGATTCGGCGTCGTCGCAGGGTGGTAGACGCCCCGGAGGGCGCTGCCGGGTTCGGCGGGTGGGGTCTAGCCTGGGAAGTAGTTCTCGCAACGACGATGCGATCCGATCAAGGCGGTTCCCAGCGTGCCCAGCAGCAGTATGTCCAGCCAAGCCGGCCAGTTCGGCCCCAACGAATGGCTCGTCGAGGAGATGTACCAGCGCTTCCTCGACGACCCTACTGCGGTCGACCCGGCGTGGCACGACTTCTTCGCCGACTACCGGCCGGAAGACGGGGACACGTCGCCCGCGGCGACCGAGGGCAACGGTGCGCAGGCGACCTTCGCGACGGAGCAGCCGGCTCCGCAGAAGCCGGTTGCCGAGAAGGCCCCGGCAGAGAAGCCCGCCACCACGAAGTCCGTCACGGCGAAGTCCACCCCCGCCGTGAAGGAGCAGACCGCGAACGGCCGGACGAACGGGACGGCGAAAGCGGCCGCTCCCGCCCGGTCTGCGCCGGAGAAGCCGGCGGCGGGTAGTGCCTCGCGGGCGGCCCGGCCGGCGTCGTCGGCGGAGGAGGGTACGACCACGCCGTTGCGGGGTGCCGCGTCGGCGGTGGTGAAGAACATGGAGGCGTCGTTGGAGGTGCCGACGGCGACGTCGGTGCGGGCGGTGCCGGCGAAGTTGCTGGCCGACAACCGGCTGGTGATCAACAACCAGTTGCGGCGGACCCGGGGCGGGAAGATCTCCTTCACCCATCTGATCGGGTTCGCCGTGGTCCGGGCGCTGGCCGAGATGCCGGTGATGAACCGGCATTTCACCGAGCTCGAGGGCCGCCCGACGGTGGTCGCCCCGGACCATGTGAACCTGGGGTTGGCGATCGACCTGCCCGGGAAGAACGGGCAGCGGTCGCTGGTGGTGGTGTCGATCAAGGGCTGCGAGTCGATGAACTTCGCGCAGTTCTGGTCGGCCTATGAGGCGATCGTGCACAAGGCCCGGGCCGGGTCGCTGTCCGGTGAGGATTTCGCGGGCACCACGATCTCGTTGACCAACCCGGGCACGCTGGGCACGAACCATTCGGTGCCGCGGTTGATGCAGGGTCAGGGCACGATCATCGGGGTCGGGGCGATGGAGTACCCGGCGGAGTTCCAGGGCGCCTCCGAGGAGCGTCTCGCCGAGATCGGCATCTCCAAGATCATCACTCTGACCTCGACCTATGACCACCGGATCATCCAGGGGGCGGAGTCGGGGGAGTTCCTGCGCCGGGTGCACGGGCTGTTGCTGGGCGGCCCGGACGCGGACGGGGTGGGGTTCTACGACTCGATCTTCACCGCGTTGCGGGTGCCCTATGAGCCGGTGCGGTGGGTGACCGACATCCCCGAGGGCGCGGTGGACAAGACCGCCCGGGTGATCGAGTTGATCGACGCCTACCGCACCCGCGGGCACCTGATGGCCGACACCGACCCGCTCAACTACCGCCAGCGCCGCCACCCCGACCTCGACGTGCTCTCCCACGGGCTGACCCTGTGGGATCTGGACCGCACGTTCGCCACCGGCGGGTTCGGCGGGCGGGCGCACATGAAGCTGCGCGACGTGCTCGGGCTGCTGCGCGACTCCTACGTGCGCACCGTGGGCACCGAGTACATGCACATCGCCGACCCCGAGCAGCGGGCCTGGCTGCAGGAACGCATCGAGGTGCCGCACCAGAAACCCGCGGTGGTCGAACAGAAATACATCCTCGCCAAGCTGAATGCGGCCGAGGCGTTCGAGACGTTCCTGCAGACCAAGTACGTCGGGCAGAAACGCTTCTCCCTCGAGGGCGGGGAGACCGTCATCCCGCTGCTGGACGCGGTGCTGGACAAGGCCGCCGAACACGAACTCGACGAGGTCGTCATCGGCATGCCCCACCGCGGCCGGCTCAACGTGCTGGCCAACATCGTGGGCAAGCCGATCAGCCAGATCTTCCGCGAGTTCGAGGGCAACCTCGACCCCGGCCAGGCCCACGGCTCCGGCGACGTCAAATACCACCTCGGCGCCGAAGGCAAGTACTTCCGCATGTTCGGCGACGGCGAGACCACCGTCTCCCTGGCCTCCAACCCGAGCCATCTCGAAGCCGTCGACCCCGTGCTGGAAGGCATCGTCCGGGCCAAGCAGGACCTGCTCGACAAGGGCGACAGCGAACAGGGCTACTCGGTGATGCCGCTGATGCTGCACGGCGACGCCGCGTTCGCCGGCCAAGGCGTGGTCGCCGAAACGTTGAACCTCGCCCTGCTGCGCGGGTACCGCACCGGCGGCACCGTGCACGTGGTCATCAACAACCAGGTCGGGTTCACCACCGCCCCCGAAGCGTCCCGGTCGAGCCAGTACTGCACCGACGTGGCGAAGATGATCGGCGCCCCGGTCTTCCACGTCAACGGCGACGACCCCGAAGCCTGCGTCTGGGTCGCGAAACTGGCCGTGGAGTACCGGCAGCGCTGGAACAACGACGTCGTGATCGACATGATCTGCTACCGCCGCCGCGGGCACAACGAGGGCGACGACCCCTCGATGACCCAACCCTCGATGTACGACATCATCGACGCCAAACGCTCGGTCAGAAAGATCTACACCGAGAGCCTCATCGGGCGCGGCGACATCTCCGTCGAAGAAGCCGAACACGCCCTCAAGGACTTCAGCAACCAACTCGAGCACGTGTTCAACGAGGTCCGCGAGCTCGAGCGCGCCGTGCCGAAGGCGAGCCCCTCGGTCGAGGAGGAGCAGTCCGTCCCCCTCGACCTCGACACCTCGGTGCCGATCGAGGTCGTGCACCGGATCGGCGACGCGCACGTCGACCTGCCCGACGGGTTCTCGGTGCACCCGCGGGTCAAACCGGTGCTGGAGAAGCGGTTGAAGATGTCGCGTGAGGGCGACGTCGACTGGGCCTTCAGCGAGCTGCTCGCACTGGGGTCACTGGCGGCGCAGGGCAAGCTGGTGCGCCTGTCCGGGCAGGACTCCCGCCGCGGCACGTTTGTCCAGCGGCACTCGGTGGTCATCGACCGGAAGACCGGCGAGGAGTACGTGCCGCTGCGCAACCTCTCGCCCGAGCAGGAGCGGTTCCTGCCCTACGACTCGGCGCTGTCGGAATTCGCCGCGGTCGGCTTCGAGTACGGCTACTCGGTGGCCAACCCGGACGCGCTGGTGCTGTGGGAGGCCCAGTTCGGCGACTTCGTCAACGGCGCCCAGTCGGTGATCGACGAGTTCGTCTCCTCGGGCGAGGCCAAATGGGGTCAGCGCAGCGACGTCGTGCTCCTGCTCCCGCACGGCCTCGAGGGTCAGGGCCCCGACCACAGCTCGGGCCGCATCGAGCGGTTCCTGCAGCTGTGCGCCGAGGGGTCCATGACCGTGGCCCTGCCGTCGGAGCCGGCGAACTACTTCCACCTGCTGCGCCGGCACGCCCTGGACGGGGTGCGCCGTCCGCTGGTGGTGTTCACGCCGAAGTCGATGCTGCGCAACCGCGCCGTGGTCAGCCCGGTGTCCGACTTCACCGGTGGCCGGTTCCGCTCGGTCATCGACGACCCGCGCTACCGCGAGAACGACGGCCCCGCTTCCAACATCCACCGCCTCGTCCTCTGCAGCGGCAAGATCTTCTGGGAGCTGGCCGCCGCCCGCGACAAGCGCAAGATCGACGACACCGCGATCGTGCGGGTCGAGCAGCTCTACCCGCTGCCGCATCGCCAGATCGCCGCCGTCCTCGAGCGCTACCCCAACGCCGACAACGTGCGCTGGGTGCAGGAGGAGCCGGCCAACCAGGGCGCCTGGCCCTACTTCGGCCTGGAACTGCCCGAGAAGCTGCCCGAACGCCTCTCACGGATCACCCGCGTCTCCCGCAGGCGGATGGCCGCCCCCGCACCGGGGTCGTCGAAGGTCCACGAGGTCGAGCAGGCCGACATCATCGACCGGGCGTTCCAGTGATCGATCCGGGCGACTGACGGTGTACGCGACCGACCGGGGCATCGAGGAACTGCTGGAGCGCCGGGGCGAGGAGACGGTGAGCGTGGAGTGGCTGGCGGAGCGGCTGCGCACGTTCGTCGACCTCAACCCGGCGTTCGAGAACGCCGTGGAGCGGGTGGCGAGCTTCCTGGCGCGCGACGACGCCGACGACGAGTAGGCGGTCAGCGCACCAGGGTCAGCGCAGGAACGGGAAGCGGTTCCTCGCCGCGGCGATCACGTCGTTCGCGGCGAGGTCGGCTTCCCGGTCCATGTCGTCGAGTCGGTCGCCGTCGGCACCGGGATCCGGCCGCGGGTGCGGCTTGAGGGTCATCCACTGCTGATCCCACAGCGCGTCGAGCACCATCTCCCAGCGGATCTCGACGGCCAGCCGGGACAGCGCGGCCCGCTCCTCGGCCCGCACCATCGCGGAGTCGAGCTCGACCAGCCGCCGCGCCAGGGCGGTCGCCTGCGCCTTGTCCTTCTCGCGCAGCGCTTCGGCGACAGCGGTCAGCTCGCCCACGATCTCCTTGTACCGGCGCACGGCGTCGGTCACGGCGCGTCACCGTTCGTCGTGTCGTCCGTCGCGGCGACGATGACGACCTCGGGCCGGGAGTGGCGGGCCCGGTCGAACACCAGCGCCCGTGCCGGCCGCGGCGCCCAGGCCGGTGGCAGGCCCGGGATGAGCGTGCCCAGCTCGGCACCCTGCACGTCGAGCCCCACCACGCAGCCCAGGTCGTCGGGGGCCGCGCCGAGCGTGAGCAGCGTCTTCAGCCGCTGCGGGCTGCGCCACCAGCCGATCGTGTGCACCCCGGTCTCCGGTCCCGAGTGCAGCACGGTGCGCAGGGCGTCGGTGCCGGACCTCTCGAGCACGCTGTCGGCGGCGTCCGCGGCGTACAGCACCAGGTAGACCGGGACGCGGGCCTCGCCGGCCAACCGGTCGCGGATCTCCTGGGCGAGTCCCTCGATCCGCTCCCGGAAGTCGAGGAGCCGGACCGTGTCGACCTTGTGCCCTTCGAGCTTCTGCTCGAGGGCCGCAGCGGCCGTGTCCGCGTCGATCACCAGTGGGGCGAGGACGAACCGGACGTCGCCCTGCTTGTGCTGCGCGCCCAGCGAGGCCGCCGCGGCCCCGAGCACGGCCACCGCGTCCTTCAGCGCCGTCCCGACGACCCCGATGTTGCGGCCCGGAGAGGTGGGCAGCGGCACTGCCGCCGGGCTCGCGTCGACGTCGATGCGCTGCCCGATGATCGCCCGCGGTACCGCCGACGAGCGCAGCCCGGCGATCAGCTGCCCGATCTGCGGCGCCTTGCTGCCGTCGAACAGAGGCGGCGACTGGTCCGCCGACTCGTCCACGAAGTGCGCGTACAGCCTCTGCTGCACGTTGTCGACCGCGCCCCTGGCGGTGGCGTCGGGAATGCGGGCGATCTCGTTGCCGTGCCTCATCCCCGACTCGTGGTTGATCACGGCGTGCCAGCGCGGCAGCCCGAGGGTGGCGTCGTTGGCCTCGGCGAGGATCCGCCGGGCACGGGGCAGACCGATCCGCAGGACGAACTGCTCGAAGATCGCCGGGCGGCCCCAGAACGCCTCGATCCCCGATACGTCTTGGCTGGCCAGCACCAGGTGGATGCCCTGCGAGCGGCCGCGCCGGGCCACGTCTTCCAGCAGCCGGATGGCCTCGCGGGTGACCGCGTCGCGCTCGGCGAAGAGGAACTGGAACTCGTCGATCACCGCCACGATCCGCGGCCAGTGCCCCTCCGGGTCGGCGCCGCGCAGCTCCTCGAGCTTCGTGACCTCGTGCTCCTTCGCGACCTCGGCACGCCGGCGCATCTCGTCGGACAGGTGCTGGAGCAGCGCGAGGCCGAACTCCCGGTCGGTGTTGACGTTGACCCCGATCAGGCGGGCGTGCGGCAGCCATGTCGGGTCGCGGCGCCCCGGCGCGAACTGGGCGAAGGACACGCCCTCCTTGAAGTCGAGCAGGTAGAACTCCAGCTCGTCCGGGGAGTAGCGGGCGGCCATCGAGGCGATCAGGGTGAGCAGCAGGTTCGTCTTGCCCGAGCCGCTCGGGCCGCCGATCAGCGCGTGCGGCGACGCGTCGGCCAGCGTCAGGCTCACCGGTATCCCCTCGGCGAACCCGACGGGGGCGCACAGCCCGGACAGCGACGATTCGGTCCCGAACTTCTCGGGCAGCAGGTCGTCGAAGGTGCCGACCCGCGTGCGCAGGCGCTCGTGCTCGACCACGATGTCGTGGCAGACCGCCGTGACCTCGGCGCGGGGCGGCGACGCGTCGAGGACGACGGAGACGTGCGGCCCGGTCATCGACGTGGTCGCCACCACCCGTCCCGGTTCGGCGGCCTCCCTGAGGCGGACGGTCTCGACCGCCGCGGCGATCGTCAGCGGCACGTCGACCAGTACGGCCGAGATCCCGCACGCCGGGCCGCCCCGCAGGACGCGCTGGAGCTGGCGCTGGTCCTCCTCGGCCAGCGCCCTGCGGTTGCCCAGCAGCACCGCCACGACCCACGGCTCGGTGCGGGTGCCGCCCTGCCGGGCCTGCTCGGCCAGTGACGGCAGGCCGCCGACCAGCACCCGGGTGTGCACCCGCCGGATCCGGTCGGACAGCTCGTCGAGCAGCCCGCCGAGGCTGCCGGGGTCGTGCACTGTCAGCAGCCCGCTGCTGGTCAGCGGGTAGAGCCCCGGCAGCGACCCGGTGAACTGGCCGACGTCCCAGACGTGCAACTGGACCAGCCCCGGCCGGAAGTAGCCGACCACCCGCATGAGCAGCGACTCGACCATCGCCTCCGCCGCGGCCCGGGTCTCCGCCGGGCCGCTGATCTCCAGGTGCGCCGCGTCGAGCAGCGGCAGCGCGACCGGGAACTCCCCGCAGCCGACGCCGACCGTGCCCGTCCCGATCCGCCACAACTGGGGCACGGGGTCGTGGAGCTCGGCCGTGCCGACCGTGAGCCAGCCGTCTGCCTGGCCTGCCGACCGAGGTGCGGTCTCGGCGACGAGGCCCCCGAGGCGGCGCGGTCCGGAGTCGTTGCCGTCGCACCAGCCGGCGAACGCGGTGTCGCGGTCACGGGCGACCCGCTCGACCGCGTCGGCCAACGCCGGGTTCGTCAGGACGTCGGCGAGACCGGGATCGACGCGGGCGGCGTCGATGCCGACGTCGCGCAGCCACATCTCGGCCATCGTCTCCGCGTGGGCCCGGGCCGCCGCCCCGCCGAGGTTCTCCGCGGCGCCGAGCACGGCGCCCATCGCAGCATGGAAGGCGTCGAAGGCCTCCGTCATCCGTTCGCGCCGGGCCCGTCGCGCCATCGTGCCGCACCTCCCTCGATGCTCCACCGCCGGACGGGTACCCGCAGTCCCCGAAGATCCATACAGGTCAGAGGCGCTGCGCGACGCCTTCGAACTCCTGCAGCGCCGACGCCACCTGTTGACGGGCCTCGTCGATCTTGTTGAGGGCCTCGGTGAGCTGGGCGTGGGCCTGGTCGGCCTCTGCCTGGTTGCTGCCTTCCGTGCCTTGCCGCAGCCCGTTCTGCGAGTCCTCCAGCGACCTGTGCGCCTGCATCAGCTCGTTGAGGGCCTGCTCGGCGCTCTGATGCCCGCTCATGATCGCCGAGCGGGCTTCTTCGATGTTCGGCATGGACTTCGGATGCCTCCGGCTCTCGTGGCGTCGGTCACCGCTAGTGCGCGACCGGTGCGCACTGTAGTCCCAGTACACGCCACGATCGCGCCGCCCGCGAGCGGGCGGCCGGGTGATGCCGTCCGCAACCCGGTGTGACGTCCCCGTGTCGGGTCTCCCGAGGTACTTGCCCCTGCCCGCACGGAGGTCCAGGGTGATCTCTTCGATGGAAAGTCAGGGGAGGTTGCCATGCCCGGGTCGGGAGTCGTGCGAGCGGCGATCGTGCAGGCGAAGTGGACCGGCGACACGGCGTCGATGATCGAGATCCACGAGGGCTACGCGCGCGCGGCGGCGGAGCAGGGCGCGAAGATCATGGGTTTCCAGGAGGTCTTCAACGCGCCCTACTTCTGCCAGGTGCAGGAGTCGGAGCACTACCGCTGGGCGGAGCCGGTGCCCGACGGGCCGACGGTCACGCGCATGCAGTCGCTCGCCCGCGAGACCGGGATGGTGCTCGTCGTGCCGGTGTTCGAGCTCGAGAGCTCGGGCAACTACTACAACACCGCCGCGGTGATCGACGCCGACGGCACGGTGCTGGGCAAGTACCGCAAGCACCACATCCCGCAGGTCAAGGGCTTCTGGGAGAAGTACTACTTCAAGCCCGGGAACCTCGGGTGGCCGGTGTTCGAGACCGCTGTCGGCACGGTCGGCGTCTACATCTGCTACGACCGGCACTTCCCCGAGGGCTGGCGCGCGCTGGGCCTGGCCGGGGCGCAGATCGTGTTCAACCCGTCGGCGACGAGCCGGTCGCTCTCGTCGTACCTGTGGAAGCTCGAGCAGCCGGCCGCCGCCGTGGCCAACGAGTACTTCGTCGCGGCGATCAACCGGGTCGGCGTCGAGGAGTACGGCGACAACGACTTCTACGGGACGAGCTACTTCGTGGACCCGCGCGGACAGTTCGTCGGCGACGTGGCGTCGTCGCACGACGAGGAGCTCCTGGTCCGCGACCTGGACCTCGACCTGATCGACACCGTCCGCCAGCAGTGGGCGTTCTACCGCGACCGGCGCCCGGACGCCTACGGTCCCCTGGTGCAGTCGTGAGCACCGGGAATGAGCAGGGGGACCTGCTGGCCCGTACCCGGGCCGTCCTGCCCAGCTGGCTCTCCATCTACTACGACGACCCCATCGAGATCGAGCGCGGCGAGGGCCGCCACGTCTGGGCCGCCGACGGCACCCGCTACCTGGACTTCTTCGGCGGCATCCTCACCACGATGACGGCGCACGCGCTGCCCGAGGTCACGGCCGCAGTCGCCGAGCAGGCCGGGAAGATCCTGCACACCTCGACGCTGTACCTGAACCGGCCGATGGTGGAGCTCGCCGAAGAAATTGCTGCGATCGCGGCGATTCCGGACGCGAAGGTCTTCTTCACCACGTCCGGCACCGAGGCCAACGACGCCGCGCTGCTGCTGGCGTCGTCGCTGCGCCGGTCCAACCAGATCCTCGCGCTGCGCAACAGCTACCACGGCCGGTCGTTCTCCACGATCGCCATCACCGGGAACCGCACCTGGTCGCCGACGTCGCTCTCGCCGTTCCAGACCTACTACGTGCACGGCGGCAACCGCTTCCGCAGCCCGTTCGCGGGGCTGGGTGACGCCGAGTTCGTCGACGCCTGCGTCTGGGACCTGCGCGAGGTGCTCGACCAGGCGGGCGGCGACGTCGCGGCGCTCATCGCCGAGCCGATCCAGGGGGTCGGCGGGTTCACCCACGGGCCCGACGGGCTGCTGGGCGCATTCGCCAAGGAGCTGGGCGAGCGCGGGATCCTGTGGATCAGCGACGAGGTGCAGACCGGCTGGGGACGCACCGGCGAGCACTTCTGGGGCTGGCAGGCGCACGCCCAGGGCGGCACGACCCCGGACATCGTCACGTTCGCCAAGGGCATCGGGAACGGCCTGTCGGTGGGTGGGGTCATCGCCCGCGCCGAGATCATGGACAGCCTCAAGGGCAACTCGATCTCGACGTTCGGGGGCTCGCCGGTCACCGCGGCCGGGGCGCTGGCCAACCTGCGCTACCTGCTCGCGAACGACCTGCAGGGCAACGCCGCGAAGGTCGGGCCGATCCTGCTCGACGGGCTGCGGGAGCTGGATTCCCCGATCGTCGGCGACGTCCGCGGCAAGGGGCTGATGATCGGTGTCGAGCTGGTCCGGCCGGGGACGGGCTCACCCGGCGAGCCCGCGCCCGAGCTGGCGAGCGCCGTGCTGGAGGCGACGAAACGCCGTGGCCTGCTGGTCGGCAAGGGTGGCCTGTACGGGAACGCGCTGCGCATCGCGCCCCCGCTGACGCTCACCCCGGAGGAGGCGACGGAGGGGCTGGCCCTGCTCACGGCGTCAATCGAGGAGGCGGCCGCGGGTCTCGCGACGACTGCGTCCGTCGAGGAGAAGGTGGTCTCACCATGAGCCGGACGCTGATCTCGGGCGGCCTGGTCGTCACGGCCGCCGACGAGGTGCTGGCCGACGTCCTCATCGAGGACGAGAAGGTCGTCGCGGTGACGGCGCCCGGCTTCGGGGCGACGGCCGACACCGTGATCGACGCGACCGGGATGTACGTCGTCCCGGGCGGGGTCGACGCGCACACCCACATGCAGATGCCCTTCGGCGGCACCACCGCCGCCGACACGTTCGAGACCGGGACCCGGGCGGCGGCCTGGGGCGGCACCACGACGATCGTGGACTTCGCGATCCAGCAGGCCGCGGCGAGCCGCGAGGACGGCAGAGCCGGCTCGCTGCGCGAGGGCCTCGACACCTGGCACGCGAAGGCCGACGGCAACTGCGCCATCGACTACGCGTTCCACATGATCATGGCCGACGTCAACGAGAGCTCGCTGAAGGAGATGGAGGCGCTCGTCGGCGAGGGCGTGACCAGCTTCAAGCTGTTCATGGCCTATCCGGGCGTGTTCTACAGCGACGACGGCCGGATCCTGCGCGCGCTGCAGAAGGGCGCCGAGACCGGCGGCCTGGTCATGATGCACGCCGAGAACGGCATCGCGATCGACGTGCTCGTGGAGCAGGCGCTCGCGAAGGGCCACACCGACCCGCGCTACCACGGCGAGGTCCGCCACCAGCTGCTCGAGGCCGAGGCGACGCACCGGGCGATCAAGCTCGCCCAGGTCGCCGGGGCGCCGATCTACATCGTGCACCTGTCGGCGGCGCAGGCCCTCGCCGAAGTCACCCGCGCCCGCGACGAGGGCTTCAACGCCTTCGCCGAGACGTGTCCGCAGTACCTGTTCCTGTCCACCGACGACCTGGCCCGGCCCGGCTTCGAGGGTGCGAAGTACGTCTGCTCGACGCCGCTGCGTCCCAAGGAGCATCAGGCGGCGCTGTGGCGGGGGCTGCGCACCGACGACCTGTCGGTGGTGTCGACCGACCACTGCCCGTTCTGCTTCAAGGGGCAGAAGGACATGGGGCTGGGCGACTTCTCCAAGATCCCGAACGGGTTGCCCGGCGTGGAGACCCGGATGGACCTGCTGCACCAGGGCGTCGTCGAGGGGCACATCTCGCGGCGGCGCTGGATCGAGATCGCCTCGGCCACGCCGGCGCGCATGTTCGGGCTCTACCCGCGCAAGGGCACGATCGCGCCGGGCTCGGACGCCGACATCGTGGTCTACGACCCGACCGCGACCCAGGTGCACTCGGCGTCGACGCACCACATGGCCGTCGACTACTCCTGCTACGAGGGCCGCGAGACCACCGGCAAGGTCCGCACCGTCCTGTCGCGGGGCCGGGTGATCGTCGACGGCGGGCAGTACCGGGGTTCGGCGGGCGACGGGCAGTTCCTGCGCCGCGACACGTGTCAGTACCTGAGGTGAGCGGGATGGACATCGGGCTCGTCCTGCAGACCGACCCGCCGGGCTCGGCGGTCGTGGACCTGATGGTGCGCGCCGAGGAGCTGGGCTTCAGCCACGGCTGGACGTTCGACTCGCACGTGCTCTGGCAGGAGCCGTACGTGATCCTCTCGCAGGTGCTCGCGCGCACGTCGCGGCTCGTCGTCGGGCCCATGGTGACGAACCCGGCGACCCGCGACTGGACCGTCATCGCCTCCGTGCACGCCACGCTGAACGAGATGCACGGCAACCGGACGGTGTGCGGCATCGGCCGGGGCGACTCCGCGGTGCGGGTGCAGGGCCGGAAACCGACGACGCTGGCCCGGCTGGCCGGCGCGGTGCAGGCGATCCGGGAGCTGGCCGAGGGGCGTCCGGTGGACGTCGAGGGCACATCCATACAGATCCCATGGGTGCCGTCCGGGGCACGGCTGCCGGTGTGGGTGGCCGGCTACGGCCCGAAGGCGCTGGAGCTGACGGGCCGGTACGCCGACGGTTTCATCCTCCAGCTCGCCGACCCGTACCTCGTGGAGTGGACGGTCAAGTCGGTGCGCGCCGCGGCGGAGGCGGCGGGGCGTGACCCCGACGCGCTGACCATCTGCGTGGCCGCCCCGGCGTACGTCGGCGACGGCAGCGCGGAATCCACAGCGCACGCCCGCGACCAGTGCCGCTGGTTCGGCGGGATGGTGGGCAACCACGTGGCGGATCTGGTGACGCGCTACGGCGAGAGCGGGGCCGTGCCCGCGGAGCTGACGAGCTACATCAAGGACCGCGAGGGCTACGACTACAGCCACCACGGCAAGGCCGACAACCCGTCGACGACGTTCGTCCCCGACGAGGTCGTCGACCGGTTCTGCCTGCTGGGCCCGCCGTCGGCGCAGCTGGAGCGGCTCGCGGAGCTGCGCGGGCTGGGCGTGGACCAGTTCGCGATCTACGCGATGCACGACGCCCGGGAGGCGACGATCGAGGCGTACGGGAGGTCGGTGATCCCGGCGCTGACCTGATCCCCGCTACGGGTATGGGAGGTCGACGATCCTCCGCTACGGGCGCTGACGGCAGCGTGATCCCCCGCTATGGGTCCTCAGTGCTCCGCGATCCGCGGTCGCGGGTGCTCAGGGTTCGTCACGAGACCATGAGCACCCGTACCGGACGATCACCGACCCGACGCGGGATACCGACGATCAACGCCCGGCCGTACGAGCCGCCAGTTCTGCCTGCACCTCCGCGACTATCTGGTGCGGCCGCCGCATGACGACGGCCGCGTCGAACCGCAGGATCCGCCAACCCGCGCTGGCCAGATCCGCCTCGCGCACGAGGTCCCGCCGGGCACGGGCCTGAGTGCGGTGTTCCTCGCCGTCGTACTCCACCGCGATCCGAAGTTCCGGATACGCAAGATCGAGTCGATATCGACGGCCGTTGACGACCACGACGTGCTGGACCTCGGGTGGGATACCTGCCAGGACCAGCGGAATCCGCATCCGCGTCTCCATCGGCGACTCGGCTCGCCGATCGCAGAGCTGGAGCGCTTCTGCAATGTTCGCGCCACCGTGCGAGCCGAGGTACTGCCGCCGCAGCGCACGAACGACGTCGAGATCGGCATCGCAGCAGTGCGCGAGGGCGTCGAGGGCGACCACGCGCTCGACGAGCCGAGGGGCCCAGCGCGCGAGGTCGTAGGCCGTGCGTTCCGGGGTGGTGACGACACCTCCGGAGTCGATCGGCACCGTCTCGGCGAAGTCGAAGTAGTCGCGGTGGACCCGCAGATCGTCGCAGAGGTACCTGTCCGTCATGAGGACGTGCGCCGGTTCGTCCGCAGGCCCGCAGGACGCTCCCCAGAGCTCGGCCGCTGCATAGCCGGCTACGGCACCGCGCCC
Source organism: Pseudonocardia charpentierae (assembly GCF_031845345.1). Classification (NCBI taxonomy): domain Bacteria; kingdom Bacillati; phylum Actinomycetota; class Actinomycetes; order Pseudonocardiales; family Pseudonocardiaceae; genus Pseudonocardia; species Pseudonocardia charpentierae. The sequence continues at coordinate 395,702 of NZ_JAVREJ010000002.1, read as the reverse complement.
GTCGACCAGCAGACCGGCCGCGCGGGCCCGCAACGCCAAGTCGACCTTAGCGGTGACGGGGATGTACACGTCGGGAAACAACCGCCGGAAGTGCGGCCCACGCAACTGGCCACGGGTGAGGATGCCGGCGGCGACGGCACGGGAGCCGCGGAAGGGGCGGGAGGACTCGGGCGAGAGGTTGGGGCGAGCGATGTTCAACATGACCGAGCTCGACGGATCCCGTGGACGACCGGTTCCCTGATCGCCCGCTTCGGGTGCTGACGGTTGCGCCGACAGCTACCAGCACCCGGTAGTGCCGATCAACGGCCGCTCGGCAGCCGGAGGCCCCCGAAGCGGCGGATCAACGGCCACCAACACCCGTAGCGGGGGATCAACTCCCCGACCCCGAACAACGAACGGCACTCTCGCCGGAACCTATCCGACGAGAGTGCCGTTCGTTCGTTTCCGGAGCGGGCAGCCGGCCCTGGGAGCTACGCGAGGCCGTTCTGCGACAGCCAGTTCTTCGCCACCGTCTCGGGGCTCGGCTTCGCCTCACCCGCCGCCTCGGCGTTGAGCGCCGTCAGGTTCTGCGTGGTCAGCTTCGTGGCGATCTCGTTCAGCGTCGACTTGACCGCGTCGCTCGCCTTCGCCTTGTTGATCAGCGGCAGGATGTTCTGCGCGGCGAAGTTGTTGTTGGGGTCGTCGAGCACCACGAAGTCGTTGGTCTCGATGGAGGCGTCCGTGGTGAACAGGTCGGCGGCCTGCACGTCACCGTTCTTCAGCGCCGCGACGGTCAGCGGGCCGCCCGCGTCCAGGGAGCGGAACTCCTTGAACGAGCAGTTGTAGGTCTTCTGGATGCCCGGGATGCCGTCGGGGCGGGTCTGGAACTCCGGCGGGCCACCGAACACGAGGTTCGCGCACTGGGGGGCGAGGTCGGCGATCGACTTCACGTTCAGCTGCGTCGCGGTCTCCCGCGTGACGACGATGGCGTCCTTGTCCTCGGCGGCCGACTTGTCGAGCACGACCAGGTTGTCCGGCAGCGCTTCCTGCAGCGCGGTGAAGACCGCGTCCGGCGCCGTCTCGTCGGCGGCCTTGTCGAAGTACTGCAGCAGCACCCCGCTGTACTCCGGGATGAGATCGATCGACCCGTCCTGCAGCGCCGGGATGTAGGCCTCCCGGCTGCCGATGTTGAGCCGCTTCTCGACCGTGACGCCCTTGGCCGACAGCGCCTGCGCGTAGATCTCGGCGAGGATCTGGCTCTCGACGAAGTTCGCCGAGCCCACGACGACCGTGTCGTTCGGCGCCGCGGCGCCCGAGGTCTGGCCGGAGCCGCTGGACAGGGGGTCGCCTCCGCCTCCGCAGGCGGTGAGGGCCAGGGCCAGGCCCGCCAGCGCCGCTGAGGTGCGGGCGATCAGGGATGTACGCATCGGGGACGTTCCTCCTGTGAGGTCACGCCGCACGTGCGGCGTCGGGGGCTTTCGAGGGGACGACACGCAGCCGGCGCGTTGCGGGCGCGGCGCGTAGACCGGGCGACACGACCAGCTTCTGCAGGGCGGCGAGCAGCAGGTCCGCGACGACGGCGAGCAGCGCCACCAGCAGCGAGCCGGCGATCATCTGCGGGAAGTCGCGGATGGCCAGGCCGTCGATGATGTACCGGCCGAGGCCGCCGAGCGCCACGTACGCGGCGATGGTCGCAGTGGAGATCACCTGGAGCACCGAGCTCCGGATGCCGCCGATGATGAGCGGCAGGGCGTTGGGCAGCTCCACGCCGAGCAGCACCTCACGCCCCCGCATCCCCATCCCGCGTGCGGCGTCGACGACGGCGGGGTCGACGTTGCGCACCCCCGCGTAGGTGCCGGCGAGGATCGGCGGGACGGCGAGGATGACCAGCGCGACGATCGGGCCGATCAGTCCGAGGCCGGTGGCACCGACGATCAGGACGAGCAGGCCCAGTGTGGGCAGGGCGCGCAGGCCGTTCGCGAGGCCGACGACGACGAAGCCGCCGCGGCCGGTGTGCCCGATCCACGCACCGATCGGGACCGCGATGACCAGGGCGATCACCAGCGTGAGAGCGGTGTAGCCAAGGTGCTCGACGAGCCGGGCGGGGATGCCCTGCGCACCTGTCCAGTGCGCGGGGTCGAGCAGGTAGGAGAAGAAGTTCACGCGGGCCTCCCCACGGTGCGGCGGGACCGGTCCCACGGGGTGAGGACCCGGCCGAGCAGCAGGAGCAGCCCGTCCACGACGAGCGCGATGACCAGCACCAGCACGATGCCGGTGACGATCTCCGCCGGGATGTCGCGCTGGAACCCGTCGGTGAACATCTTCCCCAGCCCGCCGAACCCGATCACCGCTCCGACGGTCACGAGGCTGATGCTCGACACCGCGGCGACCCGCAGCCCGGCCACCACCACGGGGACCGACAGCGGCAGCTCGACGGCGATGAACCGGCGCAGCGGGGTGTAGCCCATCGCCGTGGCGGAGTTGACCACGATCGCCGGGACGGCGTTCAGCGCGTCCGCGACCGTGCGCACGAGCAGGGCGACGGTGTAGACGGTCAGGGCCACGACCACGTTGATCGGGTCGAGGATGCGGGTGCCCAGGAGCGGCGGCAGCAGCACGAACAGCGCCAGCGAGGGCACTGTGTACAGCAGCCCGGCGACGTTGATCGTCAGGCTGCGGCCCAACTTGGTGCGGTTGGCGAGCCACCCGAGCGGGATCGCGAGCACGAGGCCGATCACGACCGGTGGCAGCGCGAAGTACAGGTGCTCGAGCGTCAGGTCACGGATGAGGGCGAGGTTTGCCCAGAGCCAGTTCAACGCAGCATCCACCCCATGCGTGCTCAGGCCGCCTCGGCGCGCCGGACGGCGGCCAACGCCTCGAGCACGTCGTCGGCGGCGACGGCACCGACCGCGCGCCCGTCGCCGTCGACGGCGACGCCCTGCCCGGACGGCGACGACAGCGCCGCGTCGAGCGCGCTGCGCAGCGAGCCGGAGCCCGTGTCGTACAGCGAGCCGCCGGGGACGATGTCGTTCGCGTCGGCGGTCGCCCCGCCCGTGCGGTCGTGGTGCCAGCCCAACGGGCGTCCGTCGGCGTCGAGCACCAGGGTCCAGCCCTCGTCCGTCCGGTCTCCCGACCGGACGGTCCGCAGCTCGTGCAGCGGCAGCCGCTTCGACGACAGGAACGACAGCCCGCGGTAGCCGCGGTCGCGGCCGACGAACGAGTCGACGAAGTGGTCGGCCGGGCGGGCGAGCAGCACCCCGGGCTCGTCGTACTGGGCCAGCTTGCCCCCGACGCGGAACACCGCGACCCGGTCGCCGAGCTTGACCGCCTCGTCGATGTCGTGGGTGACGAACACGATCGTCTTGCCCAGCTCGGCCTGCAGCTTGAGGAGCTCGTCCTGCAGGCTCTCGCGGACCACAGGGTCGACCGCGCTGAACGGCTCGTCCATCAGCAGCACGGGCGGGTCGGCGGCCAGGGCGCGGGCCACGCCGACGCGCTGCTGCTGGCCACCGGAGAGCTGGCCGGGATAGCGGCGCGCCATCTCGGGGGTCAGCCCGACGGTCTCCATCAGCTCGGTCGCGCGGTCGCGGGCCTTCTTCTTGTTCCATCCCAGCAGCAGCGGCACGGTCGCGATGTTGTCGACGATGGTGCGGTGCGGGAAGAGGCCCGCCTGCTGGATCACGTACCCGATCCCCCGCCGCAGCTCTGCCGCGTCGGACTTCATGACGTCCGTGCCGTTGACGAGGATCGTGCCGGACGTCGGGTCGATCATGCGGTTGACCATGCGCAGCGACGTGGTCTTTCCGCAGCCCGACGGCCCGACGAACACCGTGATCCCGCCGTCGCGTACCTGAAGCTCCAGGTCGTCGACCGCGACCGTGCCGTCGGGGTAACGCTTGGTCACACCGCGGAACTCGATCACCGGGCGGCCTCCCTGCTCACCGACGACGCCTTGCCGGCCGTCGTGAACGGCTGAGGCTAACCCGGTCGAAGGCCCGGGGCACCCTGATGGCCGCGCCGTTACCGCTCTGGGACGCAGCTGTCGGGCGAAGCCCTGCCCTGAACCGCAGCCGATCTGCTCAGTCGGGGAGCGCGACAGTTGCGGAGCGGGTCTCAGGCGACGGAGGGACCGTCAGCCGCTCCCCCGCGAGCATCTGCCGCAACTGCCGCGGCGGCAGCGACCGCGAGAACAGCCACCCCTGGTGCGCCTCCACCCCCACGCCACGCAGCACGTGGTACTGGTCGGTGGTCTCGACGCCCTCCGCCACACACGAGCGCCCCATGGCCTTCGCCATGTCGACGACCGCGCGGGCGACCGCGAAGTCGGCGGGGTCGGAGGCGACGCCGCGGACGAACGCGCGGTCCACCTTGACGATCTGCGCGGGCAGCTCCTTGAGCCGGGCCAGCGACGAGTACCCGGTGCCGAAGTCGTCGATGGCGAACCGGACCCCGCACTGCACGAGCCGCTCCATCGCCGCGAGCGCGTGCGCCGGCAGGGCGACGAGGCTGGTCTCGACGACCTCGAGCACCAGGCGCTCCCACGGCAGGCCGCTCGACTCGACGATGTCGGTCACGGTCGCCCGGAAGGCCGGGTCACCCGGCAGCAGCCCCGCGAGGTTGACCGCCACCGACACGGGCCGGCCGCCGTGCTCGGGCCAGCCTGCGGCCTCGCGGCACGCGGTGGTCAGCACCCACTCGTCCAGCTCGCGCAGCAGGCCACCCCGCTGCGCGATCGGCAGGAAGTCGCCGGGCGGGATCAGGCCGTGCTCGGGGTGCGGCCAGCGCACCAGCGCCTCGGCGGTGCAGATCAGCCCGTCCGGACCCACCACCGGCTGGTACTCCAGCACCAGCGCGTCCGTGGCGATCGCGTCGCGCAGCTCCGCTTCCAGCTCCAGGTCGCGCGTCGCGGAACCGACCACGCCGTCGGTCGCCAGGGCGACGCCACCGCGGCTGGTGCGCTTCGCGTCGTGCATCGCCACCTCGGCGAACCGCAGCAGATCCGCCGCCGCGACCTCGCCGTCCGCAGGCGGCACCGCCACCCCGACCGACGCCGTGAGCTGCACAGGGCGGCCCCGGACGGTCAGCGTGGTGCGCAGCAACCCGGCGACGACGCCCGCGAGCGCCTCCGGCCCGCCCGCGTCCGCGGAGTCGCCACTGACCACGACGAACTCGTCGGCCCCGAGCCGGGCCGCCGTGCAGCCGACCGGGAGCTCGCGCTGCAGCCTGCCGGCCAGCGTGACCAGCAGGTCGTCGCCCGCGTCGTGCCCCAGGGCCGAGTTCACCCGGCGGAAGTCGTCGAGGTCGCCGCAGATCACGGCCACCTGGCCGCGGCCGGGGCGGGTGAGCAGCCCGTGCAGCAGCTGCAGGCACGCGGCCCGGTTGGGCAGCCGCGTCAGCTCGTCGACGCTGCCGGCGTTGCGCAGCAGCTCGGCGGCGCGGCGCTGCTCGCTGACGTCGGTGCAGGCGAGCAGCCAGAACCAGCCGTCGTCGTCCAGCGTGGTCGCGGACACGGCCAGCTCGCACCACACCGTGGTGCCGTCGCCGCGCAGCAGCGGCACGGCCGCCACCTGGTAGCGGTGAGCTGAGCCGGGCGGCACCGCGCGCAGCCATTCCGGCAGCGGCGGGAGCAGCGGGCCCTCGAGCGCCGCCGTACCCGGGTCGGGCACGGGGTCCGCGCACATCGCGGCGACCGGCAGCCCGCGCAGCTGCTCCGGGACGGCGTCCAGGAGCGCGCACAGAGCCGGGTTCACCTCGCGGACGACGCCGTCGGGGTCGACGATCGCGACGCCGGTGGGCACGAGGGCGGCGAGGTCGGCGAACCGGCGGGCCGCGTGCCGGGCACGCGCCTCGAGGTCGTGCTGGCCGGTGACGTCGCGGACGACGCCGATCAGCCGGGCGGGCGCCCCGTCCGGCCCGAGCTCCACCTCGGCCCGGCAGCTGAGCCGGACGCCGGGCAGCGCCAGCTCGGCCTGGTGGTCGCGGGGGCCTGCGCCGACGCGCAGCGCCCGGACCAGCAGCGCGACCTGCTCACCCTCGACCGGTCCACCGCTGCCGTCGGGCTCGACCCCGATGTTGCGGTACAGCTCCTGCAGCGGCTCGCTGCGGTGCAGCGTGCCGGTGGCCAGCTCGTAGCGCCAGGTGCCGACGCGGGCCATGCGCTCCAGCTCGGCGGTCCACCGGCGCTCGGCACCGTGGTCCGGCCGCGGGACCAGGACGACGACCTGCAGGTCGCGGTCGGGGACGTCCCACTGGAGCAGGTGCACCGGGAGCGGCGCGGCCGCGCCCATCAGGTGCGCCTCGGTGCTTGCACCGGCGACGAACGCGGAGACGCCCGCGCCGAGCAGCTCGGCCTCGGTCCGGCCGGTGAGCCGCTGCAGCGCCGCGTTCACCTGCACGATCCGGTCGGCGCGGTCGCGGACGAGGGCGGCTGCCGCGGCGGGCAGCGGGAGGTCGACGTGACCCGGCGCCACGGTGCCGACGAACGCCTCGGCGTCGAGCAGGTCGGTGGCGGACCCCGCCGGGACCGCCGCGGGCGCCTTGGTGGTGGCCGACGCGGGGCCCTCGACGACCCCCAGGGGCGAATCCCCTGGTGCGGCGACCGCACCGAGGACACGGGGCCGGGGCGACGGCCGGGGCCGCAGGCGGGGAGCGCCGGCCGGGGCGAGCTTGACCGTCGACTCCTTGCCCTCGCCGGCCGCCGGAGCGGCAGGAGCGAGGGGGACGACCGTCAGCGGGGCGGGTCGGGACGGGACGGCTCCGAGCGGCCTCGGGGAGTCCGGCATCGCCGCCGACACGGGTGGCTGCTCGGCGACGACACGGGCCAGTCGCGAGGCGAACAGCGCGGCGTCGGAATGTGGCTCGGTGCCGTACCGGGCCTGCTGCGCGCGCTGCAGGTCCACCCGCGCCACCGGGTCGAGTGGGTGCGGGCCCGACCGCTCCGCGCCGTCGTAGGAGCCGTCCGCGTAGGGGCCGTCCGCAAAAGGGCCGCCGTGCTCGGTCACGGGCATCTCCCGGGCTGGTGGTGTCGTCCGTCACTGGTTCAACGAGCGACCCGCCGCCACGATCCGCCTGATTCTCCCGATCGGCCTACACCTCATCGCGGCGCGTGCCCACCGTCCGTAGTCGGCGCTCCGTATCCGGCGCGGACAGCCGAGGCGGTGCGTCCCGATCGGACGCACCGCCCCACTTCGCATCAGCGCGTGATGTCGGCCGCCGCGGCCACCGCTGCGGCGACCGCGGGCGCGACGCGCGGGTCGAACGGGCTCGGCACGATCCGGTGCGGCGCCAGGTCGTCCGCGACCACGGAGAAGATCGCCTCCGCCGCGGCGAGCTTCATGGCCTCGGTGATCCGCCGCGCGCCCGCGTCGAGCGCGCCGCGGAACACGCCTGGGAAGGCGAGCACGTTGTTGATCTGGTTCGGGAAGTCGCTGCGGCCCGTGGCGACGATCGCGGCGTAGCGCGCCGCGACGTCCGGGTGCACCTCCGGATCCGGGTTGGACAGTGCGAACACGAACCCGCCGGGCGCCATCACGGCGAGCAGCTCCTCGGGCAGCCGCGCGCACGACAGGCCCACGAACACGTCCGCGCCGGCGAGCGCGTCGGCCGTGCCACCCGTGACGCGGCGGGGGTTGGTGACGGCCGCGAGGGCGGCCTTCTCCCCGGTCACGCCCGCGCGACCGGGCACGAGCACGCCGCGCGAGTCGAGCACGACGACGTCCGTGGCCCCGGCGGCGAGCAGGATCCGCGCGCAGGCCACCCCCGCCGCTCCGGCACCGGAGATCACGATCCGCAGCCGGGCCAGGTCGCGTCCCGCGACCGCACACGCCCCCCGGAGCGCGGCGAGCAGGACGATCGCGGTGCCGTGCTGGTCGTCGTGCATGACCGGGCAGTCGAGCGCCTCGATCAGCCGGCGCTCCAGCTCGAAGCAGCGCGGCGCGGAGACGTCTTCGAGGTTCACCGCGCCGAAGCTCGGACGCAGCCGCACGAGGGTCTCGACGATCTCGTCGACGTCGGTGGTGTCGAGCACCAGCGGGATGGAGTCGAGCCCGCCGAAGGTCTTGAACAGCGCCGACTTGCCCTCCATCACCGGCAGTGCCGCGCGGGGGCCGATGTCGCCGAGGCCGAGCACGGCCGTGCCGTCGCTGACCACCGCGACCAGGCGCTGCGTCCAGGTGTAGCGGGCGGCGAGCGAGGGGTCGGCGTGGATCGCGCGGCTGACCTGGGCCACGCCCGGGGTGTAGGAGATGGACAGGTCGCGGTCGTCGCGCAGGGGCGCGGTCAGACCCGTGGAGAGCTTGCCCCCGACGTGCGCGGCCATGATCTCTTCGGTGGTCGGGGCATGTGCGGTCTCGGGCAGGGTGACGTCGATCGTCATCTGTCGGCTTTCCTTCGATGCGTGTGGTCGCGGGCGCTCTCGCGCGGCCGCTCGCCGGTGCACCGGAGGCTCGCGGGTGTAAGCCGGACGCGGTGCCGGACGGCCCCTCCGGGTGTGGCCACAGGATGTCGCGGCCGGTCGGAGGTGGGGCTGTCGGGTACGGCGGTGATGCTACCCGGCGGGCCGCCGCAGCGGTGCTCAGCGCGCGGGGGGAATGCGGCCCGGCCGGGGCCACAGGCGGGCCCGCACCACCGCGACGACGTCCGCCGGCCCGAGCTCACGGGAGTCCGTCGAGCCGAAGGGGTTGTCGCCGTGCACCCACCAGCCGTCGTCGACGGTGCGCACCGCCCGCTTGACCGACAGCTGGCCGGCGCGCGCAGGCCAGCGCACCAGCACCACGTCGCCCGCCCGCACCGGTGCCCCGAAGCGGACGATCACGACGTCGCCGTCGTGGAGCGCGGGCGACATCGACGGGCCGCGCACCGCAACCCGCCGCCAACGCACGTGACCTCCTGCGGGGGGTGTTCTTCGGACCCGTGCCGTGGGTACGGGAAGAGTACTGTCAGCACGGCCAGGACGATCATCAAAACGAGGGAGCAGACCCAATGCGACTGCTGTCGCTCCGCCGTCCGCGCCTGGAGGCCACCGCACACTGCGACCTCCCCTGTGGCGTGTACGACCCGGCCCAGGCCCGCATCGAGGCCGAGTCGGTGAAGGCGATCCAAGAGAAGTACCAGGGCAACGACGACCCGGCGTTCCGCGAGCGCGCGCTGATCATCAAGGAGCAGCGCGCTGATCTGGTCAAGCACCACCTCTGGGTGCTGTGGACCGACTACTTCAAGCCGCCGCACTTCGAGAAGTACCCGGAGCTGCACGAGCTGTTCAACAAGGCCACCAAGAAGGCCGGCGGCGGCCCGGGCGGTGCCAAGTCGTCGACGGACCCGGCCACCGGCCAGGAACTGCTCGACTACATCGCGCAGATCGACAAGATCTTCTGGGAGACCAAGGCCGCGGCCTGATCACAGCCCTACCAGCGGCGCTGACCAGCGGGAACGACCTCCCGTCGGTCAGCGTCGTTTCTCGATGTCGGGGGTGATTCGACGGCCCAGAGGCGGTCCGCACGGCCCCGAGGCGCCCCAATACCTCCGAACGGCCGCGACGCTCGTTGGGTCAGGCGCCCGCCCGCGGGCAGCCGACGAGGTGAAGGCCGCGCGTAGCGTCGCAGGCGACTCCCACCGCGCGACGTTGACGAACACAGTGCTTCCGGCGGTCCCACGGTGCAGCTGAGCGCGGATGAACCCTGGCTGCTGCTTCATGAACGCCGCGTCGTCGGCCCAGACTGCGAGGAAGTCCTCGACGTCCGGTTTCGCCTCTCAGGCGTGCCACGTCGACGGGGTCATGCGAGCCGCCCGGCGATCTCGCGCAGGACCCGCGACGCCACGGCCAGGTCCGCCACCGACAGGCCATCGGTCAGACGCCCGATCCAGGCTTCCTGATCTCCGCTGAGCTGGGCGTACGCAGTCGCACCACGCTCGGTCAGCGCGAACACCGGCGACCGGCGGTGCGCGGCGTTCGGGCCTGCGACGAGCATGCCGTCCGCAACCAGACGATTGACCGACTGCTGCACGCTCTGACGCTTCAGTCCCATCCGCCGGGCGACCTGCGGAACCGAGGGCGGGCAGTCGGCCAGGGCCACTGCGCCGAGCACCTGCCACCGTGCCGAGGTCAGACCTTCCCGACCGGCGAGGTCGTCGCCGGCGGCCAAGAGCAGCCCGTTGATCCGGAACACGTCCAGGACCAGGTCCGTGGCTGTGGCGACCCGCCCCTCTGACATGACAGCACCTGTCATTACGACAGGAACCTGTCCCGGCCGCGGCGCCGCTTCTCGTTGCCGGACTGCCGCTCAGGACCCCGGCGGCCGGCTGACGCTCATGACGGTGCTGCGGGCGATCTCGCGCAGCTTGATGTTCCGGTTCTGCGAGGCCCGGGTCAGGATCGCGAACGCGGCGTCGGCGTCGCAGCGGTTCTGCGCCATGATCACGCCCATCGCCTGGTCGATGGTCGACCGGCTGTCCATGGCCTTCCGCATCTGCGCCACGAGCGTCGTGGCCTCGGTGAAGGCGATCGCGTTTCCGACGGCGACCGCCACGTGCCCGGCGAGCTCCTCGGCGATCTCGACCGCCTCGGTGGAGAAGGCCGAGGGCGCGCGGGAGTAGATGTTCAGCGCGCCGATCACGTCGGTCTGGATCGGCAGGGGTACCGACAGGGAGCTCAGGACACCACGGGCGGCGACGTGGGCCGTGTAGTCCGGCCACCGGGTCTCGACCCGGGTGTCGTCGATGAGGAGCACGGTCCCGGTCCGGCCCGCGTCCATGCAGGGCCCGTAGCCCCGCTCGTACTGCAGCTCGTCGGCGTCGAGCGCCAGGCGGCCGGTGTAGGCGGACGTCCATCCCTTGTCGCCGCGCACCAGGGTGTTCGACACCTCGTCCGCTCCCGGCACGGCGTCCTTGGTGATCTCCACGAACTGCTGCAGCACATCCTCCAGCGGTCGGCGGTCCAGCCGGATGCCGAGCAGGGCCGTGGTGGTCGGGGCGGACAGGCGGGACATGCGATGCAGCGTACGGCGGTCGGCGCACCGCGTCCCCCGGCGACCGACCGCATCGGGGTCAGTCCGCGGCGAGCTCGGTCCGCAACCGGTTCAACGTGCGGGACAGCAGCCGCGAGACGTGCATCTGGGAGATCCCCATCTGCGTGCCGATCTCGGTCTGCGTCAGGCCGCCGAAGAACCGCAGCAGGAGGATCCGGCGTTCCCGGCCGGGCAGCGAGGCGAGCAACGGCGCGAGGGACTCGCGGTGCTCGACCAGGTCGTAGTCCTCCTCGACCCGCGCGAGGGACGTGTCGAAGCGCATCCGGTCCCCGCCGCCGTCACCGTCGAAAGCCGGCTGGTCCAACGAGACTGTGTGCGCCGCGCCCTGCGCGGACAGCGCCTCCAGCACGATCTCGACGTTCACGTCGAGATGTGCCGCGATCTCACTGGGCCGGGGCGCACGGCCGTGGCGCTGGGTCAGCTGGGCGGTCGCCTCGTACACCATCGACTGCAGGGCGCGGATCCGGCGCGGCGTCCGGATCGGATGCGCCCGGTCCCGGAAGTACCGCAGCACCTCGCCGGTGATCGTCGGCACCGCGAAGGAGAGGAAGTCGATGCCACGAGCCGGGTCGAACCGGTCGACGGCCAACACGAGCCCGACGGCCGCGACCTGTTCGACGTCCTCGGGATAATCGCCGCGGTGCGCGAACCGCCGCGCGATGTTCCGCGCGAGCTGCAGGTGCCCGGCGATCAGTTCGTCCCGCAGTCGCTCCCGGCGCGGGTCGTCCTCGGGCAGCGCGGCACGCTCCACGAAAAGCGGCGCGAGGTGCTCGAACCCGGGACGGGCTGCCGGCGGGGTGGCGATCGTGGTGCGGACAGCGGCTACGGACATGGGCCACCTCGAGTACGTCGTCGATGTGGCCGCCCTGTCGGACCGTAATCCAGCTTACGCCGGTGTCCCGCGGGCGGCGAACGCGCTCGCAGCGCACCCGTCGGGGGGCTGCACCTCGACGACGGTGTCGAGTGCGGTGATCGCGAGAATGCGGCGGACCTGGGCCGGAACGGCGTCGAGCCGCGCCCGGCCGCCGACCTGTCCGGCCCGGAACGCGGCCTCCCGGAAGGCAGTCAGCCCGGCCGCGCCGACGAAGGTCACACCGGAGAGGTCCAGATCGATCTGCCGGTGGCCGGAGTCGAGAAGGCCGTCCACACACCGGACGAGCCGCGGGGCGGTGCGGCAGTCCAACTCCCCGACCACCCGCACCCGGACCGACGGAGCGGCCCCGACGACGTCGAGCATCAGACCGTCGCGGACCGTGTCGCGCGACAGGTGCGGTGGAGGTTGCGTCGTCATCGGTCGGCCCCGATCGCCGGCAGGTCGGCGGCGCGTCGGACGACCCGAGCGCTCACCAGAAGCAGCGGCTGTGGGCCCAACCTCGGCACAGCCTATCGGGCGGTCGCAGCGGCTGCGTCCTCCAACCGCTGCAACCTTGACCCCCCGGCTCCCGGGTGTCGGCGAGGCCCGGCTCCAGTAGACCCGATCACGACGGGGCGATCCGGTGCGGGTTCGTCGGCGGGCGGCCGGGCGACGGGTTAATGTCTCCGTCGCCCGCTCGGATCGTCGTGTCCCCTCTGTAAGGACGGCGTGACCCACACCGAGGGGGTGATGGCGTCCGGCAGCGCGGCGCGCGGTCTGCAGTGTCCTGCAGGCCGGCCGTTGCGTGGGCGAGGAGGCCGAGTACGTGCAGGAGTCGGGTCTTCGGGATGCCCGCGATACCGCCCTGGATCTTCAGACACTGCTCGTCGCCGCCGCCGAGGTCGAGTCGTTCCTCGGCGAGGTGGCGCGGCGGGCCGCGGTCGCGGTCCGCCGGGTGCAGTCCTGCGGGATCACCGTGCAGGGCGATGCGTCGTCCCCGGTGCTCGGTGCGACCACCGACGAGCTGGCCTACCGCATGGATGCGGCGCAGTACGAGGTCGACGACGGCCCCTGTCTGACCTGCCTGCGTCGTGGCGTGCCGGTGTCCGTCCCCGACATCCGCTCCGACCAGCGGTGGCCGGCCTTCACCCGGCGAGGCGCGCAGGAAGGAGCAGGCAGCTCGCTGTCGGTGCCGCTCGTGGTGCGGGAGAAGACCGTGGGCGCGCTCAACCTGTACAGCCGGACGACCCACGGTCTGTCGGAAGCCGACCGCACCGTCGCGACGGAGTTCGCGCGCCACGCCGCCGCCGTGGTGGCACTCGCCGCGCAGCGCGCGGACCACGAGCTGCGGGAACACCACCTCGAGAACGCCCTGCGCTCCCGCTCGATCATCGACCAGGCGATGGGCGTGCTGATGGGACAGGCGCACGTGACCGCCGAGGAGGCCTTCGAGATGCTGCGCCGGAGGTCACAGCACTCCAACACGAAGCTACGGGACGTCGCGGCGACGATCGTCGCCGACGCGGTGCGGCACCGCTGAGAACGATCATCCGGGTGCATCGGCCTCAGGGCACGCCCCCGAGCGCCGATGCCGCTACGGTCGCGACGTGGCCTCTCACGACCCCGCGTCGGACCCCGGGCGCATCGTGCTGCTGCGGCACGGCCAGACCGAGTGGTCGGCGTCCGGGCAGCACACCAGCCGCACGGACATCCCCCTGACCGACCGCGGTCGCGTCCTCGCGGAGGAGACCGCCGAACTCGGCAGGCGCATCCTCCGCGACCGCCCACCCGCACTCGTCCTCACCAGCCCGCGGGCGCGGGCGCGGACGACCGCCGAGCTGGCGGGTCTGCACGCCGACCGGGTCGACGACCGGCTCGTCGAGTGGGACTACGGCAGCTACGAGGGGCTCACCACCGACCAGATCCGGGCCGACCAGCCGGGCTGGTCGATCTGGGAGAACGGCGCGCCGGGAGGCGAGTCGCCCGAGCAGGTCGGCAAGCGGGCCGACGACCTGATCGCCGACATCACGCCGACCCTGGCCGACGGCGACGTCGTCCTCGTCGGGCACGGCCACTTCAGCCGCGTACTGATGACGCGCTGGATCGAGCTGCCCGTCGTCGAGGGAGCCCGGTTGATGATGGACGCGCCGGCCTGGGCGGTGCTCGGGCACTACCACGGCGACGTCCGCTGCCTCGACCACGTCAACCTGCACTCGCTCGGATGACGGCTCGGATGACTACTGGGATGACTACTGGGATGACTACTGGGATGACGACGACGATCCGGCCCGTCGAGAGGCACGACGTCGACGCCGTCGTCGGGCTCGTGCACGAGCTGGCCGACTACGAGCGGGCGGCGGAACACTGCCTGCTGACCGCGGACCAGCTCCACACGGCACTGTTCGGGCCGTCGCCCGCGTTGTACGGGCACGTCGCGGAGGTCGCCGACGAGAAAGGGGGGGCCACGGTCGTCGGCTGTGCGCTCTGGTTCCTCAACTTCTCGACCTGGCGGGGCGTGCACGGCCTCTACCTCGAAGACCTGTACGTCCAGCCCGCGCACCGCGGCTCCGGCATCGGCCGGGCGCTGCTCGCCCGGCTCGCGGCCGTGTGCGCGGAGCGGGGGCTGGCCCGGCTGGAGTGGGCGGTGCTCGACTGGAACGCCCCGTCGATCGGCTTCTACCGGTCACTGGGAGCGGTGGAGATGGACGAGTGGACGGTGTTCCGGCTCGACGGCGCGGCGCTCGCGGCGCTCGGCACGGAGTCCTGAGGGCTCCGTCCGGTCCCGGCGGCGGAACTACCGCTCGTCGCCCATCGACCACGCCCGCGACCGCTCGCTGATCAGCAGCATGAACGCCGCGACCACGACGACCCCGGCGACCAGTCCGAGCACCAGCTGCCGCGAGGGCCCGATCAGCGAGTAGACCACCGGCAGCAGCAGGAGCTGGGTGACGATCGCCGGCGTGCGCGCCCAGCGGCGACCGGTCACGAGCCCCGCGGCCACGGCGCCGAGCGCGACCGCCACCAGGAGGAAGAACAGTGCCTCGCCCACCACCGCGCCCATGCCCAGCTGCGTCGCGGTGGCCCGCAGGGCCAGCACGACGGCGAACACCACTGCGGCGAGCGTCTCGAGCCCCACCAGTACCCCGGCGGCGCGGACCGGCACGGGCGGAGTCTCCCGGGTACGGGCGCGTGCTGGGCGGTCGTCGCGAGCCACGGTGCCGAGGATAGGCGGGGCTACGCTGCCGGAGTGCGCGCGCTGCTGGTGGTGAACCCCAACGCCACGACGACGACCGCCGCCGGCCGCGACGTCCTGGCGCACGCACTCGCCAGCGAGCTCAAGCTGGAGGTCCTCGTCACCCGCTACCGCGGGCACGCCGCCGAGGCCACGGCACAGGCCGTACGCGACGGTGTCGAGCTGCTGGTCGCGCACGGCGGCGACGGCACGGTCAACGAGGTCGTCAACGGGATGCTGCAGGGGATGGGCGGCCCCGTCGGCCCCGGTCCCGGCGAGCGGGTGTCGCTGCCCCGCGGCAAGAGACGGTCACCACGCCTGCCGTGCGGGCCCGCCCTCGCCGTCGTCCCCGGAGGCTCGGCCAACGTCTTCGCCCGCGCCCTGGGCACGCCGCGCGACCCGGTCGAGGCCACCGCGCAGCTGCTGCACGCGCTCGGAGCCGGACGCAGCAGACTCGTCGGTCTCGGCCGAGCCGACGACCGGTGGTTCACCTTCAACGCGGGGATGGGCTGGGACGCCGACGTCGTCGCCGAGGTCGAGCAGATGCGGTTCCGCGGGCTGGCGGCCACCCCGCTGCGGTACGCGGCGACGGGGCTGCGGCAGTACTACCGGCAGTGGCGCGACCCCAAGCCGATGACCGTCGAGGTGCCGGGGCTGCTCGAGCCCACCCCGGTCCGGGTGGCGTTCGTCAGCAACACGTCGACGTGGACCTATCTGGGCTCACGTCCGGTGCACACCAACCCCGGGGCGTCGTTCGCCAGCGGCCTGGGTCTGTTCGCCATGCAGAGCCTGGGGATCGGAACGGTCGCGCACGTGCTGCACGAGATCCTGCGCTCCGGGGGCGACCCGAAGGGCCGGCATGTGATCCGCCACGACGCGGTTCCGCTGGTCAGGGTCTCGTGCGAGACCCCGGTGGCCCTGCAGTTGGACGGCGACCACCTGGGTGAGCGCAGCGAGGTGGAGTTCCTCTCCGTACCCGAGGCGTTACGCGTCGTCGTCTAGTGACGACGCGTCGTCGCCTCAGGGGTGCTGTTCGTCGCAACCGGGGTGGGCTCCACCCCGGAATACGCGGAAAGCCCGGTCCGTTCGTCGATTGCGGCGTACCGTCGGACTGCAAAGGGCTCGCACCTGGGGAAATGTTGGCCCAAGGTAGTGCCCAGAGACACAAGGAGCGACGGCGGGGAACTTTCCCGCATGGTCCATCGTCGGTCGGGTAACCGGTCGCGGTGGGCAGGGGTCGGATCGCTCATTGCACTCGGGCAGGGTCACCGTAACCGACGGTGTCGCAGCTCGTTGCGATGGGAGGGTGAGGGTGCTCACCCGCTGCAACCGGATCCCTTGAAGAACGTCTGTGCTCGTGAAACGATTCACAAGCGCGGAAACACCGTGTCAACGATCGGCGCGACCCCGATCGCGCATTACGAGGAGCAGAGCAACATGGATTGGCGTCACCGCGCGATCTGCCGCGACGAGGACCCGGAGCTGTTCTTCCCTGTGGGGACCAGCGGACCGGCCCTACTGCAGATCGCCGAAGCCAAGTCCGTCTGCCGGCGCTGCCCCGTGGTCAGCGAGTGCCTCACGTGGGCTCTCGAGAGCGGCCAGGACGCGGGCGTCTGGGGCGGCATGAGCGAGGACGAGCGGCGGGCCCTGAAGCGCCGCAACGCGCGTACTCGTCAGCACACCGCCTGACGGAACGGCGAAAGCAAGACCAGTACAGGCACGTAACCCGACACTCCCCCACCGCGGGCCCGGTTGCCGGACACCACCCGGCTCCGGGCCCGCGGTCGTCGCGACCGGAACGTCGTCCCCGGTCGGGGTGCGACCGGCGTTCTGGTCGTGGTGACCGCACGGCGCCGCGCCGACGCGACCTCGGCACGGTGTCAACGGTCACGTCGTGAAGCTTAACGGCCCCTCAGCGGGAGGCTGATGACGGCCTCCGTCCCGCCCCCCGGCCGTGCCCGGACCAGGAGCGAGGAGTCGAGCTCCGAGCCGAGCAGGGTCCGCACGATCTGCAGACCGAGCCCCTCGGACTGCTCCGGATCGAAGCCCTCCGGCATCCCCGTGCCGTCGTCGGCCACCACCACGTCCAGGCCACCGGCCGACCGCTCGGCGAGCACGCAGACCTCGCCCGTCGTCCCCGGCGCGAAGGCGTGCGCCATCGCGTTGTGCACCAGCTCGGTCAGCACGAGCACCAACGGCGTGGCCAGAGCGGCCGGCAGGGTGCCGAAGCTGCCCTCACGGCGCACCTTGGCCCGCGACTCGGCCGTCGCACCGTCGCCGATCGCCGGGAGCACGGTGTCGACCAGCTCGTCGAGGTCGACGAGCTCGTTGACCGACCCCGACAGCGACTCGTGCACCAGCGCGATCGAGTTGACCCGTCGCACGCTCTCGGCGAGCACCCGTTGCGCCTCCGGGATCGCGGTGCGCCGGGCCTGCAGGCGCAGCAGCGCGGCGACCGTCTGCAGGTTGTTCTTGACCCGGTGGTGGATCTCTCGGATCGTCGCGTCCTTGCTCAGCAGGGCCAGGTCGCGGCGGCGCAGGTCGGTGACGTCGCGGACGAGCACCAGCGCGCCCGCCGAGGTCCCGCGCGGCCGCAGCGGCAACGCGCGCACCAGCATGACCGCCCCGCGGGCCCGCACCTCCATCCGCAGCGAATGCCGCCCGTCGAGCGCGGACTCGATCCGGTCGGCGACCTCCGCGGCGTCGAAGGGGTCGCGCACCAGCGTGCGCGTGACGTCGGCGAGCGACAGCCCGACGAGGTCGCTGGCGTGCCCCATGCGGTGATAGGCCGACAGCGCGTTCGGGCTGGCGTAGGCGACGTGGCCGTGCGCGTCGAGCCGGATCAGCCCGTCGCCCGCGCGGGGGCTGGTGTCCGCTCCGGTGACCGACGACGGGGGCGGGAAGGTGCCGTCGGCGATCATCTGGCACAGATCGGACGCGCTGCCCAGGTAGGCGATCTCCATCGGGCTGGGCACGCGGGGCATGGCGAGGTTCGTGTCACGCGACAGCACGGCCAGCACGACGTTGCCCCGCCGGACGGGGATCGTCTCGCGCCGCACCGGGACCTCCAGGTGCCAGCGCGGGTCTTCGTCGCGGCAGATCCGCCGCTCGGTGGCGGCCCGCCGCAGCTGCGGATTCTCCGCCGCGTCGACGCGGGCCGCGACGACGTCCTTGGGATACGCGGTCGGTGCGGTGGTCGGGCGGGCCTGCGCCACGCACAGCCACTCGGTGGCCGCCGACGCGTCCGTGCCGAGCGGCACCCACAGCAGGAAGTCGGCGAACGACATGTCGGCGAGCAACTGCCACTCGGCGACGACGCGCTGGAGGTGCTCCACCGCCTCGCCGCTGAGCCGGCTGTGCTCGGCGAGCAGCTCGCTCAGCGTGGACACGTGCCGTCCCTTCCTCGTGCGGCCACCAACGGCTCCCATCCCACCACGTGCGAAACTCGGGGCACGCATCCCGATGCGTGTCCGAGAAGCCGACGCCGCCAGGCGGCGGTTCCTCGGTGGAGATACAGACGGGGAAGGAGGAACTCATGTCCCGTCGGGCACGTAAGCGCCGCGACCGCAAGAAGGGCGGCGCCAACCACGGCAAGCGGCCGAACACCTGAGCAGTGGGGCGGGAACCCGTAGGGGTTCCCGCCGCCTCAGAACGACTGCTCGAGCCGGGACGTGCGCACCTCGACGACGGTGCCCTCCGGCCCGGACTCGACCGTGACCTCCGCGGTCTCCAGGACGATGTCGCGGATCGACTGCCGCAGGCGGTTCTTCAGCCCGTCCGGAGCGTGTTCGCCCGAGCACTTGGTGGCGAGGAGCTTCTTGAGCTTCTCGTCGAGGCCGTACTCCGCGAGACACGGCGTGCACTCGTCGAGGTGGCGCTCCAGCAACTTGCGCCGCGCGTCGTCGCACTCGTGGTCCAGGAACAGCCACACTTCGGCCAGCACCTCCGCACAGTCCGTCTCGTGCGGCTTCCCGCAACTCATCGAGCCACCTCCTGGCCGCGCAGGAACCCGCGCTCGCGGGCGGTGTCGGTGAGGATGTCGCGCAGCTGTCGACGGCCGCGGTGCAACCTCGACATCACGGTGCCGATCGGCGTGCCCATGATCTCGGCGATCTCCTTGTAGGCGAACCCCTCGACGTCGGCCAGGTACACCGCCATCCGGAAGTCCTCCGGCAGTGCCTGGAGGGCCTCCTTCACCGTGGTGTCGGGCAGCCGGTCCAGGGCCTCCATCTCGGCGGACGGCAGGCCTTGCGAGGTGTGCTCGCCGGCCTGGGCGATCTGCCAGTCCGTGATCTCCTCGGTGGGCGCCTGGATGGGCTGGCGCTGCCGCTTGCGGTAGCCGTTGATGTAGGTGTTGGTCAGGATGCGGTACAGCCAGGCCTTCAGGTTCGTGCCGGCGCGGAACGTGCCGAACGCCGAGTACGCCTTGAGGAACGTCTCCTGGACGAGGTCCTCGGCATCCGCGGGGTTGCGCGTCATCCGCAGCGCGGCGCCGTAGAGCTGGTCGATCAGCGGCATCGCGTCGCGCTCGAAGCGCGCTGCGCGCTCCCCGGCCGTCTCCTGCTGCTGGTCGACGGGGGCTGTTCCGTCCACACTGCCGTCTGCGCTTGTGTCGGTGGCAGCCGCGTCGGTGCGTTCGACCGGACCGGCCCCGTTCTGCTCACTGGCGCCGGTGGGCACCGGATTCCCGGGCACCGCGCTCCTTCCACTGCGGGCCGGCGGACCGGCCGCGGGGGCGACCGCCGGGGCGACCGCATGACGAGCCCAGCGTACGCGCTCGACTCTCGGCGGGCCGGACGACGGTGCGTCCATCACTGCGAGCATCACGATCGTGGGAACGCGGCCGGCGGCGGCGGGATTCCCGGCCGCTACTGTCGCGTGGTGGCAGGCACGGGAACCCCGGCGACGGCGCTGCTGGCGAAGCAGAAGGTCGGGCACCGGGTGCACACCTACACCCACCGCGGCGGGCAGGCCTACGGCCCGGAGGCCGCCGACCAGCTCGGCCTCGAGCTCGCGCAGGTGTTCAAGACCCTCGTCGCGGAGGTCGACGGCACGCTGACCGTGGGGATCGTCCCGGTGTCGGCGACGCTGGACCTGAAGGCACTGGCGGCGGCGGTCGGCGGCAAGCGGGCGCGGATGGCCGACATCGCCGCGGCCGAGCGGGCCACCGGCTACGTCGCGGGCGGCATCTCGCCGCTCGGGCAGCGCAAGAGGCTGCGGACCGTGATTGACTCCTCGGCCCAGGACCTCGCGACGATGTTCTGCAGCGGCGGCCGCCGCGGGCTGGAGGTCGAGCTCGCCCCTGCCGATCTCGCCCGGCTGACCGGGGCGGTGTTCGCGCCGATCGCTGGCTGAGGACACATTCTGAGTACACCTCAGCGACACGACCCGGTCGGATAAGGGTTCGTGCTTCCGGGATCCACGCTCCGGGCCCGATCATGAGCGATGTGGCCGACACCCTCGCTGAGCGGGCCCGCACGCTGATCCAGACGTGGGGCACCCGCGGGACGGCGCCGCGGCCTCTCCCGCCGGACCTCGTCCGCGCCGTCTACCAGCTGTGGCTGGTCGCGTTCGCCCTCAAGGTGCTCGGGGCGTCGTGGGACATGTCGTGGCACTTCAAGTGGCTCCGCGACGACCTCGCGCCCCCGCATCTCCTCAACTCGGCGGGCACGGCGATCGTCGTCGCCCTGGTGATCGCACACGGCTGGACGGGGCGGGCGGTGGACCGCCCGGCGCTGCGGCTGCAGCAGGTCGGGCTCGGGATCTTTCTCGTGGCGATTCCGCTGGACGTGGTGAACCACCGCATCAACGGGCTCGACCTCACGGCGTGGAGCCCGACGCACGCACTGCTCTACCTCGGTTCGGCGCTGATACTGGCCGGGGTAGTCCGCGGGTGGTGGCTCTTCGGCTCCGGCCGGGCACGGTTGCCGGTGCTGGTGGTGCTGTGGATGCTCGCGCTGGAATGCGTCTGGTTCCCGGCACAGCAGCAGGAGTACGGCGTGCTCGCCGTCGCCGCCTGGGACCGTGGGAGCCCCGAGGCCGAACCGATCCTGCTGCAGTTCGCCGCCGACCAGATCGGCAGGCCGGTCGACCGCGCGGCCGTGCTGCACTTCGCCCTGCCGACGGGGGCGTGGGTCTACCCGGTGTGGCTCCTCGCCGCGGCGGGCCTCGTGCTCGTGCTGGCCCGGTGGATGATCGGCAGGCCGTGGGCGGCGACGGCGGTGGCGGGCGGATACGTGGCGTACCGCTGCGTGACGTGGGCGCTGCTCGACGGGATCGGCTTCCCGGGGTCCGCGGTGCCGTTCGTGCTGTTGGCCCTCGGGGTGGCGATCGACGTGGCCTTCCGGGCGCCGCTGCCCGAGTGGCTGCGGCCGCTGCTCGGCGCGCTCCTGGCCGGGGCGGCGGTGACGGGGACGATGGTGCTGCAGCACGAGTGGCTGGCCCTGCCGCCGATCGGGCCGATCGGGCTGGTCACGGGCACGCTGCTGCTGGCGGCGCTGTGGATCGCCACGGTGCTCGGGGTGCGCACGCAGGCCTTCGCCCGCTGGGCCCACCCCCACTGAGGCCGGGTCAGGACGGCAGGACGGTGGGGAGCCACGCCGTGACGGCGGCGGCGATACCTGGAAGATCGGCCTTCAGCGAGTGGTCGCCGGCGAGGAGCACGACCTCGCGGCCGGGCGCGGGCGGTGGGCGACCGAACGCGTCGCGCTCACCCTGCACCACCAGCACCGGGACCGTCGGCTCCGCGAGCTCGGCCAGGCGGTCCTTCTCCGGTCGCCCCGGCGGGTGCACCGGGAAGGCCAGGCACAGCACCGCGACGGCGCCGACCGCCGACGCGGTCCGGCACGCCACGCGGGCGCCGGAACTGCGGCCGCCGACCAGCAGCGGGAGCCCGGGCAGCGCGGTGCGGACGGCGGCGGCGACCGCGAGCCACGCGGCGTCGAGCTGTGCCGCAGGTGCCGGGGCCCGGCGGCCGGCGACGCGGTAGGGCTGCTCGACGTGGGCCACGTGCAGGCCGGCGGCGAGCGCGGCGATGGTGGCCCTGCGCAGGTCGGGCGCGCCGAACCCGCCGCCTGCACCGTGTCCGAGCAGGAGGACGCCGCGGGCCTCGGCCACGGGATGAACGGTCAGCAGGGCCGGACCGTGCGGGGTGTCGACGTGCCGGACGACCGGGTCGGCCGCCGTGCCGCCCGGTCGACGGCTGCCGGTCACTGCGGGTTCGGACCCGCCAGGAGGTCGAGCTGCAGCGGCTCGGCGACCTGCTCGGGGGGCAGGGCCTCGAGGAGCTCGGGGCCGTTGTTGCGCACGTTGTTGACCCGCGGCGACACCGGGCGCAGCTCCATCTGCTCGACGAGCTCCGGGGACGGGGGCGTGAGCAGTGCGGCGACGGCCTCGTCGTCCGGTGTGCGGTCCGGGTCCAGCCACGCCTCCCACGCCGACGGCGGGAGCACCAGCGGCATCCGGTCGTGCACCTGGGCGAGGGGCCCGACGGCGTCCGTGGTGAGCACCGCACAGGTGACCAGGCCGTCGGCGTACTCGCCCTCCGGGTCGTCCTTGGGCTTCCAGAACTCCCACAGCCCGGCCAGGGCGATCGAGCTGCCGTCGCGGTAGTGGGTGAAGTAGGGCTGCTTGTGCTGTGTAGAACCCTTTCCTGGGGAACCCCGCTGCCACTCGTACCAACCGTCGGCCGGGAGGATGCACCGCCGGGTCTTGAGCGCCCGCCGGAACGCCGGCTTCTGCGCAGCGGTCTCCGTCCGGGCGTTGATCATGCGCGCACCGCCCGACGGGTCCTTGGACCACGAGGGCACCAGCCCCCAGCGCAGCATCCGCAGCGACCGCTCGACGCGATCCGGATCGGGGGTGCCCTCCTCGTCGCGCGGGTGCCGCTCGACGACCGCGACGACCTGCTTGGTGGGCGCGACGTTGAAGTCGGCGACCTTCGCCCCGTCCGTGGCGTCGACGGCCCGGAACTCGTCGGCCAGGTCCTTGGGCGCCTTCGTCGAGGAGTAGCGACCACACATACGTCCATCGTGGCACGGCACACCGACAGTTCCGCCGCACCATGAGCGCCGCGCGGTGGCGCGGTGCCGGAGACACGGGATCGAGGTGGCCCGGGGAGTGCAGCATGGTGGCTTTGCTGCACTCCGACCGCGGTAAAGCCACCATGCTGCACTCCCGCGCACCCGTTGCGGCGCGCGCCGACCCGCCCGGCGGCCGGGCTGCGTCCATCACGATCCACCTGGGACGATGAACGGGTGAGCACCCCCTGGCCCGCGCCCGTCGCCGCCGGTCCCGTCCGCGGCCGGGTCGCCGTGCCCGGCTCGAAGTCGGTGACCAACCGCGCCCTGCTGCTCGCCGCGCTCTCCGGCGGGCCCGCGAGCGTCGCCGGCGCTCCCCCCACCCGCGACACCGCGCTGATGGTCGACGCCCTGCGTGCCCTGAGCGTCCCGATCACCGTAGACGGCGAGCACGTGACGGTCGCCGCGTACGACGGCCTGCGTGGCGGCGGGGCCGTCGACTGCGGGCTGGCCGGCACCGTCATGCGCTTCGTCCCGCCCGCCGCGGCGCTCGCCGACGGCCCCGTCCGCTTCGACGGCGACCCCCGCGCCCGCGAGCGGCCGATGGGCACCGTCCTCGACGCGTTACGGGCGCTCGGCGCGCGGGTCGACGGCGACCGGCTCCCCTTCACCCTGCACGCCACCGGCGGTCTGCCGGGGGGCGAGGTGGTGATCGACGCCTCGGCCTCGTCGCAGTTCGTCTCCGGGCTGCTGTTGTCGGGCGCCCGGTACGAGAAGGGCGTCACCGTCGTCCACGACGGCAAGCCCGTGCCGTCGCTGCCGCACATCGACATGTCCGTGGACATGCTGCGCACCGCGGGCGTGGAGGTCGACGACGCCGACGCGAACACGTGGCGCGTCGCGCCCGGCCCCATCGCCCCCCGCGACTGGACCGTGGAACCCGACCTCTCGAACGCCGCGGTCTTCCTCGCCGCCGCCGCGGTGACCGGCGGCGAGGTCACCGTCGCGGGCTGGCCGGAGCGTTCCACGCAGCCCGGTGTGGCGATCCTGCCGGTGCTCGAGCAGTTCGGCGCGACCGTCGGGCCGACGGCCGGCGGGATGGCCGTCCGGGGGCCCCACACCCTGCGCGGCGTCGACGTCGACCTGCACGACGTCGGCGAGCTCACCCCGACGATCGCCGCCGTCGCCGCGCTCGCGACCACGCCGTCGCGGCTGCGCGGGGTGGCGCACCTCCGGGGGCACGAGACGGACCGCCTCGCCGCGCTCGCGACCGAGCTCGCCGCGCTGGGTGGCGACGTCGAGGAGACCGACGACGGCCTGCTGATCCGGCCCGCGCCGCTGCGCGCGGGCGACCGGCCGTGGCGGGCCTACGCCGACCACCGGATGGCGACGGCGGGCGCGCTGGTCGGCCTGGTCGTGCCCGGTGTCCGGATCGACGACGTGGCGAGCACCGACAAGACCATCCCCGATTTCCCCGGCCGGTGGGCCGCCCTCGTGGAGGGGTGAACCGATCGCCCGCGAGTACGACGAGTCCGACGTCCGGGTGCGGCCCGGACGCAGCTCGCGCCCCCGGAGCAAGCGCCGGCCGGGCCACGCCGACGCGGAGCCGGCGATGGTCACCACGGTCGACCGGGGCCGCTGGACCTGCGCACCGGACGGCGACGCCTCCCGCGAACCCGTGACCGCGATGCGCGCCCGCGAGCTGGGCCGCACGCCGGTCGTCGTCGGCGACCGGGTGGGGCTGGTCGGCGACCTGAGCGGCAAGCCCGACACCCTCGCCCGCATCGTGCGGGTCGAGGAGCGGACGACGGTCCTGCGCCGCACCGCCGACGACACCGACCCGGTCGAACGCCTCGTGGTGGCGAACGCCGAGCTGCTCGTGATCGTCACCGCCGTGGCCGACCCGGTACCGCGCACCGGGTTCGTCGACCGCTGCCTGGTGGCCGCCTACGCGGGCGGGCTGTCCCCCCTGCTCTGCCTGACCAAGGCCGACCTCGCCGATCCCGCGCCGTTCGCCGCGAGCTACGCCGAGTTGGAGCTACCGGTGATCACCACCCGGCGCGACGAGCCGGAGCGGGTGACCGAGCTCGCGAACGCGCTGGCCGGACGGGTCTCGGCGCTGGTCGGGCACTCGGGGGTGGGCAAGTCGACGCTGGTCAACACGCTGGTGCCGGACGCCGACCGGCGGGTCGGGCAGGTCAGCGGCGTCGGCAAGGGTCGGCACACCACTGTCGCCGCGCTCGCCCTGCCGCTGCCCGCGGAGCTCGGCGGCTGGGTGGTCGACACCCCCGGGGTGCGGTCGTTCGGGCTGGCGCACGTGACCACGAACGACGTGATCGCCGCGTTCGACGACCTCGCCACGGCGATCGACGACTGCCCGCGCGGCTGCGGGCACCTCGGGCCGCCCGCGGACCCCGAGTGCGCGCTCGACACGCTGGTCGAGCAGGGGCAGCTGCGCGCGGGCCGGCTCGCCGCGCTCCGCCGCGTCCTCGTCGCCCTGCGCCCGGTCTGAAAACCTCTGGGGACCGGATCGCGCGGCACGCCACCCGGATGGTTGACGTGCCGATGATCCCCGGGCATCCTTCCGCCGCCCCTGCCCGGCCGACTGTGGAGCCCGACATGCAACCGCGGACGTTCGGCCCCTACACGGTGCTGAGCGTGCTCGGGGTCGGGCGGACCGGCCGCGTCCATCTCGGCCGCACCGACAAGGGCAGGCGGGTCGCGGTCCGCGTGATCCGCCCCGAGTTCGCGGCCGACCCGCGCTTCCGGTCCTGCCTGCAGAAGGAGATGGAGATCGTCTCCGGGATCCGCGGCCCGGGGGTCGCCGCCCTGCTCGGCGGCGATCTCGAGGCCGACGTGCCGTGGCTGGCCGCGGAGTACGTGCCGGGGCCGTCGCTGGCCACGGTCCTCGCCCGGTGCGGCCCGTTGTCCGTGGACGGCGTGCGGCGGCTGGGCGTCGACCTGGCCGAGGCGCTCACCACCATCCACGGCGCCGGCGCGGTGCACCACGATCTCAAGCCGGGCAACGTGCTGGTCACCGCCGCCGACACGCGCGTCGTGGACGCCGGCATCGCCCGGGCCGCCGCGGCGTCGCCGCTGACCCGCGGCGGTGGCCTGGTCGGGACACCCGGCTACCTGGCACCCGAGCAACTGTTGAACAGGGTCAGCCTGCCCGCGTCGGACGTGTTCGCCCTCGGCAGCCTGTTGCTGCACGCCGCGACCTGGCGCGAGCCGTTCGGGACCGGCGACGTCGCGGCCGTCCTCCATCGCGTGCTGCGGGTCGGCCCGGACCTGCGCGGTCTCGACCCGGGCATCGCCCCGGTCGTCGCGGCCTGCCTGCACCCGGATCCCGTGCAGCGACCCTCTCCGGAGGAGGTGCGCGAGGGCCTCATGGCGCCCAGGACATCCCCGCCTGCGGCCGAGCCACCGAGCGACGAACCCGCCGACGAGCCACCGGCCGACACGGCGTCCGCCGACGACGCACCGGACCCGGACGACGCACCGGTCGCGGACGACGCACCGGTCGCGGACGACGCACCGGTCGCGGGCGAGGTGGAAGACCCCGTGCGGGACGACCGCCGCGTCGCGACCGGCTCGGCCTAACCGAGCTCGACGAGGAACGCCACCTCGCCCGGGTCGTACCAGGCCAGCTCGTGGTCCTCGGCCTCGCCGATGAGAAACTCCGCGTCGAGGTCGCCGAGGTCCGCCGCGTCGATCACGCCGGCGGCCTGGCGCACGGCGAACTCCGCGTCCGCGGTGTCGACGTGCACGGCCGCGATCGACGACAGCTCCACCGGCCCGCGGATCCGCACCGCGCCGTCGTCGAGGTCGGGACGCAGCGCGATGTCGTCGAGGTCCGCGGCCACCACGATCCGGCGCGCCGGCGTGCTGTCCTCCCCCAGCCCGAACTCCACCGAGAGCAGTCGCAGCGACGCCCGGGCGGCTTCGCTCATCGCGGCGTACTCGAGCTCGTCGTCGTCGCCCACCGTGTACGACTCGCGCAGCTTGGGCGTGAGCGCGAACGCCGTTCCCCCGACCGGGTCGAGCCGCTCGTTGGCCACGAGCTTGCGCAGCATCGGCCAGGTCGCGGGGATGTAGACGCGCATCAGGCGCCGTCCTCCGAACGCACCGTGGCCCGGAGTTCGTCGAACGCCTCGTCGACCGTCGCGGCGAGCACGTCGACGTCCGGCAGCGCGTCGCGGTCGGCGGTGAACCCGTAGTACAGGCCGCCGTCGTAGGAGGTGATCCCCACCGCGAGGCCCTGGCCGTCGGCCAGCGGCACCACCGGGTAGGTCTCCAGCAGGCGGGCGCCTGCGGCGTAGAGCGGGACCTGCGGTCCGGGCACGTTCGTCACCACCAGATTGAAGATCCGTTTCGAGATGCCGTTCACGGCCCGGGCCCCGAGCGCGTGCAGCGTCGGCGGAGCGTAGCCGCCGATGCGGGCCAGCGTGGCGGCGCGCACCGAGCGGTTCCCCGCGGTGTGCTCGCGCATCGCGTGGGCGACGTGCTGCAGACGCAGCGCGGGGCTCTGTTCTCCGACCGGGAGATCGACCAGCGTCGACAGCACCCGGCCGCCGGCCTCCGGGCTGTCCGGGCCGTGCACCCACAGCGGCACCAGCGCCCGCACGCGGCTGGTCGAGGTCACGGGCTCGCCGCGGGAGAGCAGCCAGGCGCGCAGCGAGCCCGTGACGACGGTGAGCACGACGTCGTTCACCGTGCACCCGTGGGCGGTGCGGACCTCGCGGTACGCGTCGAGTTCGCCGCGGGCGACGGCGAACCGGCGCTGGGTGGACAGCTCGACGTTGAGCGGCGAGCCGGGCGCGAGGCGGCCGCCGGTCACGACCGTGCCGACGAGCGTGCCGAGCCCGCGCGCCAGCCTGGCCGCCTCGCTGAGCGCGCCGTTGGCCGTGGCGCGCACGCTGTCGATCACCTGGCCCGGCCGGGCGATCGCCTCCGCGACCGCGTCCACGACGAGCCGGGCGTCCGTGGGCTCCGGACGCGGCATCCACAGCTCGTCGGGCACCTCGCGCGGGTGGACCGACGGATCGAGCAGCAGCTGCCCGATGTCGATCGTCGTGACGCCGTCGACCATCGCCTGATGGGTCTTGGTGATGATCGCGAAGCGACCGTCGGCGAGGCCCTCGACGAGGTAGACCTCCCACAGCGGGCGATCGGGGTCCAACGGTCGCGACATCAGCCGCGCGACGAGCTCCGTGAGCTGTGCCGACGTCCCGGGCCGCGGCAGCGCCGACCGGCGGACGTGGAACGCGACGTCGAAGTCGGCGTCGTCGACCCACACCGGCCGGGCCAGTTCACCCGGGACGTGGCGCACCTTCTGCCGGTACCGCGGCACGGCCACCAGCCGGCGTTCGACCATCTCGACCAGGCGCTCGTAGTCGAACCCGCCTGCCGGCGCGCGGAAGATCCCCACCGCCCCGACGTGCATCGGCGTGCGCGCCTGCTCCAGGTAGAGGAACGACGCGTCGACGGCCGAGAGCCGGGGCGGCGACATGCGGCGATCCTAGGTGCGGCCGGGAACGACCGCCGTGGCACGCTCGCGGACCGTGGCGCGCTCACCCAAGGACACCTTCATCACCGTGTACGGGCGCAAGCCCGTCCAGGAGGCGTTGGACGACGCCGACCTGCACGTCGACAAGGTCGTGCTGGCCGACGACGCACGCGGCGAGCCGGTCCGCGCCATCCTCGCCGCGGCCCGCGCCCGCGGGGTGCCGGTGCAGCGGGCGACGGCGCACCGGGTCAAGGTGCTGGCCGGCAACGGCCGCCACGACCAGGGTGTGCTCGCCGACGTCGTCGCGCCGCGGATGCAGCCCGTCGACGAGTTCCTCGCTGCGTTGAACTCCTCAGGCCTCGGCAACGACCCCGCCGCCGTGCTCGTCCTCGACGGCGTCACCAATCCGGCCAACGTCGGGATGGTGCTGCGCAGTGCGACGGCAGCCGGCCTCGACGGCGTCCTGCTGCCCCGCCGCGGTGTGCCGGCGATCGATCCGCTGGTGGTCAAGGCGTCGGCCGGGGTGGCGTTCCGTGCACCGGTGCTGCGGGCGGCGACGGCCGAGGAGGGCTGCGCGGCGCTGCGCGACGGCGGATTCACCGTGCTCGGGCTGCACGCGTCCGGAGCATCGCTGCTGGACGCGGAGTTGCCGCGGCGGGTCGCGCTCGTGCTCGGCAACGAGACCGACGGCCTCTCGGCCGGAGTCCGCGAGGTGTGCGACGGGCTGCTGGCGATCCCGATGGAGGGCGGGGTGGAGTCGCTGAACGTGGCGAGCGCAGGCGCCGTCGCGGCCTTCGAATTGCGGCGCAGGCGTCGGCGGTGACGGCTGCCCGTTCCACGGCGGGGTGACCCGGTGGTGCGGCATCGTCGCTCAGGGTCCAGAGTGGGCGCATGGGATTGGGTGACTTCGCGAACAAGGCCAAGAACCTCGCCGACCAGCACGACGAGCAGGTCGACCAGGGCCTGGACCGCGCGGGCGACGAGGCGAACAAGCGCTTCGCCGGGCACGAGGGCCAGATCGACGGCGCGGTGGACAAGGCGCAGCAGCACACCGGCGCGGGCGACACCACGGCCGCGGGCGTCGAGCCCGCCTCGGAGGTGCCCGGCGGCCCGGAGACCGACGTGCCGGCCGGCCCGGGCAACGTGCCGCCCCAGCAGTAGGACCCTGTCTGACACCCCACCGGGGCGCCACGGCGCCGTCGTGCCACAGAGCCGTGCCAGGGCGCCCCGGACTGCTGTTTGGCGCCTGCGCTCACGGTCAACACATGCATATGAGCACCGACGCCGGCAGTGCCGCCGCTCCCGAGGACGCCGCGACCCACGACGTGTCATCGGAACGCCCGGGCCTGGAGTCCGCCGATCCGGGGTCCGCGGACTCCGCGACCTCGACGCCGGACACGGCCGATCGCGGCGTCGAGGGGTCGGCCGACTCCGACGCCGATGATTCCGACGGTGCCGTCTCGTCGGAGACGCAGACGACAGCGGGAACGCCGGGCTCCGCGGGAGACGCGGACGACCCTCGGGCCGAGGGGTTCGTCGCGAGCCTGATCCGCGACTCGACGATCACCGGCCTCCCCGGCGACACCGGCACCCCGCCCGTGGAGCCGCACGCCCCGCAGGCCCAGCAGGAGGGCGACGAACCCGTCGGCTCGGAGCCCCCCGCCGGCGACAACCCGCACGGCGTCGACTGACTGTGATCGATCCGGCCACGACGCGCCGGATCACGATCAGTCGGGCAGTGCCAGGAGGATCTCCACCTCGCCGATCGTCGTGTCGGGGTCGTCGTGCAGCACGCCGACGGCTCCGGCCTCGCGCGCCCCGCGGATGTTCGCCTGCAGGTCGTCGACCACCACGCACTCCGCCGCGGTGAGGCCGAGCAGGGCTGCGGTCCGCCGGTAGACCTCCGGGTCCGGTTTCATGGCGCCGACGGTGCCGCCGAGCACCAGCACGTCGAACAAGGCCTCGATCTCACGGGACACCGACCCCGCCGACGACACGAGCGCCGTCGGCCGGCCCGCGGCCCGGGCCCGGCGGGGCAGGTCGCGCATCTCGGCACCGTCGGTCAACACCCCGGCGTAGTCCATGATCAGCCCGCGCAGCGCCATGGCCGCCACCGTAGTGCCGCCTCCACGCCGCCCGCCTCACTCGTCGGCCTCCGCGGCGGCGAGCACCGCGAGCAGCCAGGCGCGCACCGCCGCCTCCAGTTCGGGCACCGGTTCCGGCAGCCACGCCTCCCGGCCGGCCGCGCCCGACAGGCGGGCCGCTCCGGCCGCGGTGCGGCGCACGCGCACGACGCGCCGGTCGCCCGTGTCGCGCTCGCGCCGGATCTCCCCCGCGGCCTCCAACCGGTCCAGCACCGGAGTGATGGTCGCGGGGCTGAGGCCGATGCGCGCCGCCAGCTCGCGGTGCGACGGCGAGTCGCCCGCATCGAGAGCGGTGAGGACGGCGACGGCGGTGGGAGTCACGCCGTGCCGTGCGGCGAGCCTGCGCCGGCGGCGGGCGACCGCGGCTCCGACCCGCGGGAGCAGCATCTCGAGCGGCACGGTTTCGGCGGCGGGATCACCGTCCACGTGCCGACCGTACGGGAGCAGTCGATTCGCAGGCAGATCGTTCGGCGACGAAGTGTCGGAAACGGCCTCGAACGCCGCGCCCGTTGCGCACGCTGCAGCGGTGACATCAGCAACGGCCACGAGCCTTCTGCCGGACGTCGCCGCGACAGTTCGCGTGCACCGCCCGAGCCTGCGCCTCCTGCGGTACGAGCCGGAGTCCGGCGAGCAGAGCGGATCACCGCCACCGGCACGACCGCACGCACCGGCGGTGGCCGTCACCGTCGACGCGACCGACACCGCGGTCGTGCGCCGGCGCGCCGAGCAGGTGCTGCGCCTCACCTTCGAGGTCCTCGACGGCAGACGGCCCGTCGCGCAGCTCTCCGGGCACCTCGAGCCCCGGGCCCTGCGGTACGTGCGAGCCGCCGTCGCGCAGCGCCGCGCCGCTCAACAACCGGCGCGCATGACCTCGTTGCACCTCGACCAGCCGTGCGCAGGCGTCGCCGAGGTCGCCGCCGTCTACCGGCGCGGGTCCCGGGCCCGGGCGCTGGCCGCCCGCTTCGAGCGGGTTCCGACGGCCGAGCCCGACGACCCGCGCCGATGGCGGTGCGTGACGCTGCGGCTTCTCTGACCGGTGGCGATCAGGGGCGCGCGGCCGTCGGCATCCCGTGGCAGTGCTTGTACTTGCGGCCCGAACCGCACGGGCACGGCCGGTTCCGCGCCGGCTCGCCGGCGGCACCGGCCTCGGCCGACGCCCCAGCACTGCCGGACCGGCTGCGGCTGGTGCCCCCGTCTTCGGCCGGCCCGCTGTACTGCAGCTCCGACACCTTCCGCGGACCACCACCCAGCACCGTGGGCAGCGCGCTCGTGGCCGCCGTGGCATCGCTCTCGGGTGCCGCGTGCCGGCCGCGTGCACTGTTGCCGGACCGCGCGGGGACCCGGGTGGTCCGCTCGGCCTCCGGAGTCACCGGGGAGGCTGCGGCAGCCGGAGCTGCTGCCGGGGCAGCCGCCGTGGCGACGGCCCGCGTCGGCGATGTCCGCTCCACTGGGCTCACCGCCTCGCCGCCGGCCTCCGGCTCGGGCGCCGCGGGCGGCGCCGCCGCCTGGACCCGCACGTTGAACAGGTGCCCGACCGTCTCCTCCTTGATGCCCTCGAGCATCGCGGCGAACATGTCGAAGCCCTCACGCTGGTACTCGATCAGCGGGTCGCGCTGGGCCATCGCCCGCAGCCCGATGCCCTCCTTGAGGTAGTCCATCTCGTAGAGGTGCTCACGCCACTTGCGGTCCATGACCTGCAGCAGCACCTGGCGCTCCAGCTCGCGCATGCCACCCTGCGCGCCGATCACGGCGTCGATCTCGGCCTCGCGCGCCGCGTAGGCCCTGCGGGCGTCGGCGATCACGGCCTCGGCGAGCTTCTCGCGGCTGAGATCGTCGACGTCGCCGTCGGCGAGCTTCTCGCGGTCCACGCCGACCGGGTAGAGGGTGCCCAGCGCCGTCCACAGCTTCTCGAGGTCCCAGTCCTCGGCGTAGCCCTCGGCGGTGGCGCCGTCGACGTAGGCGGTGACCACGTCGCCGATCATGTGCTCGATCTGCTCCTTGATGTCCTCGCCGTCGAGCACCCGGCGCCGCTCGTCGTAGATGACGGTGCGCTGCTTGTTGAGCACCTCGTCGTACTTGAGGACGTTCTTGCGGATCTCGAAGTTCTGCTGCTCGACCTGGGTCTGCGCGCTGCGGATGGCCTTGGTGACCATGCCGGCCTCGATCGGCACGTCGTCCGGCAGGTTGAACCGGTTCATGATCGATTCGACGAGCTGGCCGTTGAACCGGCGCATGAGCTCGTCGCCGAGCGAGAGGTAGAACCGCGACTCGCCGGGGTCGCCCTGGCGGCCGGAGCGGCCACGGAGCTGGTTGTCGATGCGGCGCGACTCGTGGCGCTCCGTGCCGAGCACGTACAGCCCACCGGCGGCGCGCACCTCCTCGGCCTCGGCCGCGACCTGCGCCTTCATCTGCTCGACGATGCCGTCCCAGGCCGCTTCGTACTCCTCGCGCCGCTCCACCGGGTCGAGGCCGCGGCTGCGCAGCTCCACGTCGGCGAGGAACTCGGGGTTGCCGCCGAGCACGATGTCCGTACCGCGCCCGGCCATGTTCGTGGCCACCGTGACCGCGCCCGCGTGCCCGGCCTGGGCGATGATCGCGGCCTCGCGAGCGTGCTGCTTCGCGTTGAGCACCTCGTGCGGCACCTGGAGCTGGACGAGGAGCTTCGCCAGGTACTCGGACTTCTCGACGCTCGTGGTGCCCACGAGGACCGGCTGACCCTTGGCGTACTTCTCCGCGATGTCGGCCGCGACCGCGTCGAACTTCGCCTCTTCGGTCTTGTAGATGAGGTCGGCCTGGTCCGCACGGACCATCGGCCTGTTCGTCGGGATCGGCACCACGTGCATCTTGTAGATCTGGTACAGCTCCGCCGCCTCGGTCTGGGCGGTACCGGTCATGCCCGACAGCTTCGAGTAGAGCCGGAAGTAGTTCTGCAGCGTGATGGTGGCCAGCGTCTGGTTCTCCGCCTGGACCTCCACGCCCTCCTTGGCCTCGATCGCCTGGTGCAGGCCCTCGTTGTAGCGCCGGCCGGCGAGAACGCGCCCGGTGAACTCGTCGACGATGAGCACCTGGCCGTTCGTGACGATGTAGTCCTTGTCGCGCTTGAACAGCTCCTTGACCTTCAGCGCGTTGTTCAGGTACCCGACGAGCGGCGTGTTCGCGGCCTCGTAGAGGTTGTCGATCCCGAGCTGGTCCTCGACCAGCGCGACACCTTCCTCCGTGACGCCCACGGTGCGCTTGCGCTCGTCGACCTCGTAGTGGACGTCACGCTTGAGCATCGGCGCCATCCGCGCGAACTCCTGGTACCAGCGCGCGCTCTGCTCGGCGGGCCCGGAGATGATCAATGGCGTGCGGGCCTCGTCGATCAGGATCGAGTCGGCCTCGTCGACGATGGCGAAGTTGTGGCCGCGCTGCACGAGATCGGCCTTCTGCCACGCCATGTTGTCGCGCAGGTAGTCGAAGCCGAACTCGTTGTTCGTGCCGTAGGTGATGTCGGCGGCGTACTGCTCCCGCCGCACCGCCGGCGTCATCTCGGAAAGGATCACGCCGACCGAGACGCCCAGGAACCGGTGGATGCGGCCCATGTTCTCCGCGTCGCGTTTGGCCAGATAGTCGTTCACCGTGACCAGGTGCACGCCGTCGCCCGAGATCGCGTTGAGATATGCGGGCAGGACGGAGGTGAGCGTCTTTCCCTCACCGGTCTTCATCTCCGCGATGTTGCCCAGATGCAGCGCCGCGCCGCCCATCAACTGCACCGGGAAGTGGCGCTGGCCGATCGTGCGCACCGCCGCCTCGCGGACGACGGCGAACGCCTCGGGCAGCAGCTCGTCCAGGCTCTCGCCCTCGGCGTACCGGGTACGGAACTCGTCGGTCTTCGCCCGCAGCTCCGCGTCGGTCAGTGCCTGGGTTTCCGACTCGAGCGTGTCGATGTGCGCGGCGATCCTGCCGAGCCGCTTCACCAACTTCGTCTCGCCGGCGCGAAGCAGGCGGCTGAACAGCGGCACGGTCGGCCTCATCTCCCGGTCGGGTCAGGACGCACTTGCGCGAGGCGCCGTGCGTCGGCGCCCGCCCATCCAGGGTAGCGAAACCGCAACGGGGCCCCGCCACAACGCCGACAGGGCCCCGCTCCGCCCGGGACACCCCAGGTGGAGCAGAGCCCTGCTCGGGTCAGTGCGTCGGGTCAGTGCGCCAGGCTGATCACGCCGTAGTCGTAGCCTTTACGCCGGTAGACGACCGACGGCGCCCCGGTCTCGCTGTCGGAGAACAGATAGAAGTCGTGTCCGACGAGCTCCATCCGCGACAGCGCGTCGTCGACGCTCATCGGATGCCCGGTGTGCACCTTGCGCCGGACGATCTGGCCGGGCCGGTGCTCGTCGAGCTCCATGTCGTCCGGGGAGGCGTCGTCGGCCAGGGAGTCGGCCACCGGTTCGGCGAGGCCGTCGACGGAGCCGTTCGCCAGGTGCGGTGGGGGGTCGAGGTCGACGTCCGACGCCGCGCGCTGACCGGGTACGTCCGCGTCGACCGTGTCGAGGTCCGGAAGCGCCTCGAGGAGCATCGTCTGGCCGCCTCCGCCGCGCCCGACCAGCACGGTCGTACGGCGGGCGGTGATGCGGCGCCGGTCGTGGGAGCGACGCAGCCGGGCCTCGAGTTTCGAGATCGCGGCATCCAGCGCCGAGTAGAAGTCCTGCGCACAGGCCTCGGCCCGGGCTACGGGGCCGCAGCCGCGGCCGGTGATCTCCACGCGCTGGCAGTTCTTCAGCTGGCGGCGGTTGCGTTCATGGAAGAGCTCGACCTCCAGCCCGACGATCTTGTGGTCGTACCGCTCCAACCGCTCG
The DNA here is from genome assembly GCF_031845345.1 of Pseudonocardia charpentierae. Classification (NCBI taxonomy): domain Bacteria; kingdom Bacillati; phylum Actinomycetota; class Actinomycetes; order Pseudonocardiales; family Pseudonocardiaceae; genus Pseudonocardia; species Pseudonocardia charpentierae. Next base: position 360,114 of record NZ_JAVREJ010000002.1, on the reverse strand, counting down.
ACCTTCTCGCCGACGTGCACCCGGAAGTGATCCGGGACCTCGACGTTCCGGCCGGTGATGACAATCTCCACTCGGACTCCTCGCTCTCTCACGGGGCATCGGAGGACGGACGCGGCGGCGGCTCGATTTCGGAGCAACCGTCGGAGGTCCCTCCTGACAGGCCCGATCGCGTTCCTGACGGAGCATGCCGACCGTATCGCTCATCACAGTCCGGCAACAGATCTGAGGTTCGAGTGACCCTGATCGGTGCAAGTGCGACAGTCCGTAGTTTTTTCGCGGCCCAATCGGGTATTTCTTCATGCTTTCCGGGTGGTCGCATCGGCGAGCACGACCGCCGCCGTAACGACAAGATCGGCACGCGCGAGGGCGGCGCGGCAGGCCCGCAGCGTCGCTCCGGTGGTCACGACGTCGTCGACAAGGATCACCGCCGCGCCCGCCGGAGGCAACGCCCGGGCGTCGACCCGGAGCCGCCCCGCGAGGTTCGCCGCGCGTGCCGCGGCGTCCAGTCCGACCGAGTCGCGCGCCCGCCTGCCCAGCCGCAGTGCGGGTGCGACGTGCAGCCGGGGATCGCCGCGGGCCAGGTGCCGGCACAGCCGGAGCACGTGGTCACCCCCGCGCGCTCGCGCCGCCGCCGGGCGCGACGGGGCAGGGACCAGCCACATCTCCCCGGACCCCATCGGGGACGCCGCGGCCTGCCCGAGCGGCCCGGCGAGCAGCGCGGACAAGGGGCCCGCGAGGTCGCGCCGCCCCCGCTCCTTGTACGCGAGGACCGCGGTACGCAACGGCCCGCGGTACCGGCCCGCCGCCACCACCGGCGGCCCGCCGGGCAGCACCGGCCACAGCGGCGGCCCGAGCTGCGCAGCGCATCCTGCGCACCAACCGGGCCCCGGCGCGGCGCAGCCGCCACAGGAACCCGGCAGGAGCAGGTCGAGCAACGCGGCCAGGAGGCCGCGTGTGGACAGGGGTGCAGCGGCGGGCGGCGAGGTCATGACGCGAGCGTGCCGGACCGTGGCGACAGAACCGGCCCGCAGACGTCCGGACCGGCCGAGTTGTCCACAGGCGGCACGCCGCGGCCGGCCGGAGCGGCTGTCAGCCGGGGTAGAGGGGCACCGCGTCCGGTACGCCACCCACGACCTGGCGCCACGTCTCCAGCTCGCCGCCGGCGAAGCTCCAGACTCCCGACTGGTCGGTCACCAGCACGGGACGGTTCGGCGCCGCGGCGACGGCGCGCAGCGGGGGCGTGAGGTTGCTGCCGGGCAGAAGTTCCCACGAGAGGCCGTCGACGGACACCTGTGACACCGGGCCGTCGGCGCGGCGGCTCACCGCCACGACCGTCTCGGCCGCCCGCCAGTCGACGGCGACCACGTCGCCGATGTCCGCCGGGCGCAGCGCCCGGACGTTGCGGATCGTGACGTCGCCGTCCGGGCTGCGGGCGAGCGCGGCCGCGTAGAGCCCACCGCGCACCACCGCGGCCACCCGCAGGCCGTCGCGGGACAGCCGCAGGTCCTGGACGGGGCCCAGCCTGGTCAGCTCGGTGGCGTCGACCGCGGCCAGGCGGGGGTTGCCGTCGGCGTCGGGCACCACCCGGGCCACGGTCGAGGAGTCCACGACCGTCCAGGCCTCCGAGCCGGTCGGTGTCCACGACGGACGCGCCATCGTGGCCCCGCCGAGCCCCGTCGGCACGGCGGGCCCCTCCGTGCCGCCGATCAGCAGCCTCCGGCGTGCACCCTCGGCGGCGACCACCGCGATGCGCCGCCCGTCCGGGCTCGCCGCCGCCGACTGCACGGCCAGCTCGCCGTTGCCGACCTGACCGGGTAGCGCGGTGTCGAGCTGGGCGCCGTTGAGCTGGTGCACCCGGCCGTTGTAGACGACCAGGGCGGGCGCCGTCGCCGGTACCGGCTCGGCGATCAGCGACACCACGTCGTCGCGGGTCAGGTCGGGGCGGCTCGGGAGCAGCGGCGCACCGTCGGCGAGCAGCCGGACCCGGCCGACGCTGACCTCCGCGAGCGAGAGCACCACCTGCGCGGCGAGCAGTCTGCGGCCGCCCTCGTCGAGGTCGCCCACCTGCGTCAGGTCGACGATCAACGAACCCTCGGGGCTCGTGGCGACGTTCGACCGCAGCTGCGCGTTCGTGACGAGCATGCTCGACGCCGCGCCCTGCAGTGCCGCCGACGGCCCGGCGAACAGCAGCTCCATCGCCCGCGCCGCCTGTGCCCGCGCCGGTGTGCTCGGCAGGTAGCGCAGGTCCGGCACGGCGACCCGGCGCACGGGATCCACGAACCAGGTCTTGACCGTGCGGTAGTTGACGCGGAAGTCGGACATCCGCACCAGGACCCCGCCGGGCAGCCGGGCGATCCGCCACTGGCCGTCGCGACGGACGACGTTCACGTCGATCTGCACCGGCGCCTGTGACGCCTCGAACCAGCCGCCGGGGGTGAGCTTGCCCAGCGCGGTGCCGCGGATCCGCACGGTGCGCATGTCCGCCTCGGGGTCCACCGAGGTGGGGTAGACGGTGTCGAACTCCTCGGAGAGAACGGTGACGCCGGTGCCGTCGTCCCAGTCGGCCGCCTCCGGGGCGAGGAAGCGTCGGGCGGCTCCGTGCCGGTCCGGGCTGCTGCCGGAGGCGTAGACGAAGCCACGGACCAGATCGAGGGCGTTGCTGCCCTCGGCGGGGCCGGGCGGCAGCACCGGTGCGTCGCCGTCGCCGACGCGCCGCAGCACCTGCACGGGCGAGCTCTCGGGCACGCTCGCGCAGCCCGCGAGCCCGGCGAGGACGAGCAGCAGCACCAGCAGCAGTGGACGGCGAGCGCTCCGCGGCGTGGGCGAGGTGTCGCTCATCGGTCGTCCTGGGTCTGCATCGCGGCGGCCGCGCGGACGGCCGCGAGGCCGTGCACGGGGGTGGGGACCGAACCGGCCGCGGCGTCGGAGGTCGACGACGCCGGGGCGGGCTCGGGAGCAGACCCCTCGCTCGCGGCCCGGTCGTCCGGCACCAGGGGAAGTGGGCTGGTCGTGAGCGGCTCACCGACGGCCCGCGGAAGCGTCAGCCTGAAGGCGGAGCCACGGCCGGGTTCGCCCCAGGCCTGCAGCCAGCCCCCGTGCAGGCGGGCGTCCTCGATGCTGATCGACAGGCCCAGCCCGCTCCCGCCGCTGCGTCGGGCCCGTGACTCCTCGGCCCGCCAGAACCGGTTGAAGACGAGGGCGGCCTCCCCCGGCCGCAGCCCCACGCCGTGGTCGCGCACCACCACGGCGACCGCGTGCTCGTCGCCCGCCAGCGTGATGTCGACCGGGCGTCCCTCGCCGTGGTCGACCGCGTTCGCGACGAGGTTGCGCAGGATCCGCTCGACCCGCCGCGGGTCGACCTCGGCGTACACCCCGACGGGCAGCTGCAGCCGCAGCGGCGTCCCGCTCTCCTCGGCGAACCCGCGCACGGCCTCGACCGCCCGGTTGACGACGCCGTGCATGTCGACCCGGTCCGCCGTCAGGTCCGCGACCCCCGCGTCGAGCCTGCTGATCTCGAGCAGGTCGGCGAGCAGCGCCTCGAACCGGTCGAGCTCGGTCACCAACAGCTCGGAGCTGCGGCGCAGCGCGGGCAGCAGCTGGTCCTTCGAGGCGTGCAGCACGTCCGCGGCCATCCGCACGGTGGTCAGCGGGGTGCGCAGCTCGTGGCTGACGTCCGAGGTGAACCGCCGCTGCAGGGCCCCGAACTCCTCGAGCTGGCGGATCTGGGCCTGGATGCTCCCGGCCATCTCGTTGTACGACTCGGCCAGCCGAGCCACCTCGTCGTTGCCGTGCACCGGCATGCGTTCGTCGAGGTGGCCGTCGGCGAACCGCTCGGCGATCTCGGCGGCCTGCCGCACCGGCCGGACCACCTGGCGGGTCACGAGGCTCGCGATCCCGGCGAGCAGCAGGAGCAGCACGAGGCCGCCGACGATCAGCGTGCTCTGCACCAGCGAGAGCGTGCGCTGCTCGGCGTCGAGCGGGAACAGCAGGTAGAACTCCAGGTCGCGGCCCGCGGTGCGCACCGGCTGACCGATGATCAGAGTGGGGATCTCGACGCCCTGGGCGGAGATCGTGACGTAGCGGCGGGCCAGCGACCCTCCGGCGACGTGCCCGCGCAGGTCCGCCGGGACGTCCGCGACGGTGCCCGCGGACACCTCGTCCGCCCCGGACCCGTCGACCCCGCGGCCCGGCTCGCGGGGGCCGGTGGTGAGAACGGCTCGGAACTCCCCCGCCGACGGCGACCCCGCGTCGTCGGACAGCGAGGCGTTCGTCAGGCGGTCGAGGGCCTTGTTCAGCTCGCCCTGCGCGCCTTCGCCGTCCGGATCGACGCCCGCCAGCTCGCGCTCGAGCACGGCGGCACCCGCCTCGGCCTGGCCGAGCGCATCGACCTCCTTGCCCTGCAGGATCCGGCCCGCGATCTGCGTCTGCAGGACCAGGCCCAGCACGAGGACCACGGCGGCCGAGAGCGCCAGCGTGCTGACGACCACCCGGACCTGCAGCGAACGGCGCCAGATGGCGTCGACCAGCACCCCGACCTCGACGGCCACGGCACGGATCTGCGCGACCGTCCGCTTCATGCGGCGGGTGATCGGCATCCGTTCCAGCCGTGTCCACAGCCGGTCGTCAGGCCTCGTCACGGCCCGGATCCGGCGGGGAGCGCCCCACGCGTCACGGAGGGCCGGCCTTGTACCCCACGCCGCGGACGGTCAGGACCACCTCGGGGTGCTCCGGGTCGCGCTCGACCTTCGACCGCAGCCGCTGGACGTGCACGTTGACCAGGCGGGTGTCGGCGGCGTGGCGGTAGCCCCACACCTGCTCCAGCAGCACCTCACGGGTGAACACCTGGCGGGGCTTGCGGGCCAGCGCCACGAGCAGGTCGAACTCCAGGGGCGTGAGCGCGATCGGCTCGCCGTCGCGGACGACCTGGTGCGCAGGCACGTCGATCGTGACGTCGCCGATCGACAGCTGCTCCGCAGGCTCGGCGTCCGTCCGCCGCACCCGGGCCCGGATGCGCGCGATCAGCTCCTTGGGCTTGAACGGCTTGACGACGTAGTCGTCGGCGCCCGACTCCAGGCCGAGCACGATGTCGACGGTGTCGGTCTTCGCCGTGAGCATGACGATGGGGACGCCCGACTCGCTGCGGATCGCGCGACAGACGTCGATGCCGTTCATGCCGGGGAGCATGAGGTCGAGCAGGACGACGTCCGGCCGCAGGTCGCGGACGGCGGGCAACGCCCGCGTGCCGTCGCCGACGACGGCGGTGTCGAATCCCTCACCCCGCAGCACGATGGTCAGCATCTCGGCCAGTGCCGGGTCGTCGTCGACCACCAGTACGCGCGACTTCATGCACGCAATATCCCACCTCCCCCCGACGGCCTGTGAAACGCCCTGGTCGGGCTAGTGCAGAAGGGCGTCGGAGAGGGCCTCGACGTCGACTCCCGCGGCTCCGTCGAGCACCGTCCACGGCGCGAGCCAGCCTGCCTCCGCGAGCTCCCGGTAGACCGCACCGGTGCGGTCCTGCAGGCCTGCGTCGGACTCGTAGCGGTCGCGCTCGCGGCCCTGCTCGGTGCGTTCGCGGTGCGCGGCACGTTCGGCCGCAACGGCACGGGGCACGTCGAGCAGCAGGTGCCGGTCGGGAACGGGCAGGTCGAACCGGCCGATCTCGAGGTCACGGACCCAGGCGACGAACTCCCCGCAGGCGTTCTGGTGCAGCCGCGCGGCGCCGTACGCGGCGTTCGAGGCGACGTAGCGGTCGACGACGACGAGGTCGTGGTCGGCCAGCGCCGCCCGGAGCCCGCCCGCCGCGGCCCGGCGGTCCAGCGCGAACAGCACCGCCATCGCGTGCACCGAGTCGGCGAGGTCGCCGAGCCGTCCGAGCAGGGCGTCGCGGGCCAGCTCCGCGTGCACGTCGGCGTCGTACCGCGGAAAGGCGAGTGTGGCCGTGCCGGCACCGCGCGCGGCCAGGGCGCCGAGCAGCCGGTCGGTGAGCGTGCGCTTGCCCGCCCCGTCGAGGCCCTCGATCACGACCAGTCGTCCCACGGACGCGGATACTGTCAGCCCCGGCGCCGCCGGTGGCCGCCGGCGTTCACCACCCGTAGACCGCGCCCGCGAACGGGCCGGTATTGGTCAGCCGCCCGCTGTACGGGCCGACCCGGCACACCGCTCCCGAGTGGTCGAACACCACCTGCAGCCCGTGCTCGGGCTCCCAGGACACCTCGCCCTCGAAGCTGACGTAGCACGGCGACGGCTCGTCCGGGGCCCCGAACCCGGGCGAGACCCTCGGCGACCGCGTCAGCTCGACGTGCTCCCAGATGTCGTCGCCGTCCGCCAGCGGGTCCATGCCCAGGTTGTCCTCGCCGCAGGCCTCGGCCAGGTCGCGGTAGTACGCCCACAGGTGTGGCGTGACCGTGTCGAGCAGGTCGACCCCGCCGGCCCGGACGGCCGCGAGCGCCTCGGCGAACAGCACCCGCTCCGGCTCCGTGGGGTGGTCCGGCTCGGTTTCGGCACGCTCGAGCAACCCCGCCACCTGCTCGGTGACGGCGCGCAGGCGGTCGGTCGGCACCGGCGCATCCTGGCACGGGCAGATCAACCGATCTCCCGCACCTTCTCCCACGTCGCCGCGAAACCCGGGTGCAGCGGCAGGTCGTACATCCGCTCGACGCTCACCCAGTCGACCGCCAGCGACTCGGCCGTGAGCAGCGGCGCCGCGAACGCCTCCTCGGCGAGGCCGACGACCGTCGTGTAGCTCCAGCCGCCGTGGTCGTCGACGTAGCAGCCGGCGACGGCGTAGCTGCCGGGCCTGATGCCGGCCTCCTCCGCAGCCTCGCGGGCGGCGGCGACCTCGGCCGTCTCGTCGCTGTTACGGGCCCCGCCGAGGACCCCCCAGGTGCCGCCGTGATGGCTCCACAGCGCCCGGTGCTGCAGCAGGATCCGCTCGCCGTGCCGCAGCAGCAGCCCGGCGGCGCCGTAGAGCCCCCAGTGCTTGTGCCCCTGGGCGCAGCGCGTCCAACCGTCGCCGTCGCCCCGGGAGATCACGGCACCAACCCTACGTCGGCGACGACCCGGCACGTCTCCGCAGAGTCGCCGGCGTCCCCGCAGGGCCGATCGACCCTGCGGGGACGGTGCGTCCTCTGCGAGGACGCGTCCGGGAACTCAGTACCGGTAGTGCTCCGGCTTGAACGGGCCCTCGACGTCCACGCCGATGTACTCGGCCTGGTCCTTGGTCAGCTTCGTCAGCTCGCCGCCCAGCGCCAGCACGTGGATCTTGGCGACCTTCTCGTCGAGCACCTTGGGCAGGCGGTAGACGTCCTTGTTGTACTCCTCGTGCTTCGTGAACAGCTCGACCTGGGCGATCACCTGGTTGCTGAAGCTGTTGCTCATCACGAACGACGGGTGCCCCGTGGCGTTGCCCAGGTTCATGAGCCGGCCCTCGGACAGCACGATGATCGAGTGCCCGTCCGGGAAGACCCACTCGTCGACCTGCGGCTTGATGTTGATCCGGTGGATGCCCGGGTAGCGGCCCAGCCCGGCCATGTCGATCTCGTTGTCGAAGTGGCCGACGTTGGCCAGGATCGCCTGGTGCTTCATCCGGGCCATGTCCGCGGCGGTGACGATGTCCTTGTTGCCGGTGGTGGTGACCAGGATGTCGGCCCGCTCCACGACGTCGTCCAGCCGCGCGACCTGGTAGCCCTGGAGCAGCGCCTGCAGCGCGCAGATCGGGTCGGCCTCGGTGACGATCACGCGGGCGCCCTGCCCGGCGAGCGCGGCGGCGCTGCCCTTGCCCACGTCGCCGAACCCGCACACCACGGCGACCTTGCCGCCGATGAGGACGTCCGTGGCCCGGTTCAGGCCGTCGATCAGCGAGTGCCGGATGCCGTAGACGTTGTCGAACTTGCTCTTGGTGACCGAGTCGTTGACGTTGATGGCCGGGAACAGCAGCAGGCCCTGCTCGGCCAGCTGGTAGAGCCGGTGGACGCCGGTGGTGGTCTCCTCGGTGACGCCGCGGATGTCGCTCGCGACGGTGGTCCACCGCTGCGGGTCCTCGGCGAGGGCGCGCCGGAGGGTGTCGAGGATGACCCGGTACTCCTCGGAGACCGACAGGTCGTCGTCGTCGACCGTGGGCACCACGCCGGTCTTCTCGTACTCGACGCCCTTGTGCACGAGCAGGGTGGCGTCGCCGCCGTCGTCCAGGATCATGTTCGGGCCGACGATCTCGCCCGACGCGTCGCGGAACTTGAACAGCTGCTCGGTGGCCCACCAGTACTCGGCCAGGGTCTCGCCCTTCCAGGCGAAGACGGGCACGCCCTGGGGCTCCTCGGCGGTGCCGTGCGGCCCGACGACGACGGCCGCGGCCGCGTGGTCCTGGGTGGAGAAGATGTTGCACGAGACCCAGCGCACGTCGGCGCCGAGGCTCACGAGCGTCTCGATCAGCACGGCAGTCTGCACGGTCATGTGCAGTGAGCCGGCGACGCGCGCGCCGTGCAGCGGACGGGCTTCGGCGTACTCGCGGCGCAGCTCCATCAGGCCGGGCATCTCGTGCTCGGCGAGCCGGATCTCCTTGCGGCCGAACTCGGCGAGTGCCAGGTCGGCGACGGCGAAGTCGATCCCGTTGCGCTCCTGGAAACGGCGGCCTGCCGTGTCCGGTGCGGCGATGTCGGAAGACGTGGTCATGGGGTGAAGGCCTCCTCGGCGGGCCCGCTGCGGGCCCGGACGGACGTACCCGACAGCGGCGCCCTGCGGGCGGCACGGCCGGTGGGGACTGCGGTGGGCACGGCGCCGCGGGACGGCTCATCTGCGTGCGCGGAACGATGCGACACGGCGGCCTCCTCGAAAGTTCTCGGGAGGCGCCCTTCGTGCCGGTGTCACCGCGGGCCGAGCGTGGCGGTCGTCAAGACCGCTGCAGCGCCTCTCGGCCCGGGCAGGTCGTACCCCTCCAGGATCGCGAGCGGTCCCGGCGATGTCAAACCCGCCGGTGGGCGCCGGCTCAACCCAGCAGGTGGTCCTCCAGCAGGGACCGGGCGGCCTCGACGTGCCCGGCGGCCGAGAGCATCCCGGCGGGGGCGACCGCGAAGTCGGCGTCCACCGCGACCCGCACCTTCGCCAGCAGCCCCGCGAGCTCGACGTCCGCCTGCAGCGTCGCGACGACCGCCGCCAGCGCGTGGGCGTCGGGGCGCCGGAACACCCCGCCGCTGAGCACCAGCAGGCCGACGTCGACCAGCGGGTCGTCCGCGGCCTCGTGCGCCGTGACATGGCGGCGCACGGCGAGCACTGCGGCTAGCGCCGCGATCCGCCGGTCCTCGGCCGCACCGCCGGCGTCCCGGGGCACGTAGCGCACCTCGCTGGTCATCCGCTCGACCGTCGGGCCGAGCAGATCCGCCTCGACCGGGTCGACGACCCCCTCGGCCTGGCCTTCCACCAGCACCCCGGCCGCCGCCGCCCGCATCCCGAGATCGCCCTCGACCGTCAGCCGCGACCCGTCGTCGGGGTCCGCGCAGTGGACGTCCGTGGTCGCGCAGCCGACGTCGACGACCAGCGCCCGCACGCCGAGTATCCGCGCGAGCAGCGCCGCTCCGGCGGCCACGGCGTCGGGGGTGCCCACCCGCACCATGCGCCGGAACCGCGGAGCCGCCGACGGGTTCCGGCCGCCCAGGACCTGGTGGGCGTAGAGCTCCGCGACGGCCGCCCTGGCCGGACCGGGCACGAGCTCGCCCGGCCGGGGGGCGATGTTGGGGCAGGCCACCACGGTGCGTCCGGTGGCGGTGAGCAGCGCCACCGCGTCGTCGCGCGCCGCCTCGTTGCCCGCGAGCACGATCGGGAACCGGATGCGGGCCCGGGCCAGTCGGGCGGCGTTGTGCAGCAGCGGGGCGGGGTCGTCGCCGTCCGCACCGCCCGTCAGGAGCACCGCGCCGGGCCTGCTCCCGCGCAGCATCCGCACGTCGGAGGGGTCCATGGGGCCTGCGTGCACGTGCACCACCCGCGAGCCGGCCGAGCGCGCCACCCGGTGCGCCGCCTCTTCCGCGGTCAGTCGCTCGGTGCCGATCGCCGCCAGGCGCAGCCCGCCGCCGGCCGAGGAACAGGCCAGCAGCTCCGGTTCCGCCGCTCCCGGAGCCGCCGCCACGACGGCCCGCACGGCCGCGTCCACGCCCGCCAGGACGTCCGCGGCCGTGGTCGGGTGCTCCGCGAAGCCGGCGAGCGCGCCGTCGGACCTGACGAGGACCGCCTTCGTCCAGGTCGAGCCCACGTCCACACAGACCGCGGCGCTCGCGTCGTCGCGCGTCACGAGTCGGAGCCTAACGGCCCGCGGGTCGCGCGCGCCCTCCGCCGACCCGGCACGGTGGTGGCATCCACCGACCGTCGGTACGGTCGTGTGAAACCGGACACACCGCCGGCACATGTCGAGGGAGTCGCGATGCGCGGGCTCATGCAGGACCGGCCACTGGCCCTGCCACACGTCTTCCACCGAGCCGAGCAGTTGTTCGGGCACAAGCCGATCGTCACGGCGACGGTGACGGGGGAGGTCGCGACGACCGTCGCCGAGTGGGCGGTGCGGGTGCGCAGGCTCGCCACCGCCCTCGACACGCTCGGCGTCCCGGCCGACGGGCGGGTGGCGACGTTCTGCTGGAACACCGCACCGCACCTGGAGCTCTACATGGCCGCGCCGTGCACGGGCCGGGTGCTGCACACGCTCAACATCCGGCTGTTCCCCGAGCAGCTCGTCTACATCGCGAACCACGCCGAGGACGACGTCGTCTTCGTCGACCGCTCACTGCTGCCGGTCTTCCTCCCGCTGCGGTCGCAGATGCGCACCGTGCGGCACGTCGTCGTGATCGACGACGGCGCCGACCACCCGCTGCCCGACGACGCGATCGACTACGACGAGCTGCTCGCCTCGTCCGATCCGTTCGAGGGCCGGTTCGAGGTCGACGACGAGAACCAGGCTGCGGCCATGTGCTACAGCTCCGGGACCACCGGCAACCCGAAAGGCGTGGTCTACAGCCACCGATCCACCCTGCTGCACTCGCTGATCACGCTCACCGTGGACGGGCTGGGCCTGTCGGAGCGCGACGTGGTGATGCCCGTGGTGCCGATGTTCCACGCCAACGCGTGGGGCCTGCCCTACGCCGCGCTGCTGGCCGGCTCCAGCACGGTGTTCCCCGGACCGAACATGACGCCGAAGGGTGTACTGAGCCTGCTGGAGCGGCACCGCGTCACGGTCACGGCGGGCGTCCCGACGATCTGGCTGGGCGCGCTGCCGCTGCTCGGCGGGTACGACCTCTCGGGGTTGACCCGGATCCTCTGCGGCGGGTCGGCCGTGCCCCGGTCGCTCTCCGAGGCCTACCGGACGACGCTGGGCGTGCCGATCCTGCACGCCTGGGGCATGACCGAGACGTCGCCGGTCGCCACGGTCGCGAGCCCGCGCACGCAGGACGACGCGCTCGACGACGACGCACGGGCCGACGCCCGCGTCCGGCAGGGACAGCCGACACCCCTGGTGGAGCTGCGCGTCGTCGAGCCGTCCAGCGGCGAGGTGCTGCCGTGGGACGACAAGTCGAGCGGGGAGATCCAGGCGGCCGGCCCCTGGGTCGCGGCGGCCTACTACCGCGACGAGAGCGGCGCTGGCCCATCCGGTTCGAGTCAGTTCACCGAAGACGGCTGGCTGCGCACCGGCGACGTGGCGACCGTCGACCGCTACGGCTCGGTGCGGATCGTGGACCGCACCAAGGACCTCGTGAAGTCCGGCGGCGAGTGGATCAGCTCGGTCGAGCTGGAGAACGCCCTCATGGCGCACCCGAAGGTGGTGGAGGCGGCCGTCATCGGCGTGCCGCACGAGCGGTGGGTGGAGCGGCCGTTGGCCTGCGTCGTGGTCGAGCCGGGCGAGTCGCTCACCCCGGAGGAGGTGCGCGCGCACCTCGAGCCGCTCGTGCCGCGCTGGTGGCTGCCCGACGCCGTGGAGTTCATCGACGAGGTGCCCAAGACCAGCGTCGGGAAGTTCTCCAAGCGGACCCTGCGCGACAAGTTCGCCGGCTACGAGCTTCCGGAGGTCGACCCCGCAGGGCGGGCGTGACGGTCCGGCACGTGGCGCGACACCGGCGTCACGTGCCGTTCAGGACCGCCCAGACGGTCTTGCCGTCGGCGTGCAGGCTCACGCCCCACGCACCGGCCAGTGCGTCGACCATCTGCAGCCCGCGCCCACGCGCCGCCGACGGGTCGATCGGGGCGAGGCGGGGCAACGGGACGGCCAGGTCGTCGCGCACGGTCACGCACAGCCCGCCCTGGTCCGCCCGGAGTCCGAGAGTGCTCGCGGAGCAGGCGTGGTCGACGGCGTTCGCCACCAGTTCGGTGATCACCATGGCGGCGTCCTCGGTGACGTCGTCGGAGACGCCCCACTCCCCGGCCACCCGCCGCAGGAAGGCGCGGCCGAGCCCGGGTGCCGTGGCGTCGGCCGGCAGGACCAGCTCTCTGAACGCCGTGTCGGGCGGCCGCAGGCGCGGGGTCGACCGGCGCGGCGGCTGTGCATCGGTCCGGCGCGCGGAGTGCGGGATGCCTCGGGGAGCCACCACGGCCGGGATCACCTGCGTGGACAGCGCACGGAACGACGTCCTCAGTGCCGCGACCGCAGGCCCGCCTGCGTGCAGAACGGCGACGACCCCGCGGACGACCGTGCCCGCAGCGCCGCGGAGGCTCTCGGCCGCCTGCGCCACGACCGAGGACAGGTCGCAGGCGAGGGCGACGGCAGAGGCGCCGGGCAGCGGACCCCCGTCGATCGCCACCGTGCCGACCATGCGCATCCGTCCACCTCCGGTGAGCCCCATCCGTGTCGAATGAAGCAGTACCCGGGCCCGATGGGCCGCAACCGGACGACCGTGCGTGATCCGGATGTGTCGACGGGCGGCGGTGGTCAGCGTCCGGACTGCTGGTCGACGTCGGGCCACCAGAAGTCGTCGTCCGCCCCCCAGCGGCGGACGGTCACCACGAGCGACGTGGCGGTCGCCGCGGACGCGGTCAGACCGACGATCTGGGTGACGGTCCGCCAGAACGTGTCGTCGAGCAGGACGCTGGCCATGAACGCCAGGGCACCGAGCAACGCGACCGCCAGCAGCGCGGAGAAGACCACCCGGCGTCGGCACTCGGTCCTCACGTCCGCCTCCCCCGCCACGCGCGGACGGCCGGTTGGCCGTCCTCTGTCGTCGAGAGTGTGCGGAGCGTCCGGGCCCCAGCGCCAGGGACGTGCCTGGAGGTACTAGGACCCTCCCGGCATCGCCGGGACGACGCGTCAGCCCGGGACGGCCGAGCGGTCCAGGTCCGGCTCGAGGTAGATCAGCCGGGCCTCCGGCACGGCGCTGCGCACACGCTGCTCGGCTTCGTCGATCGTGCGCGCGACGTCTTCGATCGTGGTGCACGGCGCCAGCGCGATCTTCGCCGCGACGAGCAGTTCCTCCGGGCCGAGGTACTGGGTGCGGATGTGGATGACCCGCTGCACCGGGTCACCCTCCTCGATCGCCCCGACGATCCGGCGGAGCACCGGCTGTGCCGCGCCCTCGCCGATGAGCAGGCTCTTCATCTCGACGATGAGGATCACGGCGATGACGCCCAGCAGGACGCCGATGGCGATCGTGCCGAGGGCATCGAACACCGGGTTCCCGGTGAGCACGGCGAGCCCGACACCGAGCAGGGCCAGGACCAGCCCGATCAGGGCGCCGAAGTCCTCCAGCAGCACGACCGGGAGCTCCGGGGACTTCGACTGGCGGATGAAGCCCCACCAGCTCAGCTTGCCCTTGAGCGGACGCGACTCCCGGATCGCCGTGCGGAAGGAGTAGCTCTCCAGCCCGATCGCCACCACCAGGATGAGCACTGCGACCAGCGGCGAGGTCAGCGGCTCGTGGCTCTCGAGCTTGTGGATGCCCTCGTAGAGCGCGAACACCGAGCCGAGGCTGAAGAGCAGCAGCGCGACGACGAAGGAGTAGAAGTACCGGTCGCGGCCGTACCCGAAGGGGTGGTCGGACGTCGCCACGCGCTGGGCCCGCTTGCCGCCGAGCAGCAGCAGGCCCTGGTTGCTGGTGTCCGCCACCGAGTGCACCGACTCCGCCAGCATCGACGACGACCCCGTGACCAGATAGCCGACGAACTTCGCCAGCGCGATGCCGGCGTTCGCCAGCAGCGCCGCAATGATCGCTTTCGTTCCGCCGCTCGCCGACACGCTGATCTCCTTCGCCTCCGGGACACCCGCGTCCGCCTCGTGCGTACCGTATCCATTGGCGGGCGCGGGAACCGTACTCAAGGGACAAGTCGGTCCCGGCGGAGGGGAATCAGACGTCGAGGCCGTCGCTGGCGAGGAAAACCTGGCTGTCCGGCTCCTGCAGGACGACGGTGACGTCGCGGTCGGCCGCCGCGAGCCACAGGGCCTGGCCGCGCGCGAGCTTCCGCTGCTCGCCCGCCGTGCCCACCAGCGCGGAACCGCGCGTGCACAGCAGGATCCGCGGGCCGCTGTCCGGCACCGCGACGGCCGCGTCGGCGCCGTCGTCCTCGTGGCGGGAGTCCAGACGGCGGAGCAGGAACTCCGCGGCGTCGGTGTCGTAGCGCACCCAGCCCCCGTCGTCGACGCCGCGCAGCACCGGCGGCGTCCGGGGCGTGAAGTCGAGCACCCGGAGCAGCTCGGCGACGTCGACGTGCTTGGACGTCAGCCCGCCACGCAGCACGTTGTCCGAGTTCGCCATGAGCTCGACGCCGGCGCCGGACAGGTAGGCGTGCAGGTTGCCGGCAGGCAGGTAGAGCGCCTCCCCGGGCGCCAGCACGGCGAGGTTGAGCAGCAGCGCGGCGAGCACGCCCGCGTCGCCGGGGTAGCGCTCGGACAGCTCCAGCGCCATGCGCGCCTCGCGGCCGAACTCGCCGGCCCCCTGCGCGAGCCGCACGCACGCCGTCTGCAGCGCGGGAACGGCCCGGTCCAGCACCGACTGGGGCAGCGTGATCCACGTGGTGAACAGGGCGCGCAGGCCCGCGGCGTCGGGCTGCGCCTCCAGCAGCGCGACGTGCGGGGCCAGCTCGGCGACGTCCAGCGCGTGCAGCAGCGCGAGGGTCTGCGGGATCTCGCGGAAGCCGACCAGCGCATGGAACTCGGTGAGCGCGCAGATCAGCTCGGGCTTGTGGCTCGCGTCGCGGTAGTTGCGGGTGGGAGCGTCGATCGGGATGTGCGCGGCGTTCTCACGGGCGAACCCCTCCGCGGCCTGGGCCGAGCTGGGGTGGGCCTGCAGGCTCAGCGGCTCGTCCGCCGCGAGGACCTTGAGCAGGTAGGGCAGGCCGCCGGACCACTTCGCGGCCCGGTCCGAACCCAGCAGCGTCTCGGGGTCGGCGCGCAGGGCGTCGAGGAGCGAGGTGCGCGCGCCGTCCGCGCCGACCAGGTGGGAGGAGTCGCCCGGGTGCGCGCCCAGCCACATCTCCGCCTCCGGATGCGGCGACGGGCTCGGCGCGCCGCGCAGCTCGGCGATCACGGTGCGCGATCCCCAGGCGTAGGGGCGCACGGGATTGTCCAGCAGCTCCACGATGGTCTTCCCTGTCTTGTGTCGGGGCGGCGCGGGGAGTACGCCGCCGGAGTGGTGGTCAGGCTGGTTCGATCGTGCGGGTGCCCAGGCCGAGGTAGACCGCCGCGACGTCGAGCCGGGAGGCCAGCAACGCGGCGCGCAGCACGGCCGCGTGGCGGGCGCCGCGGGGCACCTCCTCGACGGGGTGCAGCAGGTCCGTGGACGGCCAGGCGCGGCCGGTGCGCCGCAGGGCCGCCTGCCCGGGCTCGTCGTCGTCCGTGGCGAGCAGCACGAGCCGCGGCGGCGCGGCGGCCGGTTCCCCGAGGTCGTCCGCGAAGGGGTCGTGGAAGATGTCGCGGCCCCGGGCGGCGACGTCGAGTGCGCGGCGCAGGCCGGCCGCCTGGGCCGCCCGGGCCACGTCGTCGGCGTTCGCGACCACCCCGGCGTGCGCCGCGAGAGCGTCGGCGCCGTGGACCGCGACGGCCGCGGCCACGGCGTCCGTGCCCCACAGCAGCGGGGTGTGGCCGTCGAGCCGCAGCGCGAGCGACTTGGCCGGGTTCATGAACGGTTCGTGACCGGGCTGGTTGCGCTCGGCCTCGGCGTCGAGCAGGTCGGCCAGCGCGTCCAGGTCGGGATCGAGGGGGGTGGGCAGCAGCTCGAGGGCCGAGACGAGGGCGAGCCCCACGGCCAGCCCCCGGGGGAAGTCGAGCCCCGGCGGAACGGGGACGCGCGGTTCGATCAGGCGCACCCGGCCGGCCCCCGCCGCGGCGACCGGGCCGTCGTGCGGTGCGGACAGCACCACCTCGGCGCCCCGGCGCACCGCCCGCTCCACGCCGTCGGCGAGGTCCGCGTCGGTTGCGTCGGCGGTATGCGCCCACACGACGTCCAGCGGACCGACCCAGGCGGGCACCGCGTCGGCCGTGACGACCGGGACCGGGCAACCGGGCCCGAGGAGCGCGGTCAGCAGGCCTGCCACGGCCCCGGAGGTGCCGGGGCGCCGGAGCAGCACGAGCGCGCGCGGACGGTGGCCGCGCAGCGTCGCGATCCCGGCCTCCTGGGCGCCGTGCGCGGCCGAGCGCACCTGCGCCCCGGCGGTGGCCGCGGAACGCAGCACACCGCCCGTGTCCAGCGCGGCCAGCGCTCGCGGATCGGCCAGCAGGGTGTCGTCCAGCACGCCGGGACTCAATCCTCGGGGGTGTCCAGCGGCGGGCTCGCCTCGTCGAGCAGCAGCACGGGGATGCCGTCGACGACCGGGAAGCCGCGACCGCACGACGTGCAGGTGAGCACGTCCGCGTCCGGGTCGGTGGGTGTCCCGGACCGCAGCGGCGCGTGGTCGTCGGACGGGCAGGCCAGGATCTCCATCAGCCGGGGGTCGAGCGAGACGGCCATGGTCCTCCTTCCGAGCAGCGTCATGGAGCGGATATCGGCAGGTGCGGTAGATGTCCGATGCTGCCACCGGCCACCGTCGGATGCACCTGTCCTGCGGTGCCGCCGACCGATCTCCTGTGCCCAACCGGACGAGCGGCACACCCGTCGGAACCGCCCGACGGAGTGCCGGTCGCCGGCAGCGACACGGGCACCGGACGGCGCCGCGGGCTGGATGTGGACCTCAGGCGCGGACGACCGCGAGAACCTCGTCGCGCAGGGCGGCCATCGCCTCGTGGTCCGCGGCCTCGACGTTGAGCCGCAACAGCGGCTCGGTGTTGCTCGGACGCAGGTTGAACCACGAGCCGTCGGGCAGGCCGACGGTGAGCCCGTCGAGCTCGTCCGTGGTCACCCCGTCCCGCGAGCCGTACCGCTCCTTGATCTCGGCGATCTTGGCGTGCGCGTCGGCGACCGTGGAGTTGACCTCACCGGATGCGGCGTAGCGCTCGTAGGCGGCCATGAGCGCCGAGAGCGTGCCGTCCGACTCGCCGAGGGCGGCGAGCACGTGCAGGGCCGCGAGCATGCCGGAGTCGGCGCGCCAGAAGTCGCGGAAGTAGTAGTGCGCCGAGTGCTCGCCGCCGAACACCGCGTCCGTCTCGGCCATGACCTGCTTGATGTACGAGTGCCCCACCCGCGTCCGGACGGGCGTCCCGCCGTGCTCGGTGATGATCTCCGGCACCGCGTGCGAGGTGATCAGGTTATGGATGACGGCGCTGCCGGGCGACTTCGCGAGCTCGCGGGCCGCGACGATCGCCGTGACCGCGCTGGGGCTCACCGGCTCGCCGCGCTCGTCGACCACGAAGCAGCGGTCGGCGTCGCCGTCGAAGGCCAGCCCGATGTCGGCCCCCTCGGCCACCACGGCCTTCTGCAGGTCGACCAGGTTCGCCGGGTCCAGCGGGTTCGCCTCGTGGTTGGGGAACGTGCCGTCGAGCTCGAAGTACATCGGCACGATGTCCAGCGGCAGGCCGCCGAGCACCTCGGGCACCGTGTAGCCGGCCATGCCGTTGCCGGCGTCGACGACCACCCGCAGCGGCCGCGCCGCCGACAGGTCGACGAGGCCACGCAGGTAGGCCGCGTAGTCGGCGACCATGTTGCGCTCCTCGACCGTGCCCGGGGTGGTGCCGGCGGCCGGCGCCGGAACTCCCTGCTCGACGGCCTCACGGATCGTGGCGAGGCCGGTGTCGGCCCCGATGGGGGACGCACCCGCCCGGCACAGCTTGATCCCGTTGTACTTCGCAGGGTTGTGGCTGGCGGTGAACATCGCGCCGGGGACGTCGAGGGCGCCGGAGGCGAAGTAGAGCATGTCCGTGCTGGCCAGACCGATGTTGACCACATCGAGGCCGTGGGCGGTGACCCCCTCGGCGAAGGCCGCGACCAGCTCGGGGGACGACGGGCGCATGTCGTGGCCGACGACGACCACACCGGTCTCCGCGGACTCCGCGCGCAGCAGCCGGGCCAGCGCCGCGCCGACCTCGCGGACGAGGGCGGCGTCGATCTGCTCACCGACGATCCCGCGGACGTCGTAGGCCTTGATCAGGCCGGACAGGTCGTCGCGAGGGACCTCACGCGCGGTGGCGGCGGTGCTGGCAGGGGTGTCGGTCACGGCAGACGACCCTAGCGGGGGCCCTGTTCCGGCGAGCCGGGGGCCGGAACTGATTCCACCGTCGGTGTGTTCAGTCCTCCGACGCGCTGGGCAGCACCCGCAGATGGCCGCGGCGGCCCGGGGCGTGCACCGGGGGCATCTCGACGGGCCGGTCCGCGCGACCGGCCTCACGCACGGCCTCGGCCAGCGCCGTGAGGTCGTCGACACTGTGCTGCGGCGGGGCGAACTCGCCCTCGAAGCGGACGACCTCCCAGCCGCGCGGTGCGGTCAGCCGGTGGGCGTGCTGGTTGCACAGGTCGTAGGAGTGCGGCTCGGCCTGGGTGGCGAGCGGTCCGACGACGGCCGTGGAATCGGCGTACACATAAGTGAGCGTGGCCACCGCGAGCTCGGTGCACCCGGTCCGCGAACACCTCCGCGCGCTCAGCACGTCCGGGACCATAGCGCTTGTACGGCGTGGCGATCGATGCGACGCGCGCAGACCGCCCCGTCGGGGGTGCAACCGCAACCGGCCGGTCGGATCATGGCGGTCCGTTGAGCGCCGTCCTCCGACCGTGCACATCGGCCTGCTTCCGCACGGCGGCGCGGCCCGTACGATCCGGGGGTGACCACCGCCCGTCGCGCCAGGCTCCGCAACTCGCCCCGCCGACGGGACCGCCGCGGGCGTGGCCTGCGCGGAATGCTCTACCCGGCCACGATCCCGGCGGCCAAGACGCGGGCCGAGCGGTTCGACGCGATGGTGCTGGAGGCGCTCGAGCCGATCGAGCAGCGGTGGGGCTCGGAGCTGACGGACCTCGACCTCGCCGTCGACGACGTGCCCGAGGTCGACGAGACCTCGCCGGACGAGGTCGTCTGGCAGGCCGGCGTGCTGGCCGACGTCGGGGTGCCGCTCGCCCAGCTGGTGCCCGCGGGCGTCGACCCGGAGGGACTGCCGTCGCGCGCCCGGATCGTGCTCTACCGCCGCCCGCTCGAGGCGCGCGCCCGCGGCGGGGCGGACCTCGCGGACCTGCTGCACGAAGTGCTCGTCGAGCAGGTGGCGGAGTACCTCAACATCGAGCCCGACGCGGTCGACGGCGCCGAGGGCTGAGTGATCTCCCGTGCGCACGAACGGAAGGAACGTCCGGTGCGTCGTGCACCGGACGCTCCTGTCGTTCCGTCCGGGACCGGGCCCGGTCGACGTGCTGGGTTCAGACGGCGGCCCGGCGCAGGCGGCGGCGCTCCCGCTCGGAGAGCCCGCCCCAGATGCCGAAGCGCTCGTCGTTCGCCAGGGCGTACTCCAGGCACTCGGCCCGCACCTCGCAGCCCGAGCAGATGCGCTTGGCCTCGCGGGTGGAGCCGCCCTTCTCCGGGAAGAACGCCTCGGGGTCGGTCTGGGCGCAGAGCGCCTGCTCCTGCCAGCCCGGCTCCTCGGCGGCGTCGCCCCCGAGCGTCCCGGCCGTGAACGACTCGGACCCGAACGAGTCGGTCCCGAACGTCGCAGCTCCGAACGACCCGGGTTCGAACGTCTCGGGTTCGAACGTCTCAGCCCCGAACGTCTCGACTGCGACCAGCGGCTCGCGCAGCAGGTCCATCGAGACCGGTTCGACCGCATGGTCCGGACCGACCGACGACAGCGTTTCCATGATCAGGTTCACTCGCCCACCTCCCCCTGCACCGGCGAATGACACGACTGTAAGTACATCGGTGTCGTCCGGGGTGGCGCAAGCTCCGGCGGCCGTCCGGGTGATGGACTCCACCCCAACGGTCGCGTCTTTCGACAAACTGGTTTGGTGCTGGCAGTGATTCGGGGAATCAGTCCGTTCTTCCTGCTCCTTCTGGGGGCCACGACGGTCGGAGCGGTGCTCGCGGCGGTCGGTACGGGGCCCGTGCTCGTCGCGGGGATCGTGCTGGTGGTCCTCGGCGGGTGGGCGGTGTCACTGTGTCTGCACGAGTTCGCGCACGCGCTCGTGGCGCACCGCAGCGGCGATCTCTCGGTGCGGGCCCGCGGCTACCTGACCCTCGACATCCGCCGCTACACGAACGTCGCCCTGACCCTCGTGCTCCCGGTGCTCTTCCTGCTGCTGGGTGGCATCCCCCTGCCCGGTGGCGCAGTGTTGATCGACCACGGCGCCATCCGGTCCCGGGCGGCGCGCAGCCTGGTGTCGTTCGCCGGCCCCGCGGTGAACCTCGTCCTCGGGCTGGTGCTGGTACTCGTCGTGGCCGCGGTGCCGATGGCGATCGGGCTCGCGGCGGCGCTGTCGTGCCTCGCCCTGATCCAGGTGCTGGCCTTCGTGCTCAACATCCTGCCGGTGCCGGGGCTCGACGGCTTCGGGGTCCTGGAGCCCTACCTCTCCCCCGGCGCACGGCTCCTCGCCGCGAAGGTGGCGCCGTGGGCGCCGCTGGTGCTGTTGGTGGTGCTGCTGGGCCTGCCCGGGGCGTCCGCCGTGTTGTTCGGGATCGGGGACGCGCTCTTCGGCCTGATCGGCGGCGACGGCCGCCTCGCGAACGCCGGATACGCGGAACTGCTGTTCTGGCGCTGAGGCTGTTCCGCGCTTCAGGTACGAGCCAGTGCCGCCATCGCCGGCACCGTGTCCGAATCCCGCGGCAGGGCGTCCAGCGGCCACCACCGCAGGTCGTCCGACTCGACGCTGATCACCGGTACGGCCCCGGCGGGAGCGCGGACGAGGTAGCGCACGTCGAGGTGCCGGGTCGGGACACCGAGGGAGCAGGTCACCGGATGCACGTCGATGTGCAGCGGCTCGGCGGCGATCTCCAGGCCGACGATGCCCGACTCCTCCGTGGCCTCGCGCAGCGCAGCGTCGCGCAGCGTGGCGTCGCCCGGCTCGCAGTGCCCGCCGAGCTGGATCCACCGGCCGACGCGCGGGTGCAGGGTCAGCAGCACGTTCTCCCCGTCGGCGTCGACCACGAGCGCCGAGGCGGTGAGGTGCCCGGGCACGCAGGAGCGGTCGCAGGCATCGGCCGGGCGGGCGTCGAGGAAGGCCAGCAGCGCGTACTTGAGCGCCCGCTGGGACTCGCTACCGGGCTGCCAGGCGTCGAGCTCGGCGGCCGCGACGGCCGGCCTCACCACTCGAGGTAGCCGTCGGCCGGGTCGCGCGGGGAGCGCGGCGAGAGGGGTTCTGCGGGCACGCCGACGGCGACCGCGCCGAGTGGCTCCCAGTCGGCGGGCAGGCCCAGCACGGCGCGCACGACATCGGAGGCGAAGATCGTGGAGCCCACCCAGCACGAGCCGAGCCCCTCCGCCGCGAGCGCCACCAGCAGCGACTGCACCGCCGCGCCGCCCGCCACGGTGAACATCGTCCGCTCGTGCGCGCGCCGTCCGTCGTCCGGATAGTCGTGCATGCCGTCGCCGGTGCGGAACGGCAGCACCAGCTCGGGGGCGCGGCGCAGCAGATCACCGCGGCGCATGCGGCGCTCGACCTCGTCCGCCGGACGGCCGTCGCCCTCCAGGTCGGCCCGCCAGCGGTCGGCCATGGCGTCCAGCAGCGCCGTGCGCTTCTCGCGGAGCCGCACGAACCGGAACGGGGTGCTGTGGTGCGGCGCGGGCGCGGTGAGGGCGACACCGACCGCGCGCCGCAGCGCCGCGGGGTCGACCGGGACGTCGGCGAAGTCGCGGACGCTGCGCCGCAGCAGCACCGCCTCGCGCCGACCCTGAGCGATCGCCTCGTCGCTGCCGAGGAAGAACAGGTCGTCGTCGAGCGGCCGGACGAGGTCGCGTGCCGTCGAGCCGTCGTCCACCGGCGTGGCCCCGCGCACGACCGCGACCGGGACGCCACCGAGCTTGCCCTTGACCAGGTCCGCGGCCGCGGCCAGCTCGTCGGCCAGCGCGACCTCGGTGACGTGCAGCTCGTTGCCTTCGACGTCCACCGCGCCGCCGTAGCGGTGCAGCACCGTGAGGCCCGCCGAGCCGATCGCGGCGTCCGTCTGCCCGATCCGCCAGCAGCGGCCCATCGTGTCGGTCACCACCACGGCGACGTCGACGCCGAGCAGCTCGCGCAGCGCCGACCGCAACCGGCCGGCACTGGCGTCGGGATCGGCGGGCAGCAGCGCCAGCTCGTCGCGCCGCACGTTCGACCCGTCGACGCCCGCGGCGGCCTGCACGATGCCGAGCTTGTTCGCGACGATCAGGGTCTTCCCGCGGCGCGCGAGCACCCGCTCGGTCTCGGCGTCCACGAGGTCGCGGCGCAGCAGGTCGCGCGCCTCGGGGTCGGTGGGCGCGGTGACGAGCCGGCCCTCGACCTTGGACACGATCTTGCTGGTGACGACCACGACGTCACCCTCGGCCAGCCACGGCGCGGCCGCGGCCAGCGCTCCCGGGAGGTCGTCGCCCGGGCGGAACTCGGGCAGCCCGGGCACGGGCAGGATCTGCAGGCCGCCCGGCGCGCCGTGGTCGGCGATCTCGGGGGCGGCGATGTCAGCCAACGGGGGCCCCGCAGAGGTCGAGGGCCGCGCGGGCCATCGCGGCGGTGGCGTCGACGTCGCTCATCAGCAGCGGCACGGTCTTGACCTCGACACCCGGCACGTCGGCGGCGTCTCCGGTGTGCACCAGCCAACCGTCCAGCAGCCCGCCGTCGGCACGGCCGCCGTAGTGGCGGCCCACCGCCTCGGCCGTGGTCTCGACACCGATCGCGGTGAGGCACGCGTCCGCCATCCCGCGCACCGGACGGCCGCCGACGATGGGCGACAGGCCGACGACGCGCGCTGGCGTGTCGCGCAGCGCGTCGCGCAGCCCCGGGATTTCCAGCAGCGCCCCGATGCTCACGACCGGGTTCGAGGGGGCGAGCAGCACGGCGTCCGCCTCGAGGATCGCGACCCGTGCGGCGGGGAGGACGGTCGCCTCGTCCGCGCCGACGGCGACGAAGCGGTGCGCGGGCAGCTCGGCGCGGTGCCGCACCCACCACTCCTGGAAGTGGATCGCGCGCCGGGCTTCGGGACCGGTGGCCGGGTCGTCGACGACGACGTGGGTCTCGACGCGGTCGTCGGTGCCGGGCAGCAGCGTGACGCCGGGGCGCCAGCGGTGGCAGAGCGCCGTGGTGACGTCGGAGAGCCGGTAGCCGGCCCGCAGCATCCGGGTGCGGACGAGGTGCGTGGCGATGTCGCGGTCGCCGAGGGAGAACCACGACGGCTCGGCGTCGTAGGCGGCCAGCTCCTCGCGCACCGTCCAGGTCTCCCCCGCGCGGCCCCAGCCGCGCTCGGGATCGATGCCGCCGCCGAGGGTGTAGAGGCAGCTGTCGAGGTCCGGGGTGATCCGCAGGCCGTGCATCCAGACGTCGTCGCCGACGTTGACGACGGCGGTCACGTCGTGTTCCGGCTCGTCGGGGCCGGGCCCAACCGCCGGAAGGCCGAGCGCGGCCTTCACCCCGAGCAGGAACCGGGCGCCCCCGACCCCGCCGACCAGCACCGTCACCTTCACGCCGCGAGCCTACGTCCGCGGCTCAGCGGGCCGTCGCGGGCGGGCGTGGGGGTTGCCGGGAGTGCAGCATGGTGGCTTTGCTGCACTCGGACCGCAGCAAAGCCACCATGCTGCGATCACATCGGACGGGGGCGGCCGCGGGCAGCTCGGGCGGCGCACCGGTCCCGAAATGGGGCGTGGACGCCCTCGCCGGGCCGCCCGCACACAGCAACCGGTTCGCCCACACAGAGGTAAGCGGGCCCGCACACAGGTCACAACCTCGGTACGAGCCCGGCTTCCTGTGTGCCGACGGCCGGTAGCGTCACGGGCCACAATGAGGTTCACCGACGTCTGGTTCAGCCGCACGCTCCGGTTCGCGATCGGCGTCGAGGAGGAGTCCGGCCGGTACTACCTGTCGATCCCGGTCGCGAACCGGATGGTCGACCACGAGGAGTACTACGAGATCGACCCGGCGACATTCGAGCACTTCGGCACCGACCCCGACGCCGCGAGCGCCTTCGCCGACCGCTGCCGCAACCGCGAAGTGGACGACCTGCTCTTCCACGAACCCGGCCGCGACCGCGGCGTGCCGACCTGAACGCTCCCGATCACATGGCGCGGTAGTCGCGCGGGGAGAACCGCGGGCCGAAGCGCGGCTTGCGGAACCCCGAGAGCTCGACGTACCGCACCGCCCGCGCCCGCTGCGGGACGTACGGGGAGAGCACGCTCAGCATCTGGGCGTCGTCGATCGGGCGTCCGAGCAGCGCCCAGCCGACCAGCGCCGGGATGTGGAAGTCGCCGACGCTGACGGCGTCCGGGTCGCCCCATGCGCGCTGGGCGACCTCCGCCGCGGTCCACACCCCGATGCCGGGCACCCGGCGCAGCAGCTCCCGACCGGGCTCGCCGCCCAGCGTGCAGGCGTTCTCCAGCCGGTGGGCCACCACCGCGCAGGCGAGGATCGCCCGCCGCCGCGCGGAGTCGACGCCCGCGCGGTGCCACTCCCAGTCGGGCACGGCGCGGATTTGCGCGGGCGTCGGCGGGAGCCGCAGACCCGCCGGGGCCGGACCGGGTGCGGGGTCGCCGAAGCGCCGGCAGAGCTCGCGCCACGACCGGCGGGCCTCGGTGCTCGTGACCTTCTGCTCCAGCACGGCAGGCACCAGGACGTCCCACACCCGGCGGGTGGCGCAGAACCGGATCCCCGGCATCCGCCGGTGCGCGTCGGCCACCAGCGGGTGGTGGGCGACGAACTCGGCCGGGTCGTCGCCGTCGCCCAGCAGTTCGGGCAGCCCGTCGAGCGACCACGCCGCGCCCGGCCCCCACGCGTGCATGACGACGGTGCCGTCGCCGCGGCGGGAAAGCCGCGTCGTCGCGGGGCCGTCCGGTGTCGTCCCGGCCCGCCAGACGGCCGACCCGTCCGTGGAGTGCCAGGTCGGGTCGCCCCGGCCGCGGCGCAACGGGGAGAGAACGCCGGCCGGGTCGACGGGGTACGGCGGCCGCCACTCGCGGACCGCGCCGTCCGTCGTCGTCCCGGCCTGCACGGATACTTCCTACAGCACTACGAGGATCTTGGGACAGCCGCCGGACGCACGAGCGCGGGAGCCGGTGTCTCAAGACCCTCGGTCAGACGTCCGCGGAGAACCGGATCCCGTGCGGCGGCAGCACCACGTCCGGCCAGACACGCATGCCGTGCCGCAGCTCGCAGTGCGCGCCGACGACGGCCCGGTCGCCGATCACCGTCTCGGACACGAGGGCGCTCTCGTCGATGCGCGCCCCGGCCCCGACCACCGCGTGCAGGACGCGGGCGTTGTCGCCGACGACCGCGCCGTCGAACAGCATCGAGCCCTCGATCCGGGCGCCCTTGCCGATGGTCACGTTCCGGCCGACCGTCGTGCCGCCGGCCACGCGCGCCGTCGGATGGATCCGGGCGCCCTCCAGGACCAGCGACTCGCCGGTCGGGCCGGGGAGCGCGGCCGACGGTGCGACGCCGCGGACCAGGTCCGCCGAGCCGCGAACGAGGTCCATCGGGGTGCCCATGTCGCGCCAGTAGGCGACGTCGACGTGCCCGGACACCCGCGCACCCGACGACAGCAGCCCCGGGAACGTCTCGCGCTCGACGGACACCGGCCGGCCCTCGGGGATCGACTCGATCACCTCGCGCCGGAAGACGTAGCAACCGGCGTTGATCTGGTCCGTCGGCGGGTCTTCGGTCTTCTCGAGGAAGGCCGTCACGCGCCCGTCGTCGTCGGTCGGCACGCAGCCGAACGCCCGCGGGTCCTGCACGCGCACGAGGTGCAGCGTGGCGTCCGCCTTGGTGCGACGGTGGGTGTCGACGACCGCCGTCAGGTCGGTCCCGGCCAACACGTCGCCGTTGAAGACCAGCACGTCGTCCGCCGAGAGGTGCTTGTAGACATTGCGGATGCCACCGCCGGTGCCCAGCGGCTCGTTCTCGACGACGTACTCGATCTCCAGCCCCAGCGCGGAGCCGTCGCCGAAGTGGTCGGAGAAGGTCTCGGCGAGGTAGGACGTGCCGAGCACGACCCGCCGCACGCCCGCCTCGCGGATGCGCGAGAGCAGGTGGGCGAGGAACGGGACGCCGGCCGTCGGCAGCATGGGCTTCGGGGCGGAGAGGGTCAGCGGGCGCAGCCGCGTGCCCTTCCCGCCGACGAGCACCACGGCTTCCACGTCATGAAGCACTCGGGTGTCTCCCTCGTGTCGTTTCGGGTCGGTCCGACAGGATGGCACGGCCGTCCGCACCACCTCGCGGACAGGTCACCGATCGAGCGAAGAGATCAGTCGTCGTACGGGTCTTCGCCGTCGATCTCCGCCAGCAGCGTGACGGCCTCGTCGTCGCCGAGCGCCGCCGCGGCGGCGACGTACGGGCGGCCCTCGGCGGCCCGGCCGTCGTCGACGAGGAACCGGCCCAGGAGGAACTGCCAGCCGGGCTCGTCGTGCCGCGCGGCCTCCTGGAACTCGCGCTCCGCCGCCGCCGCGTCGCCGCGCACGTAGAGCAGGAACGAGCCGTAGGCGCCGTGCGCCCGCAGGGCGCCGAGCACCGCCGCGCGGCGGTACAGGCTCTCGGCCTCGTCGGCCCGGCCGCTCGCCGCCCGCACGTCGGCCAGCGCGACGACCGTGTCCGGCCGGCCCTCGTCCGCGTAGCGCTCCGCGACCTGCACCGCTGCGCGCAGGTCGCCCGACTCGATCAGCAGCTCGACGAGGTTCGCGGGAGCCTGTGGATCACCCGCGTCCGCGGCGCGCCGGAGCAGCGGGGCCGCCTCGTGGAACCGGCCTCCCTGCGTCAGCAGGATCGCGAAGTCGTTGCACGCGGCCAGTTCCCCGTGCTCCAGGGCCAGGCGGAAGGCGTCTTCCGCCCGGTCCACGTCGCCGGTCTGGGCCAGGGCCACGCCGAGGCGTCCGGCGAAGCGCACGTGCCCGTGGGCGACGAGGCGGCTGAGGAACTCGAGGGCCGCGTACCAGTCGCCGGCCTCGAGGTACGCCCGGGCGAGCAGGTCGTGCGCCCCGGGCTCGGCCGCCGCGACGGCATTGTGCAGGACGTCGACGGCCTCGTCCGTCCGTCCGGCCTCGAGCAGCGACGCACCGATCGCGGACAGCCGGCCGAGGGCGGTCGCGGGGGTGGACGGGACCTCGGGGAGGGCGGTGGAGGGCAGGGGGTCGGACGGCGCTGCGGTCATCTGACCTCACCTCTCTGCGGACAAATCGGGATACCCCGATCGTGGCAGTGCGCACCGCAGCAATCACCGGATTTGACCGTGAATTGACCTCAGTGTTGGGCTGCAGCTCCCTTGCGATCGCCGTACGGGGCCACCAGCCGCCGGTATGCCACCCGCCGGACGCCTTCCGGCACCAACCGGTAGCCACCCCGGACGACGACGTTGCGCACGTACTGGGAGGTGGTGGTGAACCCCAGGTCGTGCAGCCGCCGCTGCAACCCCAGCTCGGTGCGCAGTTGGGCCAGCCCGCCCCGGCGGCGGTACGCCCCGGCGCCGACCCGGTAGAGCACCAGCGGCTCCGCGACGTTCGCCACCTGCGCCCCCGCGGCGATCATCTTCGCCCAGAGCAGGTAGTCCTCCATCAGCGCGAAGTCGCCGTAGCCGCCGACGGCCTGTACGCACGCGCGCCGATAGACCACCGTGGGGTGGTTGAAGGGGTCGGCGAAGCGCGACCGGGCGCGGATGTCGTCGGGGTCGGTCGGCGGGATCCGGCGGCCGACCACGTCGTCGGCGCCCTCGCCGAACTCCAGCAGCCCGGACCCGACGATGTCCGCCCCGGCCTCGACGATCGGCATCTGCACGGCGAAGCGCTGCGGCAGGCTGATGTCGTCGGCGTCCATGCGCGCCACGACGTCGTGGCGGCAGGCGGTCAGCCCGATGTCGAGCGCCGGGCCCAGGCCGACGTTGCGGTCGAGCTCCACGACGTCCACGGCGACCGGACTCGTCGCGGCGAGGTCGGCGATGCGGTCGGCGAGCACCGCGGGCACCGGACCGTCGCGGACGATCACGACGTGGTCGGGGCGGCGGGTCTGGTCGAGCACCGTCGAGCGGAACGCGGCGTCGAGGAAGTCGGGACGGTCGCGCTCCCACACGGGCAGCAGCAGCGACAGCCGTTCGTGCACGTCGACTCCCCTTCGTGACCGTTTGACACCGATTCCATCACGCAGCGTCCCCGGAACGGCACGAGGGTCACCCGGGACACGCCTGGCACACGATCCGTCCGGCCGCGTCGATCCGCGACCCTGGGCGCCCGCGGGAGACGAGTCGGTCGAGGATGAGGAGGACGCGTGCAGGCAGGGGCTCCGCGCGGCGGGGAACGGTCGCGGGCGACGACGCCCGTGCGGCCCCGGCGCACACCGCAGCAGCTTCCCGAGCGTCCGGCGTCCCGCCCGCCGTGGCCGCGCGAAGCGCGCCGGCGCCACACGAGACCGGCCGAGGCCACCGCCCGGCCGCCCCGTGCCCGTCCGCACAGCCTGCTGCACCGGCTGCGGCTGGCCGCCGTGGCCGCCTCGGCTCTCGTCCTGGTCCTCAACGGCACCGCGTGGGGGCTCTACCGGGACGTGACCGGCGGGATCGTCACGACGAACGTCATCACGACGGGCAACAGCGGCGGGGCGCAGGACATCCTGCTCGTCGGCGTCGACAGCCGCACCGACGCCCGGGGCAACCCGCTGCCGCAGGAGGTGCTGGAGCAACTGCACACCGGCGGCGACAACCCGAGCGTGCTGAACTCCGACACGATCATCCTGCTGCACGTCCCCGAGGGTGGCGGGGCGGCCGTCGCGTTCTCGATCCCGCGCGACAGCTACGTCGACATCCCCGGCTACCACCCGGACAAGATCAATGCCGCGTACCCGGCGGTGCAGGCGCTGACCGCGGAGCGGCTCGTCGGCGAGGGCGTCCGCGACCGTGCCCGGATCGACGCCGAGTCCGCCGCAGCCGGCCGGACGGCACTGATCGGGGCCGTGGAGCGGCTCACCGGCGTCGCCGTCGACCACTACGCCGAGATCAACCTGCTCGGCTTCTACAACCTGACCCGGGCCATCGGCGGCGTCGACGTCTGCCTGAAGAACCCCGTCGACGAGCCGCTGTCCGGGGCGCGCTTCCCCGCCGGGCCGCGCACGGTCTCCGGCGCCGACGCGCTGGCGTTCGTGCGCCAGCGCCACGACCTGCCCGAGGGCGACCTGTCGCGCATCCGCCGCCAGCAGGTCTTCCTGGCCGCGGTCGCCGACAAGGTCCTGTCGGGCGGGACGCTGACGGACCCGGCGAAGCTGAACGGGCTCGTGCAGGTCGCGCAGCAGTCGGTGATCCTCGACGCGGGCTGGGACCTCCTCGCCTTCGCCCGGCAGGCCTCCGGCATCGCCGCGGGCGACCTCGCGTTCCTCACCGTGCCGACCGGTGGCACCCAGGCCAACGACCGCGGCAGCGTCGTGCTGGTCGACCCGACCGCGGTGCGCACCTTCGTCGAGGAGCGCAGCGCCGCACGGGAGGAGGCCGCCCGCCGGGCCCAGGAGGCCGCCGCCGAGCCGGCCCCCGAGCCCCCGCCGCCGCTGGAGATCGAGGCACCGCACTACGTGGTGCACGTGCGCAACGGGTCGGGCGCGAACGGGCTCGCCGGCCAGGTGCTGGAGCGGCTCGCCGGACTCGGCTTCGTCCGCGGCACCGTGGACAACACGGTCGAGATCGAGGAGTCGGTCGTTCGCCACCGCGACAGCGGCGACGCGGCGGAGGCGGTCGCCGAACAGCTCGGCGGGTTCGAGGTGGAGCAGGACGACAGCGTGCCCTCGGGACACCTGCAGGTCGTGCTGGGTGCGGACGCACCCGCGAAGATCCCGGGACTGCCCGCTCCGACGCCCGCGGCCGCCGCCACGGCCGGGGATGCCATCACCGCGGCGGGCGTACCCTGCGTCGACTGACGGGCGGGACCGACGAACGGCACGGTCGTCGGATAGGTTCCGACGACCGTGCCGTTCGTCCGATCGGCGGCCGTGCCCCGAGGAAGGACCCACCTGTGACGCTGACGGCCGCCCTGCTGGACCCGTACCTGACGGGGTCCGCGGCCGCCCGGCCCCTGATCACGTTCTACGACGACGCCACCGGCGAGCGCGTCGAGCTGTCCGCGATCACCACGGCGAACTGGGCGGCGAAGGCCGCGAACCTGCTGCGCGACGAGTGCGACGTCGAGCCGGGCACCCCCGTGGCTGTGCTACTGCCCGCGCACTGGCAGACGGCGGCGGTGCTGCTCGCGGCGTGGTGGTGCGGGGCGGAGGTGGTCGCCGACCCCGCCTCCGCCGCATGGGTGCTGTGCGACGCCGACCGCGTCGACCTCGCCCTGGCGGCCGAGCCCGCCGGCGGGATCGTGGCGCTGTCTCTGGACGCGTTCGGCAAGGGCATCCCGGGGCTGCCTGCCGGCGTCGTCGACTTCGCGCCGGAGGTCCGGCTGCACGGCGACCAGTTCACGCCGTGGGACGCGGTGCCCGGGAACGCACCCGCGCTGGCGGGCTCGACGGTGGCCGAGGTGCTGGCCGACGCCCGCGGCCGGGCGTCCGCGCTGGGCATCGGAGCCGGTGACCGCGTGCTCTCGACGAGCGAGTGGAACTCCGTCGACGGAGTGACCGACGGCCTGCTGTCGGTACTCGTCACGGGAGCGTCGCTGGTGCAGTGCCGCAACGCGGATCCCGCGGTGCTCGATCGTCGTGCGGCGGCGGAGAAGGCGACCGTCCGCCTCGGCTGAGCCCGGACACCCGGGCCCGGACATACATGATCCCCGGGCCGCACCTGACGGTGCGCAAGCCGAGCTGGACGGGCTCGGGCCCGGGGATCACGGGTGACTGCCTGGGATTCGCCGGCACCACACACCGGCTTCCACATGGCCGTCGGAGATCAACGTCCGGTGGTGCTAGCGGACAGCCACCTCACCAGTCCTGAAGCTATGCAACGTAGGACCACCTCCTCTCCTGTGTACGTCCACCCTACGACGGCCGGAGCGCGGTTCGCCACGTGAATTCGGCGAGTCCGGGGACAGGGTCAGGAGGGGCGCGTGAGCCGCTCGTTCAAGGCCGCGTCCTTCTCCAGCACCATGGCCGCCAGCGACTCCTGGAACGCCTGCATCCGTGCGCGCAGCCCCTCGTCGGAGGCGGCGAGGATCCGGACGGCCAGGAGTCCGGCGTTGCGCGCGCCCCCGACCGCGACGGTCGCCACCGGCACTCCGGCCGGCATCTGCACGATCGACAGCAGCGAGTCGAGCCCGTCGAGGACCTTCAACGGCACCGGGACGCCGATCACCGGCAGCGGTGTGGCGGCCGCGACCATGCCGGGCAGGTGGGCCGCTCCCCCGGCTCCCGCAATGATCACCTTCAGGCCGCGGTCGGCGGCCGACGTCGCGTAGTCGAGCATCCGCTGCGGCGTCCGGTGCGCGGAGTACACGCCCACGTCGTACGGCACGCCGAACTCGGCGAGCGCCTCGGCGGCGGCCGTCATCACGGGCCAGTCCGAGTCGCTGCCCATGATCACCCCGACGACCGGCTCAGACACCGGAGACCGCCCCCCGCGTGGAGGCGAACGGCGGGAACCGGGTCGCCCGGGCGTCGGCGTCGTACGGCGACCATCCGTCGGCCCACACCCCCGTCGACAGCCACTCGGCGGCGAGCACCGCCCGTGCGCGCACCTCGTCAAGCCGGTCGCCCAGCACGGTGACGTGCCCGACCTTGCGGGCCGGACGCTCCGCCTTGCCGTAGAGGTGCACCTTGACGTCCGGGAACCGTGCGAACAGGTGGTGAATCCGTTCGTCGACCGACATGGCCACCGGCGGCTGCGCAGGATCCCTTCGGGCGCCGAGCACGTTCGCCATCACCACCACCGGGGCGGTCGGCTGCGTGGCGCCGAGCGGGTAGTCGAGCACCGCACGCAGGTGCTGCTCGAACTGCGACGTGCGGGCGCCCTCGATCGTCCAGTGCCCGGAGTTGTGCGGCCGCATCGCGAGCTCGTTGACCACCAGGCCGTCTGCGGTGCCGTCGGTGTCGAACAGCTCGACGGCGAGCAGCCCCGTCACGTCGAGCTGCGCGGCGATCCGCAGGGCCAGCTGCTGGGCCGCCGCGGCCGTCGCGGGGTCCAGGTCGGGTGCTGGTGCGAGGACCTCGACGCACTGCCCGTCGCGCTGCACCGTCTCGACCACCGGCCACGCCGCCGCCTGCCCGTAGGGCGAGCGCGCGACCTGCACGGCCAGCTCGCGACGCATCGCCACCGCCTGCTCGGCCATCAGCGGCGTCCCCGTGCTGAGCAGCTGGGCGACCAGCCCCGGGTCGGGCCCGTCGAGCATCCACACCCCGCGACCGTCGTACCCCCCGCGGACGGCCTTGAGCACCACGGGCCACCCGGTCCGGGCGGCGAGGCCCTCGACGTCCGCGGCGTCGGCGACCTCGACATACTCCGGCATGCGCGCCACACCGCCGAGCGCGCGACGCATGACGAGCTTGTCCTGGGCGTGCAGCAGAGCGTCCGGCCCGGGCCGGACGGCGACGCCCTCGGCGACCAGCATCCGCAGCACCTCACCCGGAACGCCCTCGTGGTCGAAGGTGACGACCTCCGCACCGCGGGCGAGGCCGCGCAACGCGTCGAGGTCGTCGGGGTTCCCGATGAGCACGTCGGCGCACACCAGTGCGGCGGGATCGCCGGGCGAGGCCGCGAGCACCCGCAGCGACTGACCCAGCGCGATCGCGGCCTGGTGCGACATCCGGGCGAGCTGCCCGCCGCCGACCATCCCGACGACGGGGAGGCGGTCGGGTGCAGGGGTAGCGGCGTCCACGGTGTACGAACGTTACGGCTCGCCGGGCACCGGTCCGAGGACCGGGTGGCCCGTCTGGCACCATCGATCACGTGGCCGTTGTCGAACGGGTGCTGGCGACGATCCCCCAGCCCTACCGCGCTATCGCGATCAAGCATCGGGAGCTGGTCAAGTTCGCGGTGGTCGGCGGCACCACCTGGGTGATCGACACCGTTGTGTTCCTGGTGCTCAAGAGCACCGTACTGGAGCCGAAGCCGATCACCGCCAAGATCATCGCGGTGCTCGTGGCGACGATCGTGTCATACATCCTCAACCGCGAGTGGAGCTTCCGCACCCGTGGTGGCCGTGAGCGCCATCACGAGGCTGCGCTGTTCTTCATCATCAGCGGCGTCGGGGTCGCGGTCTACACCGCACCCCTGGCGATCTCGCGATACGTGTTCCACCTCGCCGAGCCCAACGTGACCCTGCTCACCCAGGAGATCGCCGACTTCGTCAGCGGCCAGATCCTCGGTGTGCTCGCCGGGATGGCGTTCCGGTGGTGGGCCTTCCGGAAGTTCGTGTTCCCGGACGAGGACGTCCGCAGGCAGGGCCCCGACGACTCGGACCCGGAGCCGAGCCCGGTCGACGTGGAGCCGGTCGAGCGCTCCTGACGCGCGTCTTAGCGGGGCGTCGTCGCCGGCAAAGCCGCAGGCAGCACGTCGTCCGCCCGGGCGGTCGGCAGGAAGATCGTGAACACCGGGGGCCGCGCCCGCGACAGCTCCAGCCGCCCGCCGTCGGCCTCCACCAACGCCCGGGCCAGCGCCAGACCGAGCCCCGTCGACGACCCGACGGACACCCCGCGGTCGAAGACGTGCGCCACGAGTTCCTCGGGCACACCCGGCCCGGCGTCGCCGACCTCCACCTGCAGGCTGTGCTCGGTCGCCCGCGCGGCCACGGTGACCGTGCCGCCGCCGTGCCGCAGGGCGTTCTCGAGGAGCGCGCCGAGGGCCTCGCGGACACGCGCCGGCGTCACCCGAACGAGCATCCGCTCGGGAACGCGCACCTTGAGGGCGCGACCGGCGCTGCGCAGCCGCGGGTGCCACTCCTCGATGACGACGGCCAGGATCTCGCGCAGATCGGCCGGTTCGGCACCGGCGGCGCGCGCCGCGCGGGCGGCCTGGAGCAGCTCGTCGAGCACACCGGAGAGCCGCTCGGCCTGTTCGAGCGCGGCGCCGGCCTCCCTCGCGACGCCCGGGTCGGGGTGCGTGGTCAGCTCGTCCAGCCGCAGCTGCAGGGCGGTCAGGCGGCTGCGCATCTGGTGCGAGACGTCGCCGACGAGGTCGCGCTCACGCTGGACGAGCTCGGCGAGCGCACCGGCGGAGGTGTCGAGGACGTCGGAGACGCGGTCCAGTTCGGGGATCCCGTGCCGGTGCGGGGTCCGGCGGAAGTCGCCGGCACCGAGCCGGGCGGCGCGGGCCGCCACGTCGCGCAGCGGTTCGGCCAGCCGGCGGGCGGTGACCGTCGCGACGACGGCGCCGGTACCGACGGACAGCACGATGAGCAGCACCACGACCAGGGTGACCTGCACCTGCTCGGTGCGCAGCACCGTCCGCGGCTCGGCCAGGGTGATCGAGGCGCCGGGCCAGACGGGCAGGGTCTCCGCGATCGGGTCCGGCCCGACGTCCGCACCGAGGACCTGGACCGACCGCCCGTCCTCCTCCAGCGTCAGCCGTCCGCCCGACGGGACCGCGAGGGCCAGCGCGTCCTGGTCGACCGCGTCGAACGAGCCCGGCCCGTCGAGGCGGGAGGCCACCTGCTCGAGGCGGTCGAGCAGGTCGGCCCGGCTGAAGTCCTCCATGAGCCGCCACGTGGTGATGGCGAGTGGGACCCCGAGCACCAGTGCGGTGATCGTGACGACGAGGAGGGTGGACTGCAGGATCCGGCGGCGCACGAAAGGGTCGGATCAGTCGTGGTTGAAGCGGAAGCCGACCCCGCGCACCGTGGCGATCCGGCGCTCGCCGCCGATCTTGCGACGCAGCCAGGACATGTGCATGTCGAGCGTCTTGCTCGTCTTGAGGTCGGGGTCGTTCCACACCTCTCGCAGGATCTCCTCGCGGGTGACGACCTGCCCGGCGCGCAGCATGAGCACGCGGAGCAGCTCGAACTCCTTGTTCGCGAGGTTCACCTCGGCGCCGTCGACGAGCACGCGCCGGCCCGACAGCTCCATCCGCACCCCGCCGACGTCGACGGTCTCGGGGGTGAGCCGCCGCAGCAGCGCCCGCACCCGGGCCAGCAGCTCGGCGAGCCGGAACGGCTTGCTGACGTAGTCGTCCGCGCCGGCGTCAAGACCGACGACGAAGTCGACCTCGTCGGTGCGCGCGGTGAGCATGAGGACGGGGAGGTCGGGAAAGTCGGGCCGCAGCCGCCTGCAGACCTCCAGGCCGTCCATCCGGGGCAGGCCCAGATCGAGGACGAGCAGGTCGACATGGCCGACGCGGACGCGCTCGAGCGCGCCCATCCCGTCGCCCTGGACCTCGACGGAGTAGCCCTCGCGCTCGAGAGCCCGGGAGAGCGGCTCGGCGATCGCCGGGTCGTCCTCAGCCAGCAGGACCGTGGTCACGTCCGCGAGCGTATCCCTCCGCCGATGCGGCCGTCGTCGACGCGCGAGTCGGTACGTTCGGGCGAGCGAATGCGCGATGCCGTACGCGCGAGTCGGTACGTTCGGGCGAGCGAATGTGCGGTTCGAGCAGTCCGCTCCGCCCCATTTCGTACATTCGCCCGCCACTTCGTGCCGACTCGCGCGGGAGCGTGGGCCGAGGAATGGGAGGCTGGCGCCGTGGAGCACGCCGCCTCGCCCGCCGACACCTCGCCCGACGCCCCCGCGCCCGACCACGCCGACGACCTCGCGCTCGCACTACAACTCGCCGACGCCGCCGACGCGATCACCCTTGGCCGGTTCCGGGCCGCCGACCTGCGCGTCACCCGCAAGCCGGACCGGACCCCCGTCACCGACGCCGACACCGCCACCGAAGACGCGCTGCGGGCCGTGCTCGGGACGGAGCGGCCGGGCGACGTGGTGCTCGGGGAGGAGCGGGGCGGCGAGCTGTCGGAGAACGGCCGCGGCTGGGTGCTCGACCCCGTCGACGGCACGAAGAACTTCTCCCGCGGCGTGCCGGTGTGGGCCACGCTCATCGGGCTCACCGTGCACGGGCACGCCGTCGTCGGGGTGGCCAGTGCCCCTGCGCTCGGCCGCCGGTGGTGGGGTGCCGCGGGGCTGGGCGCGTGGGCGTCGGACAACGGGGGCCCGCCGCGCCGGATCACGGTCTCCGGTGTCGCCGACCTCGCCGACGCCTACCTGTCGACCACCGACTTCCGCACGTTCTCCGAGCAGGGCGATCTCGAGCGGTGGATCGCCTTGGCCGACGCCTGCTGGGAGACGCGGGCGTTCGGCGATTTCTGGCAGTACTGCCTCGTCGCGGAGGGCGTCGTCGACGTGGCGGTCGACCGGGCGGCGAGCGTCTGGGACCTC
The DNA here is from genome assembly GCF_031845345.1 of Pseudonocardia charpentierae. Taxonomy (NCBI): domain Bacteria; kingdom Bacillati; phylum Actinomycetota; class Actinomycetes; order Pseudonocardiales; family Pseudonocardiaceae; genus Pseudonocardia; species Pseudonocardia charpentierae. Next base: position 323,386 of record NZ_JAVREJ010000002.1, on the reverse strand, counting down.
GCCGCGCTCGTCCCGATCCTCGAGGAGGCGGGCGGGCGGCTGACCGATCTCGACGGCGTCGCGACCCACGACGGCGGCAACGCGCTGGCCTCCAACGGCCTGGTCCACGACGCGGCCCTGGACGCGCTGCGCGGCAGGTGATCGGCCGTCACGTCGGCCCGTTACGCATCCCGCGGACTGCGCCGACCTCGTCCGCGATCACCGCCCGGACCCGGTCCACACGGGGCACGTCGACGAACTCCAGCTCCTCGCCCGCCCCGGTCCGGACCACCAGGGACCGGGGGCCCGGCAACCGGCCGGTGCGCCGCGTGTGCACCTCGGTGATCCCGTCGATCGGCACCTGGATCCCCTGCCACCCGTGGATTCCTTCGCGGACCAGCAGGCGCCGGGTGGTGACGACGAGATGGGTCGTGCGCCAACGGGCCACCGGCACCACGGTCAGCCCGCCGACCAGCACCACCACCGCCGCACCCACCGCAGGCCAGCCCCACTGCTCCCAGCCGTGGCCGCGGGCGAGCGCGGCGACGTAACCCGCGGCGCCGACGACGAGCAGGAAGGCCAGCACGGGCCCGACCAGCACCCGCCAGTGCGGGCGGGTGTGCACGACCACCCGCTCCCCCTCGACGAGCACGTCGTCCGGGAAGGCCACGGAGCAACGGTAGTGCCGCCCGCGATCAGCGGGGCTCGGCCGGCGTCTCCACCCGGTCGACGGGGCGCAGGTGGACGACGTCGCCGGCTGCGACGGCACGCCGGTGGCCGTCGGCGCCGAGCAGCAGGAGCCGGCCGTCGCCGTCGACGTCTTCCGCCATCCCCGTCACGGTCATCCCGCCGGGCAGCTCCACCCGGACCTCGGCTCCGAGGCTGGCGCAGGCCGCCCGGTAGTCGGCACGCAGGCGGTGCGCATCGGGATCACCGGCGGCCGCCCGCCACGCCGACTCACGCTCGGCGAGGCGGCTGAGCACGGCGACCAGCACCGTGGTCCGGTCGACGACCGCGGTCCCCTCGGCGTCCAGGGACGTCGCGCCCGAAGGCAGCTCGCCCTGCGCGCCGGCGACGTTCAACCCGATCCCGAGCACGACGGCCGTGCCGTCCGGCCCGCTCGTCGCCTCGGCGAGGATCCCGCCCGCCTTCCACTGCTGCTCGCCCAGCAGGAGGTCGTTGGGCCACTTCAGACACACGCGGGCGGGAACCAGGTCGCGGACGGCGTCGCGCACCGCCAGCCCGGCGAGCAGCGGCAGCCACCCGTAGCGGTCGGGCGACACCTCGCCCGGGCGCAGCAGGACGCTGACGGTCACCCCGGTGCCGGGCGGCGACACCCACTCGCGGCCCAGCCGCCCGCGCCCCGCGTCCTGGTAGCCGGCGAGGAGGACCGTGCGGTCCGGCGCGCCGTCGGCGGCAGAGGCGAGCAGCGCGGCGTTGGTCGAGCCGACCCGCTCGACGACGTCCAGGCGGGCCCACGGGCCCGCCGGGCTCACCAGCGCGGCTCGGAGGGCGGCCGCGTCCCACGCCTGCTCCACATGGCGGACGCTACCGCCCACAGGTGGCGGCAGTGGGGCCGGCGGCGCCGGACGGCTCCCGGCGCGCGGCGGACGTGACGCGTGCCGCTCCCGGACCTCTCCGCGCAACCGGGTGGTTAAGGTCCGCACATGAGTGAGCGAACCGTCCCGGAGATGCGATGAGTGCCGCCACCGAGCCCGTCCAGGACGCGGCCGGGCCTGATTCCGGGCCTGATTCCGGGCCCGACCCGCACACCACCGCGGGCAAGCTCGCCGACCTGCACCGCCGCATCGACGAGGCGGTCCACGCCGGCAACGCGGCGGCGGTCGAGCGCCAGCACGCCAAGGGCCGCCAGACCGCCCGCGAGCGGATCGAGGCGCTGCTCGACCCCGGCTCGTTCGTCGAGATCGACGAGCTGGTGCGGCACCGCTCGACCAACTTCGGCATGCAGGACAAGCGCCCCTACGGCGACGGGGTGATCACCGGCACGGGCACCGTCGACGGCCGGCAGGTCGCCGTGTTCAGCCAGGACGCCACGGTCTTCGGCGGCTCGCTCGGCGAGGTGTACGGAGAGAAGATCGTCAAGGTCATGGACCTCGCCCTCAAGACGGGCATCCCCATGATCGGGATCAACGACGGCGGTGGCGCGCGCATCCAGGAGGGCGTCGTCGCGCTCGGCCTCTACGGCGAGATCTTCATGCGCAACGTGCGCAGCTCCGGGGTCATCCCGCAGATCTCCCTGATCATGGGCGCGTGTGCGGGCGGGGCCGTCTACTCCCCCGCGATCACCGACTTCACGGTGATGGTCGACCACACCAGCCACATGTTCATCACCGGCCCGGACGTGATCAAGACGGTCACCGGCGAAGACGTCGACTTCGAGGACCTCGGCGGCGGGCGCGCACACAACACCAAGAGCGGCGTGGCCCACCACCTGGCCGAGGACGAGGCCGACGCGATCTCCTACGTCAAGGAGCTGCTCAGCTTCCTGCCGAGCAACAACCTCTCCGAGCCGCCGTCCTTCCCCGCGCCCGAGCCGACCGCCGGGTCGATCGCCGATTCGCTCACCGACACCGACCTCGAACTCGACACGGTCGTCCCCGACTCGCCGAACACCCCCTACGACATCCACGAGGTGATCACCCGGGTCCTCGACGACGGGGAGTTCCTCGAGGTCCAGTCGCTGTTCGCGCCGAACATCGTGGTCGGGTTCGGGCGGGTCGAGGGCCGCAGCGTGGGCGTCGTCGCCAACCAGCCCACGCAGCTCGCGGGCTGTCTGGACATCGACGCGTCGGAGAAGGCCGCCCGGTTCGTCCGCACCTGCGACGCGTTCAACGTGCCCGTGCTGACCTTCGTCGACGTCCCCGGCTTCCTGCCGGGCACCACCCAGGAGTGGGACGGCATCATCCGCCGCGGCGCCAAGCTCATCTACGCCTACGCCGAGGCGACGGTCCCGAAGGTCACCGTCATCACGCGCAAGGCCTACGGCGGGGCCTACGACGTCATGGGCTCGAAGCACCTCGGCGCCGACATCAACATCGCCTGGCCGACGGCGCAGATCGCCGTCACCGGCTCGGCGGGCGCGGTGAACATCCTCTACCGCAAGGAGCTCAAGGGCCTCACCGGCGACGACCTCGCGGCGAAGCGTGCGGAGCTGCAGCAGCACTACGAAGACACGCTCGCGAACCCCTACATCGCCGCGGACCGCGGCTACGTCGACGGCGTCATCCCGCCCTCGCACACCCGGGGCTACGTGGGCCGGGCGCTGCGGACCCTGGCGACCAAGCGCGAGGCGGCGCCGATGCGCAAGCACGGGAACATCCCCCTATGAGTGAGGACACCGCGAGCGGGGACGTCGCGGGTGACGACGCCGCGACTCCCGAGGAGCGCCGCGCGCTCTTCCGGGTCGTCCGGGGCACGCCGTCGGACGCCGAGCTGGCCGCGCTGACGGTTGTGCTGGCGGCCGCGGCGCTTTCCCCGGAGCCGCCGGTGCCGACCCGCCCGGCGTCGGTCTGGGCCGCTCCGGCGGCGCGGATGCGCCGCCCGCTGCAGCCCGGCCCGGGCGCCTGGCGCACCTCGACGTGGGCTCGCTGAAACGGGCTCCGCGTCGGGAGTGAGTCGGGAGTGAATGGCGAAGAACGGCGGCAGAACATGACGCAAAGAACACGATCCATCACGTTCTGAATTGATAGCGGAGCGATTTCGGCGACAGTCAGTCACCGCACCGGTGCCAAGAGTACAAATGGTGGGGCCCCGACCTCTGTCCTGGGCAAACGGTTACCCTTCCCGCACCCCCGGCTCCCCGAAACAGTCATGCTCCCGGCGACACTGCTGTCCGCCGTTGCGCACGAAGACCGCGCAATGGTCTTCACGGTGGCACCGTGGAGGGAATGGTGCGACACGATGTGGAAGTCACTGATCAACATTCTTCCGCGCGGCAACACCCTCAACGAAGCCGACTGGCAACGCCGTCACCGGCTCCTCCAATGGGTGCTGCTCGTTCACGTACCCGTACTGGCAGCGATCGGGCTCGCGCTCCACAACCCGCTGCTGCCGTTGACGATCGCGCTGACCATCCCGGTGATCTGCGCGGTCGCGGGCCGACTGCTCAGCCACCACCGGCGGCTCGGCTCGGCCGCCGTCTCCGCCGGACTCGTGTGGTGCTCGACCGCCCTCGTGGGCATCACCAACGGGAGCATCGAGTCCCATTTCCACTTCTTCATCATCATCGGCTTCATCGCGCTCTACCAGGACTGGGTGCCGTTCCTGCTGAACGTCCTGTTCACCGTGGTCACCCACGGCGTCGGCTCGATGTGGCTGCGCACGCTGATGTTCAACCACCCCGCCGCCCAGGCGCATCCGTGGCTCTGGTCGCTCATCCACGGTGTCGCGGTGCTGCTCGCCTGCGTCGGCGTGATGCTGTTCTGGCGGGTGACCGAAGACGAGCAGAACCAGAAGGACGACCTGACGCGCAAGCTGGCCGACGCCGAGATCGGCCGTCGGAAGTTCACCTCCGACATGCTCGTGAACCTGGCCCGCCGCAACCAGAGCATGCTCTACCGCCAGCTGGAGATCATCAACCAGCTGGAGGAGTCGGAGCGGAATCCCGACGCACTGGCCGAGCTGTTCCGCCTCGACCACCTCACCACGCGGGTGCGGCGCAACGCCGAGAACCTCCTGGTGCTCTCGGGTGAGAAGCCGCCGCGCGTGTGGAGCCAGCCGGTCGAGCTGCGCGACGTCGTCCGAGCGGCGATCGCCGAGACCGAAGACCTGGACCGCGTCGCGTTCGAGATCCCGGAGGGGCCGCTCGTCGACGGCGCGTCGGTCACCGACCTCACCCACCTGCTGGCCGAGCTGACCGAGAACGCCGTGCGGTTCTCCCCGCCGGACATGGCCGTCACGATCCGCGGCCGCCGCGACCCGCGAGGCGGGCGGGGGCAACTGCTCACCGTCGAGGACTGGGGCGTCGGCATCGACGAGGCCGACCTGGCAGCGGCGAACGCCCTGCTGGCCGACCCGCCCGAGGTGGACCTGGCGGTCTCCAAGCGGCTGGGCTTCCACGTCGTCGCCCGGCTCGCCAAGCGCCACGGGATCCGCGTGGTGCTCTCGCCCACGCCCGGCTCCGGGATCACCGCGTCGATCGCCCTGCCCGGCTCGATGTTCGAGCTGGGACCCGAGCCGGTCGGCGCGCTGGTTCCCGCCGGAGCCACTGCGGCCGCCCGACCGGGCCGGCCGGTGCCCCGTCGTCGGCCCGACCAGCCCGTCCCCGAGCTCCCGGCGGCCCGCACCGGGACCTGGGCGGAGCACACCACCGCCGAGCGGACCGGCCCGGAGCGGACCGGCCCGGAGCGGCCCGACGTCGACCGGGCCGCGTTCGAGCGGGCCGCCTTCGACAGAGCGGCGTTCGACCGCGCCGGCATCAGGCCGGCTGCATCCGGGCGTGACGGCTCCGAGCGCGCAGAGTCGGACACTGCGGCTTTCGAGCGCGCGCCCGTCGACGACGGTGCGGATGTCCGCTCGCTCATCCCCGGCCCCCGGATGCCGTTGCCCGCGGAGACCGAAGGCCTCGCCGCAGGGAAGCCGCCGGAGCGGGGGGCACACTCGTGGACGGGGTGGTGGGCAGGAACCGATCCCCACCGTCCGGGCCCGGCGGGTGCCGACGGCGCGACGGCGACGATCCCGACGCCGGCCGAGTCGGCGGAACCCGCCGACGGCGGCGCCCCGGAGGACGACGCGCCGGCAGCGGCACGCCCGTCCCTGCGCAGGCGGGTGCCGCAGGCCCACCTCGCCCCGGGCCTGCGCATCGTCCCTCCGGGCGCCGAGCCCGTCGATCCCGCTCCCCTGCCGGTGGCCGCCGAGGCACTCTCCCGCTACCAGGCGAGCCGCGCGGCCGCCCGGTCCGCCGTCGACGGGCAGGTGGCGAACGAGGCGGCAGACGAGCGGAGCGCCCGATGAGCGCGCCGTCGAACGCGGGCGCCGGGAGCCGGCTGGACTGGCTGCTCGTCGACTTCGCCCGGGGCACCCCCGGGGTGCTGGCCGCCGTCGTGGTGTCGGTGGACGGACTGCCGCTCGCGGTGTCGGCCGGCGTGAGCGACGCGCTCGCCGACCAGCTCGCCGCAGCGGCCTCGGGGCTGGTCAGCCTGGCGCGCGCCACGACGCACCTGCTGGCGTCCGGCACCCTCACGCAGACCATCCTGGAGATGACCGAGGGCTATCTGTTCGTGACCTCGGTCAGCCGCAGCGCCACCGTGGCGGTGCATGCGAGTCGCCACTGCGACCTCGGCGTCGTCGGCTACGAGATGACCATGCTCGCCGAGCGGGTCGGGCGGGCGCTCGATCCCGGTGTCCGGGTGGGAACGGGGAGCACCACGCGATGACCCCGGACGAGACGGCCGGCGAGGTGGCTGGAGAGGTGGCATCGTCAGAGCCGGGGCGCGTCGTCCCGGTCTACGCCGTCACCGGAGGCCGTACGCGGAGTGCCTCCGCAGAGCTGCCCATGGAGTCGCTCGTCAGCGCCACCCAGTGGACTCCGTGGCCCGGTATGCAGGCGGAGTACCGGTCCATCCTCGAGATGGCCGGGCGACCGGTGTCGCTGGTCGAGATCGGCGCCGCCCTGCAGATCCCCGTCGGGGTCGCCCGGGTGCTGGTCAGCGATCTCGCCGGGGCCGGCTACGTGGCCGTCCACGAGCCCGAACCGACGGGGGACGACGGGCGCCCCCGGGCCGCCGTACTGGAACGCCTGCTGGAGGGTCTACGTGCGCGCTGACCGGAAGACCTACATCCCACTCAAGATCGTGATCGCCGGCGGGTTCGGCGTGGGCAAGACGACGATGGTGCAGGCGTTGTCCGAGATCCCGCCGCTCGTCACCGAGGAGGCGCTGACCACCGCGTCGGTGGGCCTCGACGACGTGAGTGCGGTACCGGGCAAGACCACCACCACGGTGGCCATGGACTTCGGCCGGATCTCGATGGACGACCTGGTCCTGTACCTGTTCGGGACCCCGGGGCAGGACCGCTTCTGGTTCATGTGGGACGAGCTGGCTCGGGGCGCGGTCGGCGCGGTGGTCCTCGTCGACCTGCGGCGTGTGGACGACTGCTTCCCGGCGATCGACTACTTCGAGAGCCGTGCACTCCCGTTCGTCGTCGCCGTGAACAGGTTCCCGGGCGCCGACGCCTTCCCGGACGACGAGGTGCGCGACGCCCTCGCCCTCCGTGCCGACACACCGATCGTCCGGGTGGACGCGCGCAGCTCGACATCCTGCACGACCGCGCTCATCGCGCTGGTCGAGCACGCGCTGGCGCGGTCAGGAGGCGACTCGCGCGCGTCGACCGGGACGTTCGCCACACCCCTGTCCTGACCGGGGCGGCCCTCAGGTCGTGACCGCCGTGCGCGACAGGGCGTGCTCGACGAGCCGGATCAACGTCTCCTGGCTCGAACCGATGTCCCGCGCGTCCATCCACACCACAGGACAGTCGTCCGGCAGGGCCAGCGCCTCGCAGACGGCCTCCGAGTCGTACTCGTCGGATCCCGGGAAGCGGTTGACCGCGACGACGAACGGCAACCGGCGGTTCTCGAAGTAGTCGATCGCCGGGAAGCAGTCGTCGACGCGGCGCAGGTCCACCAGGACCACCGCACCGACCGACCCGCGCGCCAGCTCGTCCCACATGAACCAGAACCGCGCCTGGCCGGGCGTGCCGAACAGGTAGAGGATCAGCGACCCGTCGACGGTGATGCGACCGAAGTCCATCGCGACGGTGGTGGTGGTCTTGTCCGGGACGAGTCCCGGATCGTCGACGCCGACCGAGGCGGTGGTCATCTCCTGCTCGGTCAGCAGCGGCGGGATCTCCGACAGGGAACGGACGAGTGTCGTCTTCCCGACCCCGAACCCGCCGGCGATCAACACCTTGAGCGGGATGAGGTCGGTGGAGTCAGCGTGCACGAAGACCCTCCAGGAGCCTCTCGAGAATTTCGGGGGCAGGACCGCCGCCTGCGGTGGTGGGCACCGGCGGCAGGTGCACGACGAGGTACTTGGCGTTCACCAGGTCGCTGACCAGCACGCGGGCGACCCCGACGGGAACGCCGAGGGAGGCGCCGATCTCCACGATCGAGACCGGGCTGGCGGCGAGCTCGACCGTCGCGCGGTACTCGAGCTGCAGGTCCGTCGCGAAGCTTCCCGCCTCGGTCGCCGTCACCAGTGCCTCGACCGGCATGTCGGGGCCGTCGTTCGCCCGGGTCCGGCCCCCGGTCACCGCGTACACAGGAACGACCCGCCCGCCGCGGGGCTCCACCCAGCCGGCGGCGGACGCCGTGTCGCCCGCCATCCTCAACTTCCGACGTTCGTGCGTGGCGCCGGGCTCAGGGCGTGACCGACGCGGGACGCGAGCATCGTCATCTCGTAGCCGACCAACCCGATGTCGCACCGGCGCTCGGCGTACACCGCGAGCGTCGCCACGCTGTTGACGGAGGAGACGAAGAGGTAGCCACCGGCCATCTCGAGGATCGTCTGGCTCACGGCACCGGCACCGAGCAGGTGCGCCGTGCCGCGCGCCAGGCTGACCAGACCCGAGGCGGCCGCGGCGAGCTGGTCGCCGAGGGCGACCGTGACGCCGGGGGAGGTCGCGAGGCGCAGCCCGTCGCCGGACACCACGATCGCGTTGGCGACACCGGGGGTGTCGCGGACGAACTCGACCAGCAGCCAGTCCAGCTGGCCGGAGCGCACCGTCATTCTCGTTCTCCTTCGAAACCCTGATGGTGGACGTCCGGGTCGCTGACGACCGCCTGCGCCGCGAGCCGGCTGGCCTGGTACCGGGACAGCGCGCTGGCCGCGGCATCCGCGGACAGGGGCGCGGCGGCGGTCTCGGCGGGGCCGGTCACCGGGTGGCGCAGTTCGGGCGCCAGGTGCGACTGGGGGACCCGACGCCGCAGCCCGCGCGATCCGGCGGTCCCGGGGCGGGAGGCGGTCGGAGGGGCGATCTCGTCGTTGCGGGGCTGGGGCAGCGCGGCGATGGGGCCCGGCCCGGGTGACGGCCGGCCGGGGAGCCGCCGGCCGGCAGGTGACCCGGGGGCAGCGTCCAGGGAGCCGGACATCCGGGCGACGGCCGGCCGCGGGACCTCGATCCCTCCCGCGGCCTCGTGCCGGATCTCGGCCGGCTCCCGGCGCGCGAGGGGGATGCCGGTCACGGGCGGCGTGCCCTCCGGCGGTGTCGCCGGGAACGCCCGGGTCTGCTCCGTCGCCGCGGCACCCGGACCGGTGCGCCGCTCGGCCCCGTCGGCGTTGCCGGGGACCGGGGGCACGGCCGGGCGGTCGGCCTCGTCGGCGTCGCGGGTCTCGACGTCGCGCCACTCGGCACCCGGTCCGCCGTTGGTGGCGTGCGCGTTCGTCTTGTGGCCGTTCGTGCCGTGACCGTTCGTCCCGTGCCCGTTGGCGTCATGGCCGTTGGACCCGTGGCCGTTGGATCCGTGGCCGTTGGATCCGTGGCCGTTCGCTCCGTGACCGTTGGTCCCGTTCGATCCGTGGGCGCCGTGGCCGTTCACACCGTGCCCGTTGGTGGCGTGCCCGTTGGCCCCGGATCCGTTGCTCCGGACCTGCCGGCCGGTCGATCCGAACCCCGACGAGGCGTCGGTGCCCGCGTGCGTCTCGGGGTTCCACCAGCCACGCCACCGACCGTCGGGCCCCGCCGGGCCGTCGTCGTGCTCGGAGGCCGTCCGGAACGGCGGCATCCATGGACCGTCCGCCGTCGCCGACCTCCCCGACATGTCGGCCGGGCCCGCCTCGACCTGCGGGCGGGCGAAGCCGTCGTGGGACGCGGCGGTGTTCGGCCGCACGGCGTCGAACGCGGCCCCGCCCGGCAGCGGCGCGACCGGCCCCGGCGGAACGGTCTGGGTGAACAGCGCCGCGGGCAGGACGACGACCGCCGTGATGCCGGACCCGGGGGTCGCGGTCAGTGACACCGCGATCTTGTGCCGGGTCGCGAGGCGTGCGACGACGTGGAACCCCAGGCGTTGTGCGACGGCGAGGTCGATGTCGCCCGGGTGGGCCAGCAGCTGGTTCGCCTCGGCCAGGTCGTCGGGCGGCATCCCGACCCCCCAGTCCTCGACGGTGAGCAGATGCCCGCCCTCGTCGCGCCGGTTGGGCCGCACCCGGATCGTCACCGCGGTCTCGGGCGGGGAGAACCGGACGGCGTTCTCCGTGAGTTCGGCGAGCAGGTGCGTCAGGTCCGCGATGGCGGTGCCGGAGACCGCGATGCGGTCGTCGACGGCGAACACCACACGGTCGAGGTCCTCGGTCTCGGCGATCGCCGCCCGGATGACGTCACGCAATGCGACCGGCTCCGACCAGGTCCGCGGCGTCTGCTGGCCCGCGAGCACCAGCAGGCTCTCGGCGTTGCGCCGCACGCGGGTGGCGAGGTGGTCGAGCTTGAACAGGTCCGCGAGCGCGTCCGGGTCCTGCTCCCTGTTCTCGAGTTCGTTGATGATGTCGAGCTGGCGGTAGAGCATGCTCTGGTTGCGGCGGGCCAGGTTCACGAGCATCTCGGAGGTGAACTGCCGGCGCCCGATCTCCGCGTCCGCAGTGATCAGCTGCCGGCCCAGCGCCTCCTTCTCGACCTGCTCGTCCTCGGTGATCCGCCAGAAGATCACCATTCCGACGCAGGCGAACAGCACGGCGACGCCGTGCACGATCGACCACAACCACGGGTGGGCCTGGGCCGCGGGGTGGTTGAAGATCTGCCCGCCCAGCCAGATCGTGCCGGCCCCGTGGCTGATCGTGGTGAAGGCGACGTTCCACAGGAACGGCACCCAGTCCTGGTAGAGCGCGATGAAGCCGATGATGATGAAGAAGTGGAAATGCGCCTCGATGCTGCCGCTGGTGAGCAGGACGAGTCCGACGGAGCAGAACACCAGGCCGCCGGTGATGAAGAACGAGGCCCATCGGCGGTGGGTGACGAGGTGGCCGAGAACCAGGCAGACCAGTGGGGCGATCACGGCCTCCGTCGCCTGCACGGCGGAATGGCCGAGTGCCAGCCCGAGGGCGACCAGTAGCGGGACGTGCAGCAGCAGCACGCGCTCGAGCAACAGGTGGCGCCGGTGCCAGGCGCGATCGTCGAGCGTGTTGCCGCGCGGCAGGTAGGCCAGGAGCCGGGGCAGTACCGGACGGCCACCGCTCCGCCCGACCGTCGGACTGATCGACACAACGTCCTGCATGAAAACTGCTCCGTTCAGCAGCAGGAGCGGCGGCAGCCGCGAGTGGACGGCGGCGAATGTACATCCGCTCTGCGAGCGGTCGGCGACTCTTCGCAACCGTCGCAACCGGCGCACTCCGTTCGCCGCCCACCGGTAGCCGCTCATCGGACTTTTCGTGCTCGAGACGCGACCCTCCGCCACGCTTCCTCCCGGTGGTACCGACTCCCCCACCACGTTCCGTAGTCGAGCATGTCTTTTCGGCGACGAGAGGCGTCCGCTCACCGTTCGGGCGTTTCCTTCAGCAACTGATCACAAAAATTGATACCTGCTGCTCCGAATGGAGTAGCAATGTCACCATCTGGACAATGCGTGACCAGTCGCATGCGCCGCGTTACAGTTTTGCGCTGCGGCCCGCGTGGTCTTCCTGCATCGGAGGCGTACGTGAAGATCCTCTTGCTCTGCTCCTCCTTCAACGGGCTCACCCAGCGGGTGTGGGTGGAGCTCCGCCGCCGAGGACATGAGGTCACGTGGCGGCAGGCGGTGGACGACGACACGGTGCGCGCCGCCGTCGACGCCCTCGATCCGGAACTGATCATCTGCCCCTTCCTGCGTGAACGCGTCCCTGACGACGTGTGGCAGTCCCGTCCGACCGTGATCGTGCATCCCGGTCCCGTCGGCGACCGCGGACCGTCGTCGCTCGACTGGGCCATCACCGAGGCCGCGCCGCAGTGGGGTGTCACGGCGCTGTCGGCGGTCGCCGACATGGACGCCGGTCCGGTGTGGGCGAGCCGCACCTTCGTGCTCCCTGCGGAGCCGCCACGCAAGAGCGCCCTTTACGCCGGACCGGTCACCGACGCCGCCGTGGACCTGGTCCGCGAGGTCGTCGAGAAGGCTTCGCGGCCCGGGTTCATGCCGGATCCGGTCGACGTGAGACGCGTGCCCGGCCGGCAGCGCCCCGGCATGACCCAGGCGGACCGCCACTTCTCCTGGACCGACCCGACGGCGCACATCCTGCGCCGCATCCGGGCCGCCGACGGCGCTCCGGGCGTCCGTACCGAGCTCGCCGGGATGGCGGTGTCGGTCTTCGACGCACTCGCGGGCACCTCCGCGCTCGACGGCCACGAGGCGGCGCGACCGGGCTCGATCGTGCTGCGCCGCCACGGAGCGGTGCTCGTGCGGACCGGCGACGGCGCGGTCTGGATCGGGCAGGCCCGACCGGTTCCCGGCACGCCGGGCCCCCGCGTGAAGCTGCCGGCCGCGACCCTGCTGGGCGACCGCATCGCGGACGTTCCCGAGGCCCTTGATCCCGTGGCCGACGCGACGGAGCCGCGGGAGATCTCCTACCGGCGGACGGGCGACGTCGGCGTGGTCACCTTCGACTTCTACAACGGGGCGGCATCGACGGGCCAGTGCCACCGGCTCGCCTCCGCGCTGCGCTCGGCCGCGGCCCAGGACACGCGTGTCCTCCTGCTGCAGGGCGGCGCGACCTTCTGCAACGGGATCCACCTGGGCGTCATCGAGGCGAGCGCGAACCCCACGGCCGAGGCCTGGCGGAACATCAACGCGATCGACGACGTCTGCCGGGAGATCATCACCTGCACACGCCAGCTCGTGGTGGCCGCGGTGGGCGGCAACGCGGGCGCCGGCGGGGTGATGCTGGCGCTCGGCGCCGACCAGGTGCTGGTGCGCGAGGGCGTCGTGCTCAACCCGCACTACCGGACCATGGGGCTGTTCGGGTCGGAGTACTGGACCTACGTGCTCCCCCGCAGGGTCGGGCCGCCGCGCGCACGGCGGATCACCGAAGACTGCCTGCCCATGAGCAGTGCGGAGGCCGTGGAGATCGGGCTCGCGGACGCGGCGCTGCCCGGTGACCGGGCGCACTTCGACACCGCCGTCGTCGAGCACGCCCGTGCGCTCGCCGCGCATCCCGAACACGCGCGCTGGCTGGCCACCAAGGCCGCCATCCGCGCAGGCGACGAGCGGCGCCGACCGCTGGAGACCTATCTGGTGCGGGAGCTGGCCGAGATGAGCCACGACATCTTCGACGACCGCAACGGCTTCGCCGCCGCGCGCCACGCGTTCATCACCAAGCAGCGCCCCGGCCGTGCGCAGGCTCCGCGCACCGCGGCGCACGAGCGCCTCTCGGTGCCGATGGTGGCGCGCGTGGGGTGACCGTCCGGGGTCGGGGCGGGGCATCGCGGCGCTGCCCGTAGCGTCTGCCGTCGTGCAGTTCGTGCTCGCGTCCGCCTCCCCCGCCCGGCTGTCGGTCCTGCGTGCTGCCGGGCTCGAGCCCGAGGTCGAGGTCTCGGACGTCGACGAAGACGCCCTGCTCGGCGGCCTGCCCGGAGCCTCGCCGGCCGACGCGGTCGTCGCCCTGGCCGGTGCGAAGGCCACCGCGGTGGCGAGGCGGGTGGCGGCCCGGTTGCCCGACGCCCTCGTCGTCGGTTGCGACTCGATGCTGCACATCGACGGGGCGCTGGTGGGCAAGCCCGGCGACACCACCACCGCCCGCGCGCGGTGGCAGGAGATGGCGGGCCGGACCGGCGAGCTGGTCACCGGCCACGCCGTGCTCCGCCTCGTCGACGGTGAGATCGACCGCGTCGCCGAGGGCCACGCCGTCACCACCGTCCGGTTCGGCCGGCCGGACCCCGACGAGCTGGAGGCCTACCTGGCGACGGGGGAACCGTTGGCGGTGGCGGGCTCCTTCACCCTCGACGGGCTCGGGGGCTGGTTCGTCGAGGGCATCGACGGCGACCCGTCGAACGTGATCGGGATCAGCCTGCCGCTGACCCGGCGGCTGCTTTCGGGCGTGGGGGTCCGGGTCACCGATCTGTGGGCCTGAACCCTGTCGGTCCGGAGGATTAACCTCGACACCATGGCGCTCCCGAACGATCCCGACCCCAAGCTCGCCGCCTACGCGCACCCCGAGCGGCTCGTCACCACCACCTGGCTGGCCGAGCACCTCGGCGACCCGGGGCTCGTCGTCGTCGAGTCGGACGAAGACGTCCTGCTCTACGACGTCGGGCACATCCCGGGCGCGGTGAAGGTCGACTGGCACACCGAGCTGAACGACCCCGTCACCCGCGACTACGTCGACGGCGCCGGCTTCGCGCAGCTCTGCGGCGAGCGCGGGATCACCCGCGACAGCACGATCGTCTTCTACGGCGACCGCAACAACTGGTGGGCCACCTACGCGCTGTGGGTCTTCAGCCTGTTCGGGCATCCGGACGTGCGGATCCTGGACGGCGGGCGGGCCAAGTGGGTGGCCGAGGGCCGGGAGATGACGACCGAGGCGCCCAAGCCCGAGCAGGCCGACTACCCCGTGGTCGACCGCGACGACGCGACGATCCGGGCCTTCAAGGACGACGTCCTCGCGCATCTCGGCGGGCCGCTGGTCGACGTGCGCTCGCCCGGCGAGTACTCGGGCGAGCTGCTGCACATGCCGGACTACCCGCAGGAGGGCGCGGTCCGCGGAGGGCACATCCCCGGCGCGGCGAACGTCCCGTGGGCCCGTGCGGCCGCCGACGACGCCACCTTCAAGACGCGGCCGGAGCTGGAGGCGATCTACCAGCAGGAGCAGGGGCTCGCGCCGTCGGACGACGTGGTCGCCTACTGCCGCATCGGCGAGCGCTCCAGCCACACGTGGTTCGTGCTCACGCACCTGCTCGGGTTCGGCCGGGTGCGCAACTATGACGGCAGCTGGACGGAGTGGGGCAACGCCGTGCGCGTGCCGATCGTCCAGGGCACGGAGCGGGGATCGGCGTGACCTCTTCTGTGTCTCTGCCACCACAGCTCGCCGAGCTCGTCGACGAGTTCGCCGAGGTGGGGCCGCGGGATCGGCTGCAGCTGCTGCTGGAGCTGTCGCAGGAGCTGCCTGCGCTGCCCGAGCGCTACGCCGACGCCGCGGATTCGATGGAGCAGGTGCCGGAGTGCCAGTCGCCGCTGTTCCTGGCGGTGGAGGTCGAGCCCGAGGCCGACCGGCGCGTGCACCTGTTCTTCTCGGCTCCGCCCGAGGCGCCCACCACCCGTGGGTTCGCTTCGATCCTGCGCACGGGGTTGGACGGCGAGCCCGCGGCGGACGTCCTGGCGGTGCCGGACGACTTCTACGTCGCGCTCGGGCTCGCGCAGGCCGTCAGCCCGCTGCGCCTGCGGGGCATGGCGGCGATGCTCGCGCGGATCAAGAACAAGGTCCGCACCGCCACCGCCGCCTGACGGGTACCCTGCCCGGCGGCCAGGGTCATCCCTGCCGCCCGGGCCGGGCCCGCCCTGATGTGCCGGCCGGCCTCGCCGCGCCACCCTGGCTCCCGTCCTCGACGACCGAGGGGCGGGAGGTTTCGATGACCACTTGGCTGCGACGGCATCCCGTCCTCGGCGGCTTCATCCTGATGTTCGCGTGCACCTGGCCGATCGACCTGTGGGCGGCGGCCGACTCGCACGGCTGGACCGCCCTGCACATCCCACCGGTCCTGCAGCTTCTCGTCGGCTACGGGTTCGTGGTGGCCGCTCTCATCGCCACGGGCATCGTCGACGGTCGGGGCGGCATCCGCACCCTGCTGCGCAGGTTCCTCATCTGGCGGGTCGGGCTGCGGTGGTACGTCGTGGTCCTGCTGGGCTTTGCGGTCGTCGACCTCACGGCGATCGCCCTGTACATCGTCCTCGGCGGCGCCGTGCCGGACTTCGCCCACCCGTTCGCCGTCCAGATCATGCCTCCCGGAACGAACCTCTGGGCGGCCGCGCCGCTGTTCCTCCTGTTCGGCGCGTTCACGAACGCCGAGGAGATCGGGTGGCGGGGATACGCGCTACCGCGGCTGCAGCCCGCCACGGCGCGCTGGGCGCCAGCATCGTCATCGGCGTCGTCTGGGCCTTCTGGCACATCCCCAAGTTCCTGACGGCCGGGAGCGCACAGGATTACTCCTTCTGGCTGTACCTCGTCGACACCATTGCCAAGGCCGTGCTCTTCACCTGGGTGTTCAACAGCACGGCGGGGAGCCTGCTGATGGTGACGCTCCTCCACGCGTCGCTGAACACGTCGACCGTCTTCCTGCCGATCCTGCCCGCCGCGACCGGCGACGTCGGTCCTGTCGTGATCGCCATCGTGCTGCACTGCGCAGCCGCGGTCGCCGTCGTGCTGGCGACCGGCCCGGCCCGGTTGACCCGCACGAGCAGCCGGGCGGACCAACCTCAAGACTCGGTGAAGAACGTTCCCCGGCCACCCGCCCCTGGCCAGACTGGCTGACGTCCGGGCCGGACGACCGAGGAGGTGCTCGATGATCCCGACAGGCGACACCTGGGGCATCAGCGGTCCGACCTTCCTGCTGGCCTACCTCGTGCTGGCGGTCGCGGTCGGCGTGGCCGTCCTCCGCGCCCGGCGGGCGCTCGCCGACGTGTCCGCCGAGCGGCCGGCGAGCCGGATGGAGGAGCTCCCCTACGACGTGGCGTACCTCAACGGCGGCGCCCAGCTCGCGGTCACTGCGGCACTGAGCGCGATGTACCGGGCCGGGACGATCAGCACGGCGGGACGGGGAGTCGTCGTCGCGGGACAGCGGCCGGAGTCGCGGTCGGACGAGCTGGAACGGGCGATCCACCACGCCGCGGGGACGGGGCCGGTGTCGCGGCACGCCCTTGCGACGGTCGGCGGAGTCGCATCCGCGCTGCACCGCGTCGAGCAGCGGCTGATCGCCGCCGGGCTGCTCCTCGCCGCGGAGCGCCGGCAGCGGATCCGCCTGGCGGGCGGATGGGTCCTCGTCGTGGCCGTGTTCGGCGTCGTCCGGATCATGGCCGGCTTCGCGAACAACCGTCCGGTGGGATTTCTGACCGTCCTGGTCGTGCTGGTCGCGGCGCTCGGGGTGCTGTTCGTGTGCAGGGCTCCGTGTCGGACGCGGGCGGGCGACGCGGCGTTGAGCCGGCTGGCGACCGAGTACCACTCGCTGTCGCCGTCGATGCGGCCCGACTGGGCGCACTACGGCCCGGCGGGTGCTGCGCTCGCCGTGGGGGTCTTCGGTGTCGGCGCCCTGTGGACTGCGGATCCGGCGTTCGCCGCCGAGCTGGCCGCCCAGCGGGCGTCCGGGTCGTTCGGGTCCACCTCCAGCGGCGACTCGAGCGGCGGCGGTACGAGCTCGGGCAGCAGTTGCGGTGGTGGTGGAGGCGGCTGCGGCGGTGGCTGCGGTGGTTGACACCGACGAACGCCCACCGCGCGGCGCCGGAAACGAGGGGTCGCCGCGCGGCGGGACGCAGGGGGGTCCGCTGCACGGTGGCGGCATGGGGATCGGCTGGCGGCCGGCGATCGCCGGCACCGTCGCCGGCCTTCCTGGACTGCGGTTCTGCGAGGTCATCGCGGAGTCGCTGGGGGGTGGGGGCCGCGCTCCCGTAGCTCTGCCTCGAGGGGTGGCGGAGCTACGGGAGCGCGGAGTGGCGGTGGTCCCGCACGGGGTGCGGCTCTCCCTGGGGGGTGCGGAGCCGCTCGACCCCGTGCGGGTCACCCGGCTCGCCGCCTGCGCCGCGGCGCTCGACGCGCCGCTGGTGAGCGAGCACGTCGCCTTCGTGCGCGCCGGTGGCCGGGAGGCCGGGCACCTGCTGCCGCTGCCCCGCAGCCGGGCGGCGCTGGACGTCCTGACCAACCACGTGCGCAGCGTGCAGGCCGAGCTGGACGTCCCGCTCGCGCTGGAGCCGATCGCGGCGTTGTTCGACTGGCCGGACGACGAGTACACCGAGGGCGAGTTCCTCACCGCTCTGCTAGAGCGCACCGGCGCGATGCTGTTGCTCGACGTCGCCAACGTGTACGCGAACGCGCTCAACCGCGGCACGGACCCCGAGGCGCTGTTCGATGCGATCCCGCTGGAGCGGGTGGCGTACGTGCACGTCGCGGGCGGTGCCGAGCACCCCGCCGACCCGGGCGTCTACCACGACACGCACACCGATCCCGTCCCGCCGGCCGTCCTCACGCTGTTGGAACGCCTGTGCGAACGGCTCGACGTCGCACCCGCGGTGATGCTCGAACGCGACGGCCACTACCCGCCCGCCGCGGCGCTGCACGACGAGCTGGACGCGATCGCGTCGGCGGCCACCCTCCCCCGAGCCACCGCCCTCCCCCGGGCCATCGCCCCGTGACCGCCGAGCCCCGGTCCTCCACCCCCGCGAGTCTTGCGCCTGAGTACACGAGTCTTGCGTCTGTGCACGCCACCTCGACCGGCGCCGCTGCCGACCTCGCCGTTCGCCAGGCCGAGCTGGTCGCCGCCCTCGTCGCGAGCGGTCCCGTGCCGTCCGGCTTCGATCCCGGCCAGCTCGCCGTGGTCCGCCGCGCGCTCCTGCGCAAGAGGGCGGGGGAAGCGGCGGCGGTGTGGCCGCTGCTGGCCGCGTCGCTCGGTAGGGCCTGGCCCGACGCCTTCGCCGCCTCTGTCGCCGGCCGCACGCCTCTGGGCGCCCTGCGCGACGGCTGGGACCTGGCACGGGAGCTGAGCCGGCGCGGAGAACTGGGCGACGCCGCTGCCGTCGAGCTTGCCGAGCGCGAGGTGTCCCTCCGACATCGCGACGGCCGACCGCGACGCCTGCCCGCGATCCGCCGGCGCCCGGATGGCGCAGTCGTCCAGATCGGCGGCCGGGTACACCACCTCGCACGTCGTTGACGTTGCCCATCCCACATTCCCGGACGCACGAACCGTCGGTGTGGCCTCCTAGACTCCCGATAGCCCTACGCGCCGGAGCACGGGAGCCGGCCGAGCCCATGAGGAGGCCGTCCGTGCCGCGATTGACCAAGGTCCTCGTCGCGAACCGCGGGGAGATCGCTGTCCGGGTCGTGCGCGCCTGCCGGGACGCCGGCCTCGCCAGCGTCGCGATCTACGCCGACCCCGACCGCGACGCACCTTTCGTCCGGCTCGCGGACGAGGCGTTCGCGCTCGGCGGCACCACGGCGGCGGAGTCGTACCTCGACATCGGCAAGGTGGTCGACACCGCCGGGCGCGCCGGCGCCGACGGGATCCACCCGGGCTACGGGTTCCTCAGCGAGAACGCCGACTTCGCACAGGCGGTCATCGACGCCGGGCTGATCTGGATCGGCCCCACCCCGCAGGCCATCCGGGACCTCGGCGACAAGGTCACCGCGCGGCACATCGCCATGCGCGCCGGCGCCCCGCTGGTGCCGGGCACGCCGAACCCCGTCTCGGGTGCCACCGAGGTCGAGGAGTTCGCCGACGAGCACGGCCTGCCGATCGCGATCAAGGCGGCGTTCGGCGGCGGCCGGGGAATGAAGGTCGCCCGCGAGCGTCGGGAGATCGCCGAGCTGTACGAGTCGGCGGTCCGCGAGGCGACGGCCGCGTTCGGCCGCGGCGAGTGCTTCGTGGAGCGCTATCTGGACAAGCCGCGCCACGTCGAGGCGCAGGTGCTGGCGGACACGCACGGCAACGTGATCGTCGTCGGCACCCGCGACTGCTCGCTGCAGCGCCGCTTCCAGAAGCTCGTCGAGGAGGCGCCCGCGCCGTTCCTGTCCGACGAGCAGCGCGCGACGATCCACGAGTCCGCCAAGGCGATCTGCCGCGAGGCCGGCTACCACGGGGCCGGCACCGTCGAGTTCCTCGTCGGGCAGGACGGGCTGATCTCGTTCCTCGAGGTCAACACCCGGCTGCAGGTCGAGCACCCGGTCTCGGAGGAGACCTCGGGGCTGGACCTCGTGCGCGAGCAGTTCCGCATCGCCGAGGGTGAGGTCCTGAACCTGCTCGACGACCCGGAGCCACGCGGGCACTCGATCGAGTTCCGGATCAACGGTGAGGACGCCGGCCGAGGGTTCCTGCCTGCGCCGGGCACGGTCTCGGCGATCACCTTCCCGGCCGGTCCGGGCGTCCGTGTCGACGCCGGTGTGGAGAGCGGGTCGGTGATCGGCGGGCAGTTCGACTCGCTGCTGGCCAAGCTGATCGTCACGGGCTCGGACCGCCGGCAGGCTCTGGAGCGGTCGCGACGTGCGCTGGCCGAGTTCCAGGTCGAGGGGATGGCGACGGTGCTGCCGTTCCACCGGCTGGTCGTCGACGATCCGGCTTTCGCGCACGACTTCACCGTCCACACCCGGTGGATCGAGACCGAGTGGGACAACACGGTCGCGCCGTTCGGCGGTGCGGCGGACGCCGAAGAGGCCGCACCTCGGCAGTCGGTGGTCGTCGAGGTCGGGGGCCGGCGGCTCGAGGTGTCGCTGCCGGGCGACCTCGCACTCGGCGGAGGTGGCGGCCAGGCCGCCGCCCCGTCGCGCGGGGCGCCTCGCAAACGTCACGGGAAGGGCACCCCCAAGACCTCAGGGGATGCGGTCACGGCGCCGATGCAGGGCACGGTCATCAAGGTCGCGGTGAGCGACGGCGACACGGTGTCGGCGGGCGACCTGATCGTCGTGCTCGAGGCGATGAAGATGGAGAACCCCGTCACCGCCCACAAGGACGGCACCGTCACGAGCCTGGCTGCGGAGCCGGGCAGCTCGGTCGGTCAGGGCACCGTGCTCTGCGAGATCAAGGACTGATCTGGACCCCGTCGAGATCAACGCCGGCCCGTGGTACCTCCGCGCGCCACGGGCCGACGCACGGCTCGACGACCGAACCGCGATCGTCGAGTCGGCACGCGACCCCGAGATCCTCCGGTGACGGCACCGTCCGGACCCGACTCTGGACGCCGCCACGGCCTACATCGCTCGGCGGACGGCCGGCTGGAAGCGCGACGAACGCTGCTCGTGGGGGGTGTGTGAACCGACCAGCGGGCGGATGCTCGGCGAGGTCGAGCTGGTGAACCTCGACCTGCCGATGGGCACCGCGAACCTCACCTGCTGGGCGCTGCCCGAGGCCCGCGGTCGCGGGATGAGCAGCGCGGCTGTCGGCGCCGTCGTCCGCTTCGCGTTCGGTGGCCTCGGGCTGTACCGGGTCGGGTACCAGTGGGCGGTGGGCAACCACGCATCCGGACGGCTGGCTGCCCGGTGCGGGTTCGTCGTCGAGGGCCGCGAGCGGTCGGCGTGGGTCGTCGAGGGCCGTCGGACCGACGTGATGATCTGTGGTCGGCTCGCCACAGACGGTTGACGACCGTCGCCGCGGCGTTCTACGGTCGATGGGCCGGGCTCTTTCACCGCCGTCCGCACCGTGCTGGACAAGTGCATCGCGGACAGCGGCGACGCCACCCGTGTGTTCACGTCCACGGGGGCCAGGTCCCTCCGCCACGCGGATGACCGCGCCGCGGATCCGTCCGACGCGTCGGCAACAGCCACGCCGCGGACACGCCCACCGCACCTTCGGCGACCAGGATCCGTCATGCCGACCGAGACCGTCTTCGTGACCCTCCACATCCACACCGACGGGCCGATCCCCGGCCCTCATTCCCTGCTCACCCTCTCCTCCGCCGCGCACGGCGACGGAGGCCTGATCGGTACGTTCACGATGAACGTGCGCGAACTGCCCGGCGCCACCGTCCACCCCGTGTCGCTGCAGCACTGGCGGGCGCGGGCGGAGGACTGGCTCACCACCCGCCGGGCATCCCGCCCACCTGCTCTGGCGACCGACGCCTACCTTCGGTGGCTCGAGAAGCTCCCGGGAGAACCGACGCTGGTCACCGATCCAGTGGGGCCCGAGCACCTGTTCGTCTTCTGGTACCTGCACCGGTTCGCCGGGCAGTGGCCCTTCGTCCGGACGAGCACGGAGGCCGCGCTGCGGGAGAGGTTCCCGCGCGTGCTCTGCCCGTTGAGCGGGTGCCGGTCTCTGGCGCAGACCAGTTGACGACCGGAACGGCCGGTGCGTGGTCGCATCGGCCGTTCCGGCGTTCCGGGCTGTGCGAGTGCGTTAGCGTCGCTCGGTGCGCACCGTGCTGCTCCTCGTAGCCGCCGTTGCGGTGGCCGGATGTGCGACGGCGCCGGAGCCGGGAGCGCCAGCCGGACCGAGTAGCGCCGCCCCAGCGCCACAGCGTCCGCGGGAGGTGCGGTTGGACGGGGTGGACCCGTGCTCGCTCATGACTCCAGCGGAACGTACTGAGTTCGGGCTAGATGGCACCCCCCGCTACACGAATCCGCCTACTCCGCTGTTCGGTGGAAGCGTTCCTACGTGCACAATCACCGGCTTGGCGAACCGACCCGTCGCCCTTGGAGTAGGGGCAGTCACGACAGTCGGCATAGAGCGATGGCGGCAGGACGATCTTGCAGCCGTGGTGGGAACGACTAGTGTCATCGGCTTTCCCGCGGTGGTCGCGATACCGAAGCGAACCACCGACTACTGCAGCGTTGAGGTCGACGTGGCACCTGGACAGCTTCTAGACGTTCAGTTCAGCGACGGCGGCGGAGAGCCTCCGATCCCACAGGAAGAACTCTGCAACACTGCTCAACGTGCGGCAGAAGTGATGATGCAGTCACTCCTGGCGCGATAGTTCGCAGTCGCAAACACTTCACCAACAGCGGCCTCCCGAGGTCCTCGCACGGCATACCCTGCTGCGTAGTCGGATCGAGGGAGGAGCCCGTGGAGCGCCAGCAGGAAATCCTCTGCCTGGAACCCCATATGGCCCCCTTCTTGCGGGAGCACTTTCGGGATGCTATTGACCAGGTAAGCACTGCACTCACTGCCCTCAAACGCAACGGATATCTGAGCGCTCCTTGGCTTGGCGACGAGGTCAGCAGCACAGTCGCTGCTCACTATGCACGTCGCGCCATGGAGGAACCGGACTCTTCCTATCAATCGCTCCTGGCGTACCGCGACGAGTTGACCCGGATCCACGACTCCCTCGAACGCATGGAGGACGAGTACCTCACTACCGATCATGACCTATCCGCCGACCTGCGGCGCCGGACATGAGCGGCGTCCGCTGGGAGGGGCTCTCCCACGAGGAGATCTACTCCCGGGTCCAGCAGGGGCCCGGGCGCCTCGCCTCCTCCGACGCCGAGGCCGCGTGGAACACCGTCGAGAGCACGATCCGCGCCGTCGACGCCCAGCTCACCCGCGCCGTCAAGCAGATCGGCGCCGGCTGGCAGGGTCGAGCCGCCGAGGCCGTGCACGGCGGGATGACCGTGATGAGCAACTGGGCCCTCGACGCCGCCGGCGACGCGACGCTCACCAAGAACGGCATCGCCGCCCAGGCCGAGCAGGCCGGCCACCTGCGGAGCGCGGTCCCGCCTCCTCGCACCGAGGAATGGAACCGGCTCGTGAATCAGCAGGTGCCGGGCGTCGGGCTCATGTCCGCGATGAGCGACCTCGGCGCGCTCGAGGAACGGATGGCGAACGACCACGCGGTGGCGGTCGACATGATGAACCGGTACTCGAGCCAGTCGTCCGACAACCAGCGGATGATGAACTACTGGACACAGCCGCCCACGGTGGTCGTGCAAGCCGTTCCGGGGGTCTCCGCGAGAAGCGCCGGCTCCTCCCTGTCAGCGGCGGCGGTGGGGACGCGCGCGGGCTCGGCTGCTGCCCCAGCAGGTTCACCGCCCGGCGGTTCTGGCGCGGGTGGCCGCGGCGACGACACGTCGTCGGTCCCCGAGGCAGCCGGCGCTGTGATCCCCAACGTCGCAGCGGCGGGCGCAGCACCGTCCTCGGCCGATTCGCGTTCTACCGGCCGGGGCTCGCCGGCAGGCGACGGATCGACGACAGGTGCGGCCGGACCTGCGGGGATGCCCGGATCGGTATCCGGAACCCGCGGCGATCCCGCGGTGACGCCGCTGCCCGGCACCGTCCCTATCGGCGGAGGTCCGGCCGGCTCGTCGCGAACACAGGACCGGTTCCCGGGCTTCGGGCCGGAACGCCGCTTGCCGAGCGGAGCCCCGGCCGGCGGCGGCGGCGTGCGAGCGATCGTGCCCGGGCCGCCGCAACCCGGCAGCGAACCGTCGGGTCGACTGCCTCGCACCACCGTCCCGGGAACGAGTGGTGAGGTGCCACCTCGGACCGCCGGTACTCCTCCAGAGGGCACCGAGCGCGTCACCACCGGACGAGCCTCACCGGCGGCGAACCACGGCATCCTCCCGATGGGCGGAGCCGGAGCCGTCCGGGCCGTCGAGCAGGAACACCGCCGAGCCTCCTATCTCATCGACGACTCGGACGCGTTCGCCGACGACCGCTGGTTCCCCCCACCCGTGATCAGCGGCGACATGGCGGGGTTCCGTGGCTGAGCTCGTGGTCGGCCGCCGCGTTCTCTCATTGGCGGAGTTCGACGTCGTGTGGCGCGCTCTGGGGCTCGGCGCACCACCCGTGGTGCTCCAGCTCCCGTCACCGGGGCGTACGCACACGGAGCGGCGCCGCGTCGAGGCCGAGGTGTGGACCGCGCTGCGCGAGCGCGGCTTGGCGGACGTCGCCGGGCCGGAGCTCGGCCTCGACCGTTCCCTCCGCCTGCTCGCCGCGCCCTCGTTGAGGGTGGAGGTGCGGGCGTGGGGCGCGCTCACGGTCCGGGCCGCCATGGCCGACGCCGACGACGACGTAGTGCTCGCGCGGCGGCACGAGGACGCGGTCGTGGTGGACGCGTGCGCCTCGATCCCCGGTGCCGTAGTCGGTCTCCTGGCCGGCCGGCCGGCCGGGTCTGGTCAGGCCGCCACGGTGCCCGGCTCCGAACTGGAGGCGGCGCTGCGCCGACCGTCCGGCGCCGGGCTCCGCGCGGACCTCGTCGACCGCGGTGTCGACCGAGAACGGGCAGGGCTGTTGGCGCGCATGTTGCACGGCATCGAGGGGCGCGCGCAGATCGCCGTGCTCGTCCCGGACCGCTGGGGCGTCCTGCACCGTTCGGGCGGGCTCGTGGAGGTGCTGGATACGCCCCGCGGGCGCTACCTGTTGACCCGCACCAGGAGCGCCGACGGCACCTCGTGGACGAGCGTCGCTCCGGTCGACGACCGCCGACTACGGCAGCGCCTCGCCGAACTGCTCGAGCAGGACGGTCCCACTCAGTCCAGGTCGCCGTGCCGCATCAGTTGCCGGCCTGCCTCCGTGATCGAGCCCGACAGCGACGGATAGACCGAGAACGTGTGCGCGAGGTCCTCCACGCTCAGGCCGTTCTGCACGGCCATGGCGATCGGCAGGATGAGTTCGCTGGCCACGGGCGCCACGATCACTCCACCGATGATCACACCCGTCGCCGGGCGGCAGAACAGCTTCACGAAGCCGCGCCGCAGGCCCTGCATCTTCGCGCGAGGGTTCGTCGCGAGCGGCAGCATGATCGTGCGGGCAGGGACCTCGCCGGAGTCGATCGCACGCTGGCTGATGCCGACGGTCGCGATCTCGGGCCGGGTGAAGACCGCAGCGGCGACCGTCTTCAGCTTGATCGGGGACACGCCCTCGCCGAGTGCGTGCCACATCGCGATCCGCCCCTGCATCGCGGCAACGGACGCGAGCATCAGCACGCCAGTGCAGTCGCCCGCGGCGTAGATCCCGGAGATGTTGGTCCGCGACACCCGGTCGACGGGGACGAAACCGCCCCGATCCGTCTCGATGCCCACCTTGCCGAGCCCGAGGTCGGCGGTGTTCGGGACCGAGCCGACCGTCATGAGCGCGTGCGAGCCCGTGATGACCCGACCGTCCGCGAGCGTGACGGCGACGCCGTCGTCGGTCCGCTTCACCGACTGGGCCCGTGCCTGGGCGATCATGTTCACGCCGCGTTCGACGAACACGTCCTGCAGCACGGCCGAGGCGTCGGCGTCCTCGCCGGGCATCACGCGGTCCCGGCTGGAGATCAGCGTGACCTCGCTGCCCATCTCGACGTAGGCCGAGCAGAACTCCGCGCCCGTGACGCCGGACCCGATCACGATCAGGTGCTCGGGTAGCTCCTGGAGGTCGTAGAGCTGGCGCCAGGTGAGGATCCGCTCGCCGTCGGGACGCGCGTCGTCAAGCACCCGTGGGGTCGCGCCGGTCGCGATCAGCACGACGTCCGCGGCCAGTTCCTCGGTGCCCTCGGTCGTCACCGCTTCGACGACGTGCGCCGAGGCTGCGGTTTCGCCGGTGAACCGGGCCGTCCCCAGGATGATGCGGATGCCCTCCCGCTCGAGGCGCGCGCGGACGTCGGCCGACTGCGCGAGAGCCAGACTCTTGACGCGGTTGTTCACCGCGGGTAGGTCGACGGGCGATGCGTGCCGGTCGACCTGGACGCCGAGTTCGTCGGCGCGGCGCAGCTCGACGCGGATGCCGGCTGAGGCGATGAACGTCTTCGACGGCACGCAGTCGTCGATGACACACGCGCCGCCCATGCCGTCGCGCTCGACGACGGTGACGTCGGCGCCGTGCTGGACCGCGACGAGAGCCGCTTCGTAGCCCGCCGGACCTCCGCCCATGATCACAATTCGGGTCACGCGCGCACATCC
This sequence comes from Pseudonocardia charpentierae, assembly GCF_031845345.1. NCBI lineage: Bacteria > Bacillati > Actinomycetota > Actinomycetes > Pseudonocardiales > Pseudonocardiaceae > Pseudonocardia > Pseudonocardia charpentierae. Next base: position 296,936 of record NZ_JAVREJ010000002.1, on the reverse strand, counting down.
TCCTGCTGCTCTTGCGGTTGCACGATCACGGTACGCCCGCCTGACGTGCGCGGGAGCGCCGAGGTGGGCAGCGGCACCCGCACGCGGTGGCCCGCGCCGGTGGACCAGGTTGGGCCCGCACTACCCTGTGGGCGTGCCGCTGTACGCCGCCTACGGGTCGAACATGGATCCGGCGCAGATGAAGGAGCGTGCCCCGCACTCGCCGATGGCGGGCACGGGGTGGCTCATGGGCTGGCGGCTGACGTTCGGCGGCGAGGACTTCGCGTGGGAGGGCGCGCTGTCCACGGTCGTCGAAGACCCCTTGTCGCAGGTCTTCGTGGTGCTCTACGACGTCCCGGACCACGACGCGGCACAGCTCGACCGCTGGGAAGGCGGCGAGCTGGGGCTCCACAAGAAGCTCCGGCTTCGGGTCCACATGCTCGACGGCGACGTGCTGGCCTGGATCTACGTGCTCGACGCGTACGAGGGCGGTCTGCCGTCGGCGCGCTACCTGGGGGTGCTCGCGGACGCGGCCGAACAGGCCGGTGCGCCTGCCGACTACGTGGCCGAACTGCGCAGTCGTCCCAGCAGCAAGTCCTCCTGATCGCTGTTCCGCGACTCCGCACAGCTGCATCCGAGTCTGGCGTTCTTGCACACGATCATCGCTGCACGCGCTCACCACGTGTAGCCGCAGCACGCAAATGCCGCGCGAAGCTCTGTGAGAATCGCGTCGGGTCGACAAGGTCCGCTGATCGGGCCCGGACGACGATCCACCCGCGCTTACGCAGGTCATCCTCCCGAGCCTCGTCCTCGGCCTCACGCCCCGCGTGGCTGGCATACCCGTCGTACTCGACCGCGATCCGCAAGAGAGGCCAGGCCAGGCCAGATCGAGCCGGCAGAGCTCGCGGCCGGACGGTGACAACAAGCTGAAGTCGACCTCCGGCAGCGGAAAGCCGCTCTCGATGAGCAGCATCCGCGTCCAACTCTCAGGAGCCGACTCGGCGCGAGGTGAGGCGAGCTCCCACAGGTGCGGCCCGCGCACGCTGCCGCGCGGATCGGGCGAGCCCGGATTCGGCAGAGGACGGCCGCGCGGAACTCTTCGCAACGCGATGCAGCCTTCCGCAGCGTCTCGTCACCGATGGCGAGTGCATCGGCCGGCCTCGCTGTGCAGAGGAGGTCCGCGACGACCTGAGGTAGCGCCAGCACACGCAGTCCGTCGAGCACCATCCGCGTTCGTCGTCATCAGCGCGGCGGCGGACCGGGTTCGCGGATCACACCCATGATCAGAAGCTGTGGATGGACGGCGGACGATGTGGACAACTGGCTGTGCACGAACGCGAAACTCAGGTGCGCGAACGCAAGACTCGCGCTCGTGGGGGGCAGGGCGTCAGACGTCAGGGGGTGAGGGCCGTGAGCGCGGCCTGGGTCAGCACCCGGACGCCGAACGGGAGGGCGCGCTCGTCGAGGTCGAACGTCGGCTGGTGCAGGTCGCGCATCGGGCCGTGGCCCGGCCACACGCCGATGCGGGCCATCGCACCCGGCACGTGCTCCAGGTACCAGGCGAAGTCCTCGCCGCCGCTCGACTGCTCCGTGGTGCACGAGGCGTCCGGCCCCAGCACGGTGACCGCGGCGTGGCCCAGCATGCGGGCGCTCTCCGCGTCGTTCACGACCGGCGGCACGCCGCGGACGTGGGACAGCGTGAACTCCGCACCGGTGGGCGCGAGGATCTGCCCGACCAGCGTGCGGACCAGGCCCTCCAACGCCTCCCACGTGGTGTGGTCGCCGGTGCGCAGGGTGCCGCGCAGCACGCCCTGCTGCGGGATCGCGTTCGCCGCCTCTCCCGCGTGAACCGCGCCCCAGACCAGGACGGTGCCCGACCGCGGGTCGACGTGGCGGGTCAGCAGGAGCGGGAGCTGCGTGATGACCAGACCGAGCGCCTCCACCAGGTCCGCGGTCAGGTGCGGACGGGCGGTGTGCCCCCCGGGCGAGCTCAGCGCGATCTCCACCACGTCGCAAGCCGAGGTGATCGGGCCGACGCGGGTGCCGAGCTTTCCGACCTCGAGCCGCGGGTCGCAGTGCAGCGCGAAGATCCGGTCGACGCCGTCGGTGGCGCCGTCGGCGACCATGTCGATCGCGCCGCCGGGCTGCACCTCCTCGGCGGGCTGGAAGACGAGCCGGACCCGCCCCGGCAGCGTCGGCGCACTCGCCAGCGCGAGCCCGGCACCGAGCAGCATCGCGGTGTGCGCGTCGTGACCGCACGCGTGCATCACGTTCGGCACGGTGGAGGCGAACGGCAGCCCCGTCGACTCGTGCAGCGGGAGAGCGTCGAGGTCGGCACGCAGGGCCACGCAGCGCTTGCCGCGGCCCACGTCGCACACCAGACCGGTGCCGCCGGGCAGGGTGCGCGGCTCGAGGCCGGCCGCCGTCAGCAGGTGGCCGATCAGGGCCGTGGTGCGGTGCTCGGCGCGGCCCAGCTCCGGCGCGGCGTGCAGTGCACGACGCCAGGAGACGACCTCGGACCGGTGCAGTGCCAGCCACGAGTCCAGCCATGCCGGACCGCTGCCTGCGCCCATGTCGACGACCGCGGGACCGGTGGCCGGCACGACGGCCGTGTCCTTCTCCAGGACCGTCACCGGACCCCACCGCCCCTCGACTCTTCGTGGTGCATCAGCTCATACTCCTCACCCGGACGGCGGTGTTCCAAGCAGATACGACCTACTAGCCGGAATGCTCGCCGAGGGGTTGCCGATCTGCTGCGGACGGGCACACGACACGTGATGAACGGTCGGACCCGCGACGACGAGCGGGATCTTCCGCCGTTCGTCGCACCCGTACCGGCGTCTTCGTCGGTTCCGACATCGACTACCCGGCGAGCGCGCCGCCGACCCGTCCGGGAACAGACCGGCCGCACACCTCTGAGCTACAACGCACCGGGCCCGCCGTCCCATCCCGGCCGGAACGGTCCTGCTCCACGGCCCGGTACGGGGCCGGAAGCATCGCGGCCGGAACGGCTGGCGACAATGGTCCCGTGCATCCGGACGACCAGCAGCGCCTGATCGGTGGGCGCTACCGGTTGTCCGTGCAGCTGGGCAGCGGCGCGATGGGCACGGTGTGGTCGGGCTACGACGAGGTGCTGCGCCGCCGCGTCGCGGTCAAGGAGCTGAAGGTCCCGCCGGGCATCCCGCAGCGCGAGGCGATGGCGATGCGCGAGCGGATGCTGCGCGAGGCGCGCGCCCTCGGCGGGCTCTCGCACCCCAATGTGATCACCGTCTACGACGTCGTCGACGCCGGTGGTGAGCCGATGGTCGTCCTGGAGATGGTGCCGTCGCGCAACCTCGCGACGCTGATCTCCGAGCAGGGCGTGCTGTCGACGGCCCAGGCCGCCGTGGTCGGCTTCGCCACCTCGGCCGCACTCCGCGCGGCGCACCGGGCCGGGATCACGCACCGCGACGTCAAGCCGGGCAACGTCCTGGTCGCCCACGACGGGCAGGTCAAGCTCACCGACTTCGGGATCGCCCGCAACGTCGCCGACGCCCCGATGACGACGGCCGGCCTGGTGCTCGGCTCCCCCGCCTACATCGCGCCGGAGGTCGCCGCGGGCCAGCCGGTGACGCCCGCGGCCGACCTGTGGGGATTGGGCGCAACGCTCTTCGCCGCGGTCGAGGGACGTCCCCCGTACGACGTGCGCGGCGACCCCGTCTCGACGATCACCGAGGTGGTCGACGGCGAGGTGCCCCGCCCCAGCGCGGGTGGCCCCGTCACCGACGTGATCGCCGCGCTGATGGTCAAGGAGCCGGCGAAGCGGATGTCGCTGGGCGAGGTGCGGCGCAGGCTGCGGCCGCTCATCGGCGACCCCGACGACCCGCTGTACCCCGGCTCACCCGACGCCCCGACGATGGCGGCCCGGTACCGGGTCCCGCAGGGGTCACGCGGCGGGTCCGGAGGATCCGGGCCGGCGAGTTCCGGCGAGTCGGGTCCTGCGGGCCGATCGGCACCGCCCGCGACGCCGGCGCCGGGAGTCCCTGCGCCCCAGGGCATCTCGTCGTCGAATCCCTCGTCGGCGCCCGCGCCGGCCGGAGCGCCGGTGTCGGCCGCACCGCTCGCCGCCTCACCGGGGCCGCTGCCCGAGGCGCTGCGAACGACCGCGCCCCCACCCGCCCCGCCACCGGTACGTGCTCCGGCGCCGCCGGACGAGGTGCAGACCGAGATCCGGCCGCCCGCACCGAGACCGGCCCAGCTCGACCGGCCCGGGCCGGTGGGCCGCACCGCCGTGGGCCTGGTCGCGGCGGGGGCGGCGGTGGTGCTCACCGGGCTCGTCGGGGGCTGGGCGGCGACCCGCGCCGTCGCGGGGCAGTCGCCGCTGACCACTGTCACGGTGGCGACGGAGGCCGCCCAGCTGCGCGCGCACACCGACGACCTGGGCTTCACCGCGCAGGTGCCGGAGAACTGGACCGAGCGCCGCGACGACCGGTCGGTCAGCTTCGTCAGCCCGGACGGCAGCGAGGAGCTCACCGTGGCCCGCGCGACCTCCGCCGGGGAGGTGCTGTCCGGGATCACCCCGGCGGTTCTCGGCACCGCGGACCTGCGCCCCGACCCGCCGGAGGACGTGGGCGGCGGCGCGACGCAGGTCGTCTACCGGACCAGGGACGACGGCGTGCACCGGACGGGCTGGGTGCGCGTGGTGCCCGCAGGCGACAGCGTGCTGGCCGTGCGGCTGACGGCCCCCGGGGGCAACTCCGAGAGCGTCTCGGCGCAGCTGTTCGACACGATGGCCGACGCGGTGACCCCGGCGGGCTGATCACCGGCGACCGTAGGCTGCGGGCCATGACCGATTCCGCCGTGGCGGCGGCCCACCTCGCCAAGGCCACCGGCATCGCCACGCACGACGTGGCCGTGGTGCTGGGCTCGGGGTGGCGACCGGCCGCCGACGTCATCGGCACGCCCGCGCACGAGCTCCCGATGGCCGACCTCCCCGGCTTCGTCCGGCCGGTCGTCGCGGGGCACGGCGGGACGCTCCGGTCGGTGCCCGTCGGCGACCGCAACGTGCTGGTGCTCCTCGGCCGCACCCACCTCTACGAGGGTCACGGTGTCGACGCCGTCGCACACGGGGTGCGCACCGCCGCGGCGGCCGGCTGTCGGACCGTCGTGCTCACCAACGCCGCAGGCGGGATCCGCGACGGTATGGCCGTCGGCGACCCGGTGGCCGTCGCCGACCACCTCAACCTCACCGGCCGCTCCCCCCTCGCCGGCCCGCGCTTCACCGACCTCACCGACCTCTACTCCCCCCGCCTGCGCACGCTGGCCCGCGAGATCGACCCGACGCTCACCGAGGGCGTCTACGCCGGGCTGCCCGGCCCGCACTTCGAGACGCCCGCGGAGATCCGGATGCTGCGCGCGCTCGGGGCCGACCTCGTCGGGATGTCGACGGTGCTGGAGGCGATCGCCGCACGTGCGGAGGGCGTCGAGGTCTTCGCGCTGTCGCTCGTGACGAACCTGGCCGCCGGGCTGTCGGGGGCGCCGCTGAACCACCAGGAGGTCCTCGACGCCGGTGCCGCCTCGGCCGCGCGGATGGGCGCGCTCCTGCGGGACCTGGTGACCCGGGGATGAACACGGCGCTGAATCCGGGGCCGAATCCTGGGATGAATCCGGGGCTGCGCGACGCGGCGATGCGCTGGATCGCCGACGATCCCGACCCGGACACCCGCGTGGAGCTGCAGCGCGTGCTCGCTGCCGCGCTGACCGGCGACCGGCAGGCGGCCGACGACCTGGCCGACCGCATGGCCGGGACCCTGCGGTTCGGCACGGCCGGGCTGCGCGGTCCGGTGCGGGCCGGGCCGAACGGCATGAACGTCGCCGTGCTACGCCGGACGACCGCCGGGCTCGCGCACTGGCTGCGCGCGCAGGGCCGCGCCGGGGCACCGGTCGTGGTCGGCCGCGACGCCCGCCGCGGGTCGGAGGCGTTCGCCACCGCCGCCGCCGAGGTGCTGGCGGGCGCCGGTTTCGCCGTCCGGGTGCTGCCCGGCCCGCTGCCCACCCCGGTGCTCGCCTTCGCCGTCCGCGAGCTCGACGCCGTGGCCGGGGTGCAGATCACCGCCTCGCACAACCCGCCCGCCGACAACGGCTACAAGGTCTACGTCGACGACGGTGGCCAGCTCGCGGCGCCCGCGGACGTCGAGATCGAGGCGGCGATCGCCGCCGCGCCGCCGGCGGTCTCCGTCCCGGTCGGCCCCCCGCACGGGATCGCCGACGTCCGCGAGGCCTACCTCGACCGCGTCGCCCGCCTGCCCCGCGGCACGGCCCGAGACTTGCGGATCGCGCTGACCCCGCTGCACGGCGTCGGCGGCGAGACCGCCGTGCTCGCGCTGGCCCGCGCGGGATTCACCGACGTGCACGTCGTCGCCGAACAAGCCGCACCGGACGCCGCCTTCCCGACCGTCGCGTTCCCCAACCCGGAGGAGCCCGGCGTCGCCGACGCGCTGCTGGCGACGGCCGAGCACGTCGGCGCAGACCTGGCCGTCGCCCTCGACCCCGACGCGGACCGCTGCGCGCTCGGCCTGCCCACCGCGGACGGCTGGCGGATGCTCACCGGCGACGAGACGGGTGTGCTGCTCGGCGACCACGTCCTACGCAACGGTTCCGGTGATCGGCTGGTCGCGACCACCGTCGTCTCCTCGTCGATGCTGCAGTCGATCGCGGCGGCGTACGGCGCCCGCTTCGCCGAGACCCTGACCGGCTTCAAGTGGATCGCCCGGGCCGGTCCCGGGCTGGTCTACGGCTACGAGGAGGCGCTCGGGTACTGCGTCGACCCCGACGCCGTCCGCGACAAGGACGGCATCGGTGCCGCCGTGCTGGCCTGCGATCTCGCCGCCACGCTGAAGGCCGCGGGTGCCGGGCTGCCCGACCGGCTCGACGAGCTCGCGGCCGCGCACGGCGTGCACGCCACCACCGGGCTCCCCGTCAGGATGGCGCCGGCCGACCGCGACGCCGTCGTCGAGCGGCTCCGGTCGCAGCCTCCGGAGGGTTGGACCGCCGACCGGCCGGCACCCGACGTCCTGGTGTTGCGTCGAGCCAGCGAGCGGGCCGTGATCCGGCCGTCAGGCACCGAGCCGAAGCTCAAGGCCTACCTGCAGGTCGTGGAGCCGGTCTCCGGCGATCTCGCCGCCGCCCGGGCCACGGCGGACCGGCGCCTCGCCGCGCTGCGCGGGGAGGTCGCGGCGCTGATCGGCGGCCCCGGCTCCGACGGCGGTGATCACCAGGTCTAGCCTGCCGCGCGTGCCCCGGCCGAAGGTCCACGACGCGGCGCTTCGCCTGCGCCTGCTGGAGTGCGCGGGAGCGACGCTGTCGACCCGCGGCATCGCCGCGCTGAGTCTGCGCACCCTCGCCGCGGACGTCGGCACCTCCACCACCGCCGTCTACGCGCTGTTCGGCGGCAAGCCGGGCCTGCTCGCCGCGCTGCACGCGGAGGCGTTCGCCCGCCTCGGCGCGCGGCTCGACGCCGTGCCGGTCGGCGCGGACCCCGTGGAGGACCTCGTCGCGCTCGGCCTCGCCTACCGCGACGCGGCGCTCGCCGACCCGCACTTCTACGACGTGATGTTCGGCGGGGCACTGCCCGCGGACGAGCGGTGGTGGGCCGTCGCCGCACCGATCCTGCGTCCCGTCGTCGGCGTCGTGCAACGAGCGACGAGCTGTGGCGCACTCCGCCAGGGTGTCGACGCCGCGACGGTGTCGCTCGCGTTGTGGGCGACCGTCCACGGCCTCGTGTCGCTGCACCTGCGCGGGCTGCACCCGGCCGACGCCCCGGCGCCCGCGGCGGTCGTCGACGCCGCCGTGCGGGCGGTGGTGGCGGGCTGGCTCGCCGCCCCGCTGCCCCGGGTGACGACCTAGAACCGACGCCTAGACCGATCCGAACTGCCGGTCGCCCGCGTCTCCCAGCCCCGGCACGATGTAGGCCGAGTCGTTGAGCCGCTCGTCCACGCTCGCCGTCACCAGCCGGACCGGCAGGTCGCTGTCCCGCAGCCGGGCGATGCCCTCCGGGGCGGCCAGCACACACAACGCCGTGACGTCCGTGGCGCCGCGCTCGACGAGGAGTTCGATCGTGTGCACCATCGAGCCACCCGTGGCGAGCATCGGGTCGAGCACGAAGACCGGACGGCCCGCCAGCGTCTCGGGCAGCGACACCATGTACGTCACGGCCTGGTGGGTCTCCTCGTCGCGCGCCATGCCGACGAAGCCCACCTGCGACTCGGGGACGAACGCCTGCGCCGCGTCCACCATCCCGAGCCCGGCGCGCAGCACCGGCACGAGCAGCGGCGGCTGCGACAGGCTGTAGCAGAGGGTTCGAGCGACCGGCGTGTGAATGGGAGCGGTGCGCAGCGGAGCCCCGCGCAGGGCCTCGTAGACGAGCATGAGCGTGAGGTCGCGCAGCGCCGCGCGGAAGGTCGCGTTGTCGGTGCGGGCGTCGCGCATCGTCGACAGCCGCGACTTCGCCAGGGGATGGTCGACGACCAGGACGTCCATGGTCGACACCGTAGAGCCTCCGTGCCTATCGAGCCCGGTTCGGTGTTTCGTCCGTCCACCGCCACGACAGGCCGTCGCGGCGGGCCCGTGCGCGGTCCTCCAGGACCGGCTCGCCGGCTCCGGTGGCCGCGAAGCACGACAGCACGATCTCGTCGTCCGAGGCGTCGATCCGCAGGATGCTGCGGAACAGCGGGGGCCGGCGCGGCTCGATGAGGGCCGGGGGCGGGTCGCCGGGCAACGTCCGGCCGGATGCAGGCAGGGGGTAGATCTGGCCCGCGGCGCGCCGCGTCCGTGCGGAGACGTCCGCGGACGGCGTCGACGGCCGGGGAGCGCGGTTGCCGATCCGCTCGGCCATGATCGTCGTCGCGTCGTCCGGACGGATCGCGAGGCTGCCGACGCCGAGCAGGCCGCGGTGCTTCGTGCTGAACCGGGCCAGCGAATCGCCGCGTAGCGGGTAGCAGCGGAAGTCGTCCTCGGACACGGCAGGCCCGAGGCGGTCGACGTTCGGGATGCGGTGGGTGGCCGACAGCGGGGCGCCCGCGGCACCGGCGACGACGTACTGCACCGTCCGGCCGTCGCGCAGCCGCACGGGATAGCGCTGGTAGTTGTGCTCGCCCGTCCCGAACGCCGCGACGTAGCCGTAGGCGGGGTCGGTGACGATCTCGTTGAGGTCGCCTCCGTCGTCGAGCGGGATCCGGTGCAGCCGCGCGCCGGCGAACACCGGCCGGGCGGCGACAAGGATCTTCGGCCGGTCGTCCGCGGACACGGCCCGCAGCCAGCGGGCCTGTGCGCCGTCCACCCGACCGGTCAGCCCGGTGTCGACCAGGACGAGCCGCAGCGGCCCGGCGTCGACGGCGCAGTACGGGCCGGGCTGGACCGCGTACTGGGCGTCGGTGTCGCGGTACCAGCGGGCGGCGGCGAGTTCCTCGGGCGTGGCGGTGGGCGACCGGCGCCAGAACAGCCGGCGCACCAGGCGTGCCCACGCGGGGCCCTGGTCGGCCGGCACGGGGGCGCCGGCGTCGGGCGGGGCACCGCAGAAGACCGTCATGAAGCCGGCCAGGCCGTCGTGCCAGTCGGCAGGGCCGGGGACGCCGTAGATCGGGGCGGGGTAGTCGGCGTAGGGCCGAAGCAACCGCTCCTCGTAGGACCGGAGCCCGCCTGCGGGCACGCCGATGTCGCCACAGGCAACGGCGAGGTCGGTGTCGCCGGCGACCGCCGTGAACGCGGGCGCGACGGCCTGCTGGGTCGCGCGGCCCGCTCCGGGATCTCCGATCACCGCCACCGAGGCGCGCTCGAGCGCGGCGAAGCGGTCGACGACCCGGTCCGCAGGAGGCGCCGGTGCGCCGTCGGCCCGGGCCCACTCGTCCATGCGCCGCAGCCACAGCCGGCGGGCCTCGTCGGTGGGATCTCCGAGCAGGCGCGCCAGCACGGCGTTCCGGGCGGCGAACGGGGGCCGGCGACGGCGGCCGGTCAACGTCCGGCCGGTCGGTGGGCGTCCCCATCCCGCGACCGCGGGCGCGACCCGTGACGACGGCCGGTCAGGCACGGGGGGTGGATCGGCGGACGCCGTGGCCTGCTCGTCCCGGGGCGAGGGCCAGTTCCGCATGGCGGGCATCGTGGCAGGTCGTCCCGCGCTCGTGCATGGCGAGTGCGCCTCGATCACCTGACGTGACGAATCGGCCTTCTGTGACCCGGTTGTCGGGCGTCCACCCTCCTCGCGGTGGTCAGGAGGCCGACCATGATCAACGACCTGGGCGCGGGGTACCCGAAGTCCAGGATCAATCACTTCGGAGAGGAGAAAGTCGATCACGGAGCGTGTCGACACGGACACGCTCACCCTGCGCACCCCCCGGTCCGTTCGCCGAGTGTCCCGATCTCACGACGGCCCGTGAGATCTGATGACGAAAAGGTGACCCGAACGGGTGGTTAGGGCCGTGCACCGTGACACGGGGCCGTCGTTCGACGCTGTACTAGACGACGAGGAGGTGATCCGGTGCCCGAGAACACGACTTCCGAAGAGGCGACACTGATCGCTGCGGCGGAGAAGCTCACCCAGTGCGACGGCTACGTCGTCCTGGCGGTCGACCCACAGACCGGTGAGGTCGACGCCCACGGTCCGTTCGACGGCCTGACCGCCACGGTCAAGGCCGACCAACTCCGTCGAGACTTCGATCGCGGTGGCCTCGAAGACGTCTCGGTCGGCGTCGTCAGGCTCCACCAGACGACCTGAGAGGCGCGCTCCCCGTCGACCCCCGGCACCGCCCGCCGCGACACGTGACGGGCGGTGTGTCGCTCCCCGACCGACACGTGTCCTGTGGATCACCGCCGCGACAGAGCGTGGCGGGGATCCACAGGCGGAATCACTAGACTCCCCACCGTGACCGCGACCGTCCCCCGAACGTAGATCCGGGCCGGTGTGGCCGGGCTCCCCGACGTGGGCCGCGACGACCGCTCCCTGCGTCGCTTCCTGCACGGCCTGCCGCCGGTGGACGAGGCAGGCCTGGAGCTGCGGTCCGCCGAACTGGCCCGTCGCCGCGTCGCGCGCCCCGCCGTCCCGACCCCTCGAACCCGGAGGTCCCGCCGGTCGCGGCCGTGTGCGTCTACCCGGATCTCGCCGGTGTCGCCGCCGAAGCGCTGCGCGGCACGCCCGTCCAGATCGCCGCGGTGGCCACGGCCTTCCCGTCGGGCCGGGCGTCGCTGCCGGTGAAGCTGGCCGACACCGCCCTTGCCCTCGACGGGGGCGCCACCGAGATCGACGTGGTGATCGACATGGTGATCGACCGCGGTGCATGGCTCAGTGGCCGCTACGGCCACGTGTACGACGAGATCGTCGCCGTCCGCGAGTTCATCGACGGCCCCGCGCACCTGAAGGTCATCCTGGAGACCGGCGAGCTGCCCGGCTACGACGACGTGCGCCGGGCTGCGTGGTTGGCACTGTTGGCCGGGGCGGACGTCGTGAAGACCTCTACGGGCAAGACGTCGCCGGCCGCGACGTTGCCCGTGGTGCAGGTGTTGCTGCAGGCCGTCCGCGACTGGCAGCGGGCCACCGGCGAGCGGCGCGGCGTGAAGGCTGCCGGCGGGATCCGCCGCGCCCCGGACGCGGTGCGGCACCTCGTGGCGGTGCGGGAGGTCGCGGGTCCGGAGTGGCTGACGCCGGCCCTGTTCCGTTTCGGGGCGTCATCGCTGCTCGACGACCTGCTGCGACGCCGTCGAGGGGTCGCCTGATGGACTGGGACTACGGGGTGGCACGAGAAGACGCTGCGGGGGCACGCCTGAAGCCGGCCTACTCGCCGTTCGTCGACGGCCGGTTCGTCGGAGGTGGCGACCCGCTGACGGTGGGCGGATAAGCTGGAGTACGCCGGCCTCGGCCCGGCTCCGCGACCGGTGGGCGTGGTGGGCGTGCTCGTCACCGGAGCGCTGCCCGCCGTCGTCCGTGCGGTGGCGCCCGCGCTGGCGTGCGGCAACGTGGTGGTGCTCGTGCCGGACCCGGACGCCCCGCTCGGCGCGCTGGTGCTCGCGGAGGCCGGCGCCGAGGCGGGCCTGCCCGAGGGCGTGCTGAACGTGCTGCCCGCCGGGGTGCTGAGCGGCGACGTCGACGCGGTCGCGGTCACCGGCCCGCCAGCGTTCTGCCGTGACGCCGCTCGGCTCGCGCCGGGCCGGCCGTTCCACCGCCGGGCGACCGGTGGCCTCGTGCAGGTCGTGCACGACGACGCGCCGCTGGACCAGGCCGTCGACGGGATCGCCGAGGCGCTCGGCGGCGACCAGAGGGTGCTCGTGGCCGAGTCGGTCGCGGACGAGCTCGCTGAACTGCTGCGGGAGCTGCTCGCCCGGCTGCGCGTCGGCGACCCGCTGGACCACAACACCGACCTCGGCCCGCTGGCCTCGCCGCAGCAGCGCGACCGGGCCGTCGCCCTCGCCGCGGCGGCGGACGACGAGGGTGCCCGCCGCTGGACCGGGCCCGCGCCCCTGCCGGAGCACGGGTGGTTCCTGGCGCCGACGGTGTTCACCGACGTCGCGCCGACGATGCGGATCGCCCGCGAGGAGATCGCCGGTCCGCTGCTGCCGGTGCTGACGTTCCGCACGCCGGCCGAGGCCGTGGCGACCGCCGGCGCGCCCCGGGCGGCTGCGGTGTGGACGGACAAGGGCAGCCGGGCGCTGTGGACGGCGCAGCGGCTGCGGGCCGGCGTGACGTGGGTGAACGCGGTGGGACGGTGGGACCCCGCGGTCCCGGCCGCGGCCCTCGCCGACCACCTGGTGTTCTAGAGCGGATCGGGTCGGACCGTCCACGTGATCACCGGAGGCCGGACGGCGGCGCACAGCGGGGTGCCGTTCGCCATCGTCAGGCCGACCTCGCCGACGAGCGTCGCGCCGGCGGCCGCGGCGAGCAGCGCGGGGTCGAGCATCAGCTTGGCGCGCCGGAACATCTCAGGGTGCCCGCCGGGCGCGACGCTGCCCCACGACAGGTAGAGGAACCGGCCGCCCGGGCGGCCGTGCACGAACGGCCCGCGGACGTCCGGGGCGCCGTCGCGAGCGGTGACATCCGTGGCGTCGAAGGCCCACACGATCTCGTCGGCGTCGGCGGACCGGAGGTCGACGACCTCCCGCCCGCGCTGCACGCCGACGACGACGGCGGCGTGGTCGCAGCAGTCGCGACCGGGCAGGTCGCGCCCGCGGATCTGGATGTGCACGCCTCGATATTCCTCCGGCACCGCCCGCACCGTCCCCAGGAGCGGTGCCCGGGAGTGCAGCAAAGCCACTTTGCTGCACTCCCACCGCAGGAAAGTGGCTTTGCTGCGGTCACCGCGCGCCCGCGCAGGCTCGCCCCGTGGCCGCGCCGCCGATCTTCCGCATGCTCGTCGGGGGCACGCTGCGCGGCGGGCGCGACCGGTTGGCGAGCGACATCGCCGGCGCCGACGGGATGGCCGTGGACGCGGCCGCGGAGCTCGTCGACGCCGCCGTCGACCGCCGGATCTGGTACGCCGGCTGGACGGACAAGCTGCCCGGCCTGCTGGGTGCCGCCCACCCGGCGGCGGGCCCGTACGTCGGCTGGTCGGCCCCCCGCCCGGTCGGGGTCGTCGGAGCCGTGGCGCCGGCGTCGCTGTCCGGGCTCGTCGAGGCGCTGGCCCCGGCGCTCGCGGCCGGCTGCACCGCCGTCGCCGTCGTCCCCCACGAGCGGCCGGTCGCCGCCGCCGCACTCGCCGACGTGCTGGCGACCGCGGACCTGCCCGCGGGAATCGCGAACGTGGTCACGGGCCGATCGGCCAGCTGACGACCGCACTCTCCGGGGCCGACGGCCTCGACCTCACCGGTGTGCCGGACGATCTCGTGCCCGAACTGGCGGCCGCCGCTGCGGAGCGCGGCGCCCGTGTGCTGGCCCCACCGGTGGTCCGCGATCCCCCGCTCGCCCGCCTGCGGGCGTGGAGCGAGGTCACGACCGTGTGGCACCCCGTCGGCCGCTAGACCGACGGTCCTAGGCTGCCCCCGTGGCCAGCGACATCGTCCCCATCCAGCTCTCGCTCACCGAGGGCGATCTCGTCACGTTGTGGGCGCCGCGGTGGCGCGAAGACGGCGAGGAGTGGGAAGCCTTCCTCGGCGACGACGACTCGCTCTTCGCCTTCCCGGAGGTGGCTCAGCTCGCCGCGTTCGTCCGCACCGACGACGCGCACGACCTCGGCGACCATCCCGCGTGGCCGGTGGTGACCGACCTGACGGTCGCGGAGCTGACGCCCGAGGAGGCCCAGCGCTACGACATCATCGGCGTGCCCGAGCTGGCGGCGGAGGACACCGACCAGTGGACGGTCGGCGAGCTGGCCGAGATCGTCGGCATCGTCCGCTCGATCGCCGAGGTGTGCGACCTCGAGGTCGTCGAGGAGGTCCTCGATTCCGCGCCCGGCTTCGCTCTGCTCGACCAGGGCACGCTGCCGTTCGTCGGCCGCGAGGGCGGGAAGCTCTGGCAGCAGCTCGTCGACACGATCGCCGAGCGGTGGGACGACGTCATCGACGCCCTCGACGACCTGGTCACGACGCCCCGGGTCGACATGGCGGCGCTCGCGGCGGCCGAGAAGGAGGCCGAGGAGCTGGCCGCCCAGCAGGAGGCCGACGCCCTGGTGGGCGACGACGACGGGGTCGACGACCGCGAGCTCGACGCCCTGGAGGACGACCGGGACGACGACCGGGACGACCTGCCGGACGACGACGACACCGTGCGGCCGCTCGCCGCCGACGAGGAGCAGGCCGGCGAGGACGCCGAGGAGATTCCGGACGACGAGCCGGAACCGACGTTCTGGGAGCAGGTCGGCATCGACCCCATCCGGATCGTGACCGGCGACGGCGAGCTGCTGACCCTGCGCTGCTACCTCGACGACCGGCCGATCTTCCTCGGTGCGGACGGCGAGATCGACACGTTCCCGACCCGCGGGGCGCTCATGCGGTTCGTCGCCGACGGCGCCGAGGGCAACGACATGGCCACGGTCTCCACGTGGGCGGACGTCGTGGAGCGCGCCGCGGCCCGCGAGCTGGAGATCGAGGTCGACCCCCTCAACGTCTACGTGCTGCCCGGGCTGGACGACGACATCGCCGAGGGGCCGCTGGCGGTCGACCCGACCCAGCTGGAGCAGGCCGTCGAGCTCGTGCGCGACGTGGCCGACTGGGCGGGTGACGACGCGCCCCGCGAGGCGCTTGCCGAGTCGCAGAGCCTCGGGTGGCTGGTGTCGTTCGTGACCCGGCCCGATCCCACCCGCATGGCTCCGAGCCCCCCGTTCGACGCCGACGCCGCCACGTGGCGGGAGCTCGTCGACGACCTGGAGAAGCGGCTGATCCGCCGGTAGCGGTCAGCGGGGCCGGGTGTTCCCGCTCGGTCCGTCGCTGTGCGACAACCGCTTCGCGAAGCAGTCGCCGGGCGCCAGGGCCTTGGTGACGCACCACGCGTTCGCGGCCTCGGCGGTGTCGAACGGCTCGGCGGCCAGCGTCACCCAGTACCCCTGGCCGCGGAAGCTCGTGAACCGCTCCGACCGGGTCAGCACGCTGCTCGGCACCCGCTCCTGCCACGACTGGAAGTCGCTCAGCACCGCGGCGGCGTCGTAGCGGGTGCCGACGACGACGTCGCCCTCCCGCTTCGACGACAGCTGCGGGATCCACTTGCCGACGAGCGACTCGACGGTGGCGGCGTCCCCGTCGAGCTGCTGCTGCAGGAGGTCCGCCGGAGCTGCGGCGGCCGACGGCGGGATCGACGGCGCGGCCGACGGCAACGGTGGGACCATCGCGGGCGACGGGGCCGCGACCGCGGTCGGCAACGGCGCGGGGGTACCGGTCGCCACGTCTTTGGCCCTGCCGAGCCCCAGACCGACAGCCGCCGCACCGCCCCCGACGATCAACACCGCGAGCACGGCACCGGCGATGAGTGCCGGCCGCGGGCCGCGGTGTCCGGACCGGGGCGGAGGCGGAGGCGGGCGCCGCGGACCCGGACCGGACGCGAGCGGAGCCGGGAGAACCTGGGGCGGGGGCCGCCAGTCAGGCCGAGGGCCGGGGGCCGGAACGGGCGCGGGATCGAAGCCGTAGACCGGGGCCGGGCCAACGACGGGCGTCCCGCAGGCGCCGCAGAACTGGCCCCCGGGCGTCAAGGGGGCCCGACATCCGACACACGTCGCCACGACCTGCAGTCACCGCCTCGCCGCACCACGCCACCGGTCGGCATCACAATCGCGGCCCGGCCTCACGCCGTCAATGCGGCGTAGCCCGGCTTGATCACATCGTCGATGAGGGCGAGCCGGTCGTCGAAGTGGATGAACGCCGACTTCATGGCGTTCACGGTGAACCAGCGCAGGTCGTCCCAGCCGTACCCGAAGGTCTGCGCGAGCGTGAGCAGCTCGCTCGTCATCGAGCAGCCCGACATCAGGCGGTTGTCGGTGTTGACCGTGACCCGGAAGCGCAGCTTGGCGAGTAGACCGATCGGGTGGTCGGCGATCGAGGAGGCCGCGCCCGTGTGCACGTTCGACGTCGGGCACATCTCCAGCGGGATGCGGGTGTCGCGCACGTAGGCGGCGAGGCGGCCGAGGCGGGGCTCGCCGTGCTCGTCGAGGGTGATGTCGTCGACGATCCGCACCCCGTGCCCGAGCCGGTGGGCGCCGCACCACTGGATGGCCTCCCAGATCGACGGCAGCCCGAACGCCTCGCCCGCGTGGATGGTGACGTGCGCGTTCTGCTGGCGGACGTACTCGAACGCGTCGAGGTGGCGGGTGGGCGGGAAGCCCTTCTCGGCGCCCGCGATGTCGAAGCCGACCACACCGACGTCGCGGTAGCGCACGGCCAGCTCGGCGATCTCCCGGGACCGTGCGGCGTGGCGCATCGCGGTGAGCAGGCAGCCGACCCGGATCCGCCTGCCGTTGGCCAGGGCCGTCGCGGTGCCCTGCCGGAAGCCCTCGAGCACGGCCTCGACCACGGCCTCGAGGCTCAGGCCGTCTTCGACGTGCAGCTCCGGCGCGAAACGCACCTCGGCGTAGACCACCCCGTCGGCAGCCAGGTCCTCGGCGCACTCGGCCGCGACCCGGACGAGTGCGTCCGGGGTCTGCATGACGGCGACGGTGTGGCCGAACGTCTCCAGGTACCGCTCGAGCGAGCCCGAGTGGGCGGCACCGAGGAACCAGGCGGCCAGCTCGGCCGGGTCGCGGGACGGCAGGGCGGTGTAACCCACGGCGTCGGCCAGCTCGACGACGGTGCCAGGCCGCAGTCCCCCGTCCAGGTGGTCGTGCAGGAGCACCTTCGGGGCGTCCCGGATGCTCTCGACGGTCAGCGGCACGGACGCGGATACAGACACCCCGTCACCGTAGAACACCGCCGAGCAGGTGTTTTCGGCGGGCGAAACTGCTCCGATCGGGGTGAAGAGACCAAACGGGGACGCGCCGTGTGGGTGATTCAGCCGTGTCGCTACATTTTCTCCCGCTCCCCTTCCCGCACAACAGGAAGCTCCGTTCCCCATGAGTGCAGACACGGCCATGTCGTTCGACCGCATGCGCGGCATGCTCAACCGCGCCGCGGAGATCCGCGAGAGCGAACAGCAGCAGGTCTTCGACTCGCTCGACGAGATCCACGCACGTCTCGCTGCCCTCGACGCGCTCGGCACCATGCGCAAGCGGCTGTCCGAGCTGCCCGACCGCACCGAGGTCAGCGTGCTGGCCGAGCGGCTCGACGAGACCGTGGCCAAGCTGGACGCACAGGACGCCGCGATTGCGGCGATCATGCGGGCGGTCGAGGCGATCCCGGACAAGCTGGCGAAGCCGTTCGCGCAGCTTGACGGCCGGCTCGACGGCATGGCGGGGCGCATGGAGGGCATCTCGGGCCGGATGGACGGCCTCGACGACCGCCTCGGCGGCCTGCACAAGCGCATCGACGAGCTCGACCACCGCCTCGACCGGCACGAGATGCGGCTCGACGCCATGCCGACGTCGGTGGGCACCCCGATCCGCGAGAAGATCGACGCGGTCGAGCGGGTCGTCCGCGAGCAGCTCGACGCCAGCACCCGGGCCATGGACGAGAGCGCCGAAGGCGTGCGCAACCTGCTCGGCGACACGAGCATCGGGCTGCACCGCCGCCTGGAAGACCTCGCCGGGCGGCCCGCAATCGATCCCACCGAGCCGCTGGCCTCGATCACTCAGCGCCTCGAGGCGCTCGCGACCCGGCTGGACACGCTGGACGAGGGCATGTCGGGGCGGCTGGGCACGCTCGGCGGGTCCCTTGAGGGCCGGCTCGCCAGGCTGGAGTCGGAGGTGGGCGACCGCCCGGACCGCGCGACCGTCACCGCGCTGGTGGAGGGGGCACACTCCGCGTCCGAGCAGCGCAACGCCGGCCAGCTCGACGAGGCGATGGCGACCTTCGCCGAGATCATCCTCGGCCGGGGCTCGTCCGTGCAGAACCCGCCGCCCCCGCCGCGGCCGACCCAGCGCCGGACGCCGCGCGCCAAGGTCAAGTCACCGAACGGCTCGTCGGCGGCGCACACCGAGCTCGTGGGCGACGACCCCGACGAGTGATCGAGCTTCGATCCACAGCGGACGAGCGGCACAGCCGTCGGATAGGTTCCGACGAACGTGCCGCTCGTCCGTTTTCGGCGTCAGGGACGCAGAGTGTCGCCGATGAGCGCGGGGCGCCACGGAGCCGGGCCGTCGACCACCACCACGCCGCCGTCCAGCGCGGCGAGCGCGCCCGGTACGGCGTCCGGCGTGTCCGTGTGCAGCTCCAGCAGAGGCTGACCGGCCTCGACGGTGTCGCCGAGACCGACGAGCAGCCGCACCCCCGCCGCCGCCTGCACGGCGTGTTCCTTGCGCGCCCGGCCGGCTCCGAGCCGCCAGGCCGCGAGACCGACCGCCAACGCGTCGCACCGCCCGATCATCCCTGCGCGCTCCGCCCGCAGCTCCTCGACGTGCGTCGCCACCGGTAGCGGTGCCGACGGATCGCCACCCTGCGCGGCGATCATCGCCTCCCACACGGGGTAGGCCGCTCCCGACGCGAGCACCTTCGCGGGGTCGGCGTCGATCCCGGCCAGCGCCAGCATCTCCTCGGCCAGGACGACGGTCAGGGTCACCACGTCCGGGGGGCCGCCGCCGCGGAGAACCTCGACCGACTCGGCCACCTCCAGCGCGTTGCCCACCGCCCGGCCCAGCGGCACGGACATGTCGGTGAGCACCGCCGTGGTGCGCAGTCCGTGCGCCGTGCCGATGTCGACCATCGCCGCGGCCAGCTCGCGGGCCTGCTCCGCGGTCTTCATGAAGGCGCCCGAGCCCGACTTCACGTCGAGCACCAGGCCGTCCGTCCCCTCGGCGATCTTCTTGCTCATGATCGAGCTGGCGATCAGCGGGATCGACTCGACGGTGCCGGTGACGTCGCGCAGCGCGTAGAGCTTGCGGTCGGCAGGCGCCAGTGTCGGCGTGGTCGCACAGATCACCGCACCGACGTCGGCGAGCTGGGCCGCGATCTCGTCCAGGGAGAGCTCCGCGCGCCAGCCGGGGATGGACTCCAGCTTGTCCAGCGTGCCGCCCGTGTGCCCCAGCCCGCGCCCGGACAGCTGCGGCACCGCCGCTCCGCACGCCGCCACCAGCGGGGCGAGCGGCAGAGTGATCTTGTCGCCCACCCCGCCGGTGGAGTGCTTGTCCACCAGCGGCCTGCCGACGTCCGGCAGGGCGAGCCGCTCCCCTGAGTCGATCATCGCGGCGGTCCAGCGGGCGACCTCGCCGGGATCCATGCCGTTGAGCAGGATCGCCATGGCGAGCGCCGCCATCTGCTCGTCCGCGACGTCGCCGCGGGTGTACGCGGCGACGACCCAGTCGATCTGCTCGTCCGTGAGGCGCTCGCGGTCCCGCTTCGCGCGGATGACGTCGACTGCACTGATCATGCGGGTGCCCCCGGGCCCGTCGGCAGGTCGTCCGGTCCGAACGCGTCGGGCAGCACCTCGGAGAGCGGCACCACCCCGCGCGGGGTGTCGAGCAGGCAGTCCGGCCCGCCGAACTCGTAGAGCACCTGCCGGCACCGCCCGCACGGCATCAGCAGCTCTCCCGTTCCGGACCGGCAGGCGACGGCCGTGAGCCGACCACCCCCGGTGAGCCGTAGCTGCCCGACCAGGGTGCACTCGGCGCACAGACCGAGGCCGTACGAGGCGTTCTCGACGTTGCACCCGCTGACGACCCTGCCGTCGTCGCACATGGCGGCGGCGCCGACCTGCAGGCCGGAGTACGGGCAGTACGCCGCCGACGCCGCCCGGACCGCGGTGGCGCGCAGCGCGTCCCAGTCCGGCGCGGTGATCGATGCGGTGCTCGACTCAGTCACCTTCGCCTCTCCGGTACTCCTCGCCCGCCGTCGCTGGGGGACGCAGGTACTGCGCGGCGACGGCGAGCACCACCAGCGTCACCAGCTGCGGGGCGTACGACGCGAACTCCCGCGGGACGGTGTCGATCGACCAGTAGACCGCGTACACGACCACGCCGGCTCCCAGCGCGACGGCAGCGGGCACCCAGGCGCGCCGGGCGACCCAGTACACCGCGACGACCACGGCGATCAGCGTGGCGGTGTAGAGCAGAGCGTGCACCGCCTCCCCGCCGGCGCGCAGCTGCAACCCGTCGACGTAGCCGAACAGCGCCGAGCCGGCGAGCAGCCCTGCGGGGCGCCAGTTGCCGAAGATCATCGCCGCGAGGCCGATGTAGCCGCGGCCGCCGGTCTGGCCCTCCAGGTAGCCCAGCTGCCCCGGGTTCAGCACCAGCGCGGCCCCGCCGAGCCCGGCCAGCCCGCCGGAGATCAGCACACCGAAGTACTTGTACCGGTAGACGTTCACGCCGAGCGACTCGGCGGCCACCGGGTTCTCGCCGCACGAGCGCAGTCGCAGCCCGAACCGGGTGTGCCAGAGCAGGTAGTAGCTGATCGGGACGAGCGCGAACCCGATCACGACCAGCGGGGTCAGGTCCGTGACGAGCCCCCCGAGCAGGCCCGCGACGTCCGAGACGACCACCCGCTGCTGGTCCTCCAGCGCGGCCGCACCCTGGGACAGGCCCGGGATCGAGAACTCGGTGAACCCCTCGACCCGAGGAGATTCGCGCGGGTTGCTGGTGATCGGCACGAACACCAGCGACGCCAGGTACTTCGTGACGCCCAGGCCGAGCAGCGTGATCGCGACGCCGGACACGATGTGGTTGACGGCGAACGTCACCGTGGCGACGGCGTGCAGCAGCCCGCCCAGCGCACCGAAGACGATCCCGCCCAGCAGCGCCGCCCACGGTCCCCACTGGTAGCCGGCCCACGCCGCACCCCAGGTGCCGAGGATCATCATGCCCTCGAGCCCGATGTTGACCACGCCGGCGCGCTCGGACCACAGCCCGCCGAGTCCGGCGAGCAGGATCGGCAGCAGCAGCCGGACCGCCGCCTGGGCGGTGCCGCTCGACGTCAGCTGCACCTGGCCGGTCAGGGTCACGGTGACCGCCAGGATCGCGATCCCGATCGCCACCACGAGCGCCGAGCGCGCCCATCCGGGTAGGCGCCGGCCCCGCAGCGGCCCGGTCGGTGCTTTCCGCTCCGCCACCGCCGTCACGACCCGGCCCCCGTCGATCCGGCCCCGGCTGATCCGACTCCGGCCGGCTCCGCGGCACGGGCGCGCAGCTGCGCGGCGACCCGCCGCTGCTCGGCGGCCAGCTCGTAGCGCCGGACGATCTCGTAGGCCACGACCACGGACAGCACGATCGATCCCTGCATGATCAGCACGATCTCGCGCGGCACGCCCACGTTGTCCAGGGCCAGCGCGGACTTGTCGAGGAACGCCCAGAGCAGCGCCCCGATGGCGATCCCGACGGGGTGGTTGCGGCCCAGCAGCGCGATCGCGATGCCGGTGAAGCCGTAGCCCGTCGGGGAGTTGAGCGTGTAGGCGAGGTCGCGGCCGAGCAGCTCGGGCAGCCCCACCAGGCCGGCGACGGCGCCGGACAGGAGCAGCGCGATGATCACCATGCGCCGTGAGTTCACCCCGCCTGCCGCCGCCGCGGTGGGCGACTCGCCGGAGGCCTTGAGGTCGAAGCCGAAGCGCGTGCGTTCGAGCAGGAACCAGTACGCCACCCCGAGCGCCGCCGACAGGAAGATCAGGCCGAAGATCCGGCCGAAGTCGCCGAGCGGGATCCCGGGCACCTGGCCGCTCGGGGCGATCGGCTGGGTGGAGATGTTGTTGCCGCGCAGCACCCCGAACGCGTCGGTGCTGATCAGGAAGGCGATCAGACCCGTCGCCACGAAGTTCAGCATGATCGTCGAGATGACCTCGCTGACCCCGCGGTAGGCCTTGAGCAGTGCCGCGATCCCGGCCCACGCCGCACCGGTGAGCGCGCCGACCAGCAGTATCACCAGGGTGTGCAGCACCGGCGGCAGCGCGACGGCCCCGCCGACGATCGCGGCGACGCAGGCGGCCAGCCGGTACTGGCCCTCGATGCCGATGTTGAACAGCTTCATCTGGAAGCCGATGGCCACGGCGAGCGCGGCGAGGTAGTACACGGCCGCGCTGTTGACGATGTCGACCGCCGTGGTGCCCTCACCGACCTGCGTGATCATCACGGCCAGCGCGGTGAGCGGGTTGTCGCCGCTGACCAGCAGGGCGACCGCGCACAGCAGCGCCGCGAAGAGCACCGCGAGGGCGGGCGGGAGCAGGACGGTGCGGACCCGGTTCACGAGGCCGCCTCCCCGTCCGCCCCGGTCATCGCGGCGCCCAGCTCCTCGGGCGTGACCGTCGCCGGGTCCGCCGTCGCCACCAGGCGCCCGCGCAGGATCACCGCGATGGAGTCGGACAGCCCGATCAGCTCGTCCAGGTCCGCGCTGATCAGGAGCACCGCGAGGCCGGCGGCCCGGGCCTTGCGCAGCTCCTCCCAGATGCCGGCCTGGGCGCCCACGTCCACGCCGCGGGTGGGGTGCGACGCGATGAGCAGCACGGGGTCGCCCGAGAGTTCGCGGCCGACGACGAGCTTCTGCTGGTTGCCGCCCGAGAGCGCGGCGGCGGGCACGTCGACGCCCGGGGTGCGCACGTCGAACTCGGCGACGATGCGCTCGGTGTCGCGGCGCGCCGCGGGCAGGTCCAGCAGCCCCAGCCGACCGGGCCGCGCCACCGGGGGCCGGGTCTGGTAGCCGAGGATGCGGTTCGCCCACAGCGGCTGCGAGGCGAGCAGCCCGTGGCGGGTGCGGTCTTCGGGGACGTAGCCGATCCCGGCCTCGCGGCGGGCCAGCGTGCTCGCGCGGCTCACGTCCTTGCCCGCCAGCACGACCCGCCCCGCACCGGCGTGCCGCATCCCCATGATCGTCTCGACGAGCTCCGTCTGGCCGTTGCCCTCGACCCCGGCGATGCCGAGCACCTCGCCCGCGTGCACCACCAGGTCGACGTCCGCCAGCAGCGGACGCCCCGCCTCCGCGGCCAGCGTGAGGCCCTCGACGCGCAGCACCTCCCGGTCCGTGACCGTGGACTCGCGCGTGCCGGGGTCCGGCAGCTCGCTGCCGACCATCATCTCCGCCAGCTCGCGACTGGTGACGGTGCGCGGGTCCGCGGTGCCCACACTCGTGCCCCGGCGGATCACCGTGATGCTGTCCGCGATCGCGCGCACCTCGTCCAGCTTGTGCGAGATGAACAGGAACGTGTAGCCCTCGGCCTTCATGCCGCGCAGGGTGGCGAACAGCTCGTCGACCTCCTGCGGGACGAGGACGGCCGTCGGCTCGTCCAGGATCACGGTGCGCGCGCCCCGGTAGAGCACCTTGAGGATCTCCACGCGCTGCCGGTCCGCCACACCCAGGCGCTCCAGCAGCACGCCCGGCTCGGTGCGCAGGCCGACGACCCGGGCCAGCTCGCCGATCCGGGCGCGGGCCCGGGCGCCGATGCCGTGCGAGGCCTCGGCGCCGAGCAGCACGTTCTCGGCGACCGTGAGGTTGTCGGCGAGCATGAAGTGCTGGTGCACCATCCCGATGCCGGCCCGGATCGCGTCGGCCGGCGAACGGAACGCCACATCGGCCCCGTCGACCCGGATCGTGCCCTCGTCCGGCCGCTGCATGCCGTAGAGGATCTTCATCAGCGTCGACTTGCCGGCGCCGTTCTCCCCGCACAGCGCGTGCACCTCGCCGTGGCGCACCTGCAGGTGGATGTCGTCGTTCGCGACGACGCCGGGGAACCGCTTGGTGATCCCGACCAGCTCGACGGCGTACCCGTCGCCGTCCGCCGCTGTCGACTCCGTCATGCCTCCCCCGGCGCCCCCGTCGGTCCCCGCCCCGCCGCTACGGCGTGCTGGGCACCGTGACCTGACCGCTGATGATCGACGCCTTGTAGGCGTCGAGCTGCGGGGCGATGTCCGCGACGTGGTCGCCGGTGGTGGCGTAGCCCACGCCGTCCACCTTCAGGTCGAAGACCTTCGGCAACGTCGACCGGTCGCCCGCGGCGGAGGCGTTGATGTAGTCGTACACCGCGACGTCCACGCGCTTGAGCATCGAGGTGAGGATCCGCTCGTCCGTCGGCGGCGTGGCCGTCTTCGCCTGGTCCGAGTCGACGCCGATCGCCCACTTCGGAGCCTGCGCGGTGCTGGCCGCGGAGACGGCCTCGAACACACCCTTACCGGAGGCACCGGAGGCGTGGTAGATCACGTCCGCGCCGCCGTCGAGCTGGCCGCGCGTCACCTCCGTCGCCTTCGCGGGGTCGTTGAAGCCGGTGAAGTCGCCTGCCGGCGTGAGGTACTTGGCGTCGATCTGGATGTCCGGTGCGACGGCCTTGGCGCCCGCCTCGTAGCCCGCCTCGAACTTCTGGATCAGGGGCGTCTCGACCCCGCCCACGAAGCCGATCTTGCAGGCCGTGGTCTTCAGGGCCGCCGCGGCGCCGACCAGGAACGAACCCTGCTCCTCGGCGAACACGAGCGGCGTGACGTTCGGCAGGTCCACCGTGTTGTCGTCCACGATCGCGAAGTTCACCTGCGGGTTCTCGGCGGCGACGGTCTGGGTGGCGGTGGCGTACTTGAAGCCGACCGCGACGATCGGGTTGAACCCGTCTGAGACGAGCTGGCGCAACCGGGTGGCCGCGGCGTCTTCGCTCTCGTTCGGGGCCGCCGACAGCTCGCGGGTGTTCTCCTTGACCAGGTTGAGCTCGTTGATCGCACGCTCAAGGCCGGCCGCGGCGGCGTCGTTGAACGACTGGTCGCCCCGTCCGCCGATGTCGTAGGCGAGCCCGACCTTGAGCCCCGACGCGTCCGACTTCGCGGCCGCGGGGGCCGTACTGGCGGCCGCGCCTGCGGCTGCCGGGGCGGCGTTGCGCGTGCACTGCGTGCCGCCGGCCGTCGCGCCCCCGCCGGCCGAGGGCGTGCCGGTGTCGCGGGCACAACCCGTCACCACCAGGGCACTGGACAGCACCGCAGCCGCCAGCGCGAAGCCTCGTCTAGTCCGCACGTCACGCGCCTTCCGCTCCGGCCGACCCGCCACTCGGGTCCGGCAGACGACGGGAACGTAGCCGAGACCACCGACATCCACAGGATCGGCGCGAGAGCCGTGACCGAATCGTCGGCTTGTCCGCGCCCGCGTCGTCGACCGGTCCGCGTTGTGAACTGAACGCGGCCCGGCGAGACTGCGAGGCGTGGCAGTGGCGCGGATCCCGACAGCCCTGGCCGCCGTTCTCCTCGCGGTGCTCCCGATGCTGCTCGGCGTGTCACCGGCGGCCGCCGACGCGGGGTGCCCGGGCGCGCAGGTGCCACCTCCTCCGGCCGCGGTCGAGGAGACCGCTCCGGGCGTCGTCGTCCCGGCCCCCTTGCCGTGGCCGTTGGCTCCAGTAGGTGGTGCCGCGCTCGGCGCCTGCGGCGACGTCCTCGGGCCCGGCGACCCGGCCCTGCCCCCTGAGGTGACCGCCGCGGGCTTCGTCCTGGCCGACCTCGACACCGGCGCGGTGCTCGCCGCCCGCGCCCCGCACGCGCGTCAACGCCCGGCGTCGACGCTCAAGGTGCTCACCGCCATGGTCGCGATCGACCGGCTCGATCCCGAAGCCCAGGTGGCCGGCGCCCCGGAAGACCTCTCGATCGACGGCAGCCGGGCCGGGATCGGGCCCGGCGGCACGTACACGGTCCGGCAGCTGCTGACGGGCCTGCTGCTCAACTCCGGCAACGACACGGCTCAGGCGCTGGCCCGGGCGATGGGCGGCGACGCACCGACCGTGGCGGCGATGACCGAGAAGGCACAGCAGCTCGGTGCGCTCGACACGCGACCGGCCACCCCGTCCGGACTCGACGGGCCGGGCATGGCGACGTCGGCCTACGACCTCGTGGTGCTGTTCCGGCACGCGATGGGTGAGCCGCTGTTCGCCCAGACCATCGCGACGCGCGAGATCCCGTTCCCCGGGTACGGCGACCGGCCCGGGTTCGTGCTGTCGAACGCCAACCCGCTGCTCGCCCGCTACCCCGGCACGCTGGGCAGCAAGACCGGCTTCACCGACGCCGCGCGGCACACGATCGTCGCGGCGGCGGAGCGCAACGGGCGGCGGCTGGTGGTGTCGCTGGTGCGGGCCGAGAACACCCCGATCGTGAACTGGCGCCAGGCCGCGGCCTTGCTCGACTACGGGTTCGCGCTGCCGGCGGACGCCCCGAGCGTGGGGACGGTGGTGGACGCCGCGCCGCCCCCGCCGACGGCCTCCGCGGGCACGTCGAGCCCGTCCGGCACGTTCACCGGCCCGGTGGCCCAGGGCGTGAGCCTCCCCGGCGGCGTACTGGTGCCCGGCGGAACCGCGACGATCGTCGGTGCCGCGGGCGCGGCGGTGGCGGGTCTGCTGCTCGCCGTTGCCGTGACCCGCGGCCGCCGCCGACAACGCCCTGCCTCCGACCCGTCGGCCCGCCATCGCCGCCCGTGAGCGGGCAGTTCAGCGGCGGCGGCCGAAGGCGCGGAGGCCGAGCAGTGCGGTGACGGCGCCCATGCCGAGCAGGCCGACGGTCGTCGCGTTGTTCGGGCCCGACCGCACGACGACCTCGGGTCGGATCACCGCAGGCGCCGGGATCGGGGCCGGGGCCTCCTTCTCGACGCCCGGAGCCGTCGCCGCCCACGCCGTCACGAACAGGATGAAGCGCGACACGAAGTTGACGAACACGAGCAGACCGAGCAGCGACCCGAACACAGCGCCGCTCGGCGAGCTCGTCACGCTGCTCAGGTAGACGGTCATGACCTGCTTGAGGATCTCGAAGCCGACCGCCCCGAGGACCGCGGCCCTGACCGCGCTGCGGATCGGCGTGTGCTGGCGCGGCAGCCGGGCGATGACCCAGAGGAACACCAGGAAGTTCGCGACGAGGCCCAGCACGATCCCGAGCAGGCCCAGCAGGAACTGCGCCCAGCCCTGGTCGCCGAGGCCGACGAACTCCAGCACCGTGGCCGCGAAGCCCGACGCGAGGCCGGTGATCGCGAACGAGCCGACGAGCGCGATGCCGAGGCCGAACAGCGCGAGCAGGTCGAACAGCAGGCGCTTGGGCATCGCGGGCGGCTCCGGCGACTGCGCCCACTGCTCCGAGAGCGCCTCCCGCAGGTTCGTCATCCACCCGATGCCCGAGTACAGCGCGGTGAGCAGGCCGAAACCGGCCACCGTGTTCCGTTGCGCGATGGCCTGGTCGATGATCGGGTTGACCGTCTCGGCCAGGTTGGGCGGCAGGGCTGCATTGATCGCCTGGCGGATCTCGTCCAGCAGGGCCGGGTTGAAGAACAGCACGTAGCCGGCGACGGCGAACGCGATCATCAGCAGCGGTACCAGCGACAGGATCGAGAAGAACGTGATCGCTGCCGCGTAGTGGTCACCGTGGTGGTCGGTGTAGCGGGCGCCGGCCCGGACCAGGTGGTCCAGCCACGCGTAGCGGGCCCGGAACTGCTCGAGCTTGGTCGGCTTGGCGTCGCCGTCCTTCTGCTCTCCGGCACGGACCTCCGCGGCGACCCGTTCGGACGCGGCCCGATCGGCCTCGGCCCGGTCCGATACAGCGGTCACGGCGTACTCCTCAGGGGTGTGCGGGCGGCAGGAACCCGATCTTCTCGTGGACGGTGGCGAGCGTCGACGCAGCCACGCCGCGAGCCCGCTCGGCCCCCCGCGCGAGAATGCGGTCGAGCTCGGCCGGGTCGTCCAGATATGCCCGTACCCGTTCCCGCAGCGGCGACACGAAGTCCGCGACGACGGCGGCGAGGTCCTTCTTGAGGTCGCCGTAGCCGCGGCCGACGTACTCGCCCTCGATCTCGGCGATCTTCCGCCCGCTCAGTGCCGAGTAGATCACCAGGAGGTTCGAGATCCCGGGCTTGGCCGCCGGGTCGTAGCGGATCTCCCGCTCGGTGTCGGTGACGGCCGAGCGGATCTTCCTGGCCGAGACCTTCGGGTCGTCGAGCAGCTCGACGATCCCGCCGGGGCTCGACGCCGACTTGCTCATCTTCGCCGTGGGGTCCTGGAGGTCCTGGATCTTCGCCGCGCCCACGGGGATGTAGGGCTCCGGCACCACGAACGCCTTCCCGAAGCGGGTGTTGAACCGCTGCGCCAGGTCGCGGGTGAGCTCCAGGTGCTGGCGCTGGTCCTCGCCGACCGGGACGCGGTCGGCCTGGTAGAGCAGGACGTCGGCGGCCATCAGGATCGGGTAGGTGAACAGCCCGACCGTGGCCCGTTCCGTGCCCTGCTTGACGGTCTTGTCCTTGAACTGGGTCATCCGGCTCGCCTCGCCGAACCCGGTGATGCAGCCGAGCACCCACTCCAGCTGCGCGTGCTCGGGCACGTGCGACTGGACGAAGAGCGTGCACCGGTCCGGATCGAGCCCCAGCGCGAGGAGCTGCGCCGCGGCGTTGCGCGTGCGGGCGGCGAGGGTCTTCGGGTCGTGGTCGACCGTGATCGCGTGCAGGTCCGGGACGAAGTAGAACGCGTCGTGGTCGTCCTGCAGGGCCACCCACTGCCGGACCGCGCCGAGGTAGTTGCCGAGGTGGAAGGAGTCGGCGGTCGGCTGGATACCGGACAGGACCCGCGGTCGACGGTCGGTCGGCGTGCTCATGGCCCCATTGTCCCGCCCCCGGCGACCCGATTCCCCCGGGTCCCGGCCGTCGTCCTCGCACAGGCACAGGCCGCTCCGCAGAGGTCCCGTCGTCGGCGCAGGGGCGATCGCCTCTGCGAGGAGGTACGCCGTTCTGCGAGGACGGTGGGCTACTCCGCGCGAGGAGCCCGCGGTGGGCCCGCGACGTCCGCGTCGTCGGCCTGCTCGGGCTCGGCCCGGTGCACCTCGACCACACCCGAGTCGAGGTCGATCGGTCCGAGGCGCCAGCCCTGGCCGTCGCCGGCCTCGCCCGCCTCGGACCGCAGCTTGCGCGACGGGAACATCTCGCCGAGGACACCCATGCCGGCCACGCTACGCGCGGCGCGGAGCCTGCCGCACCGGCTCAGGCCACCCACCACCAGTCGTCGCCGAGCGGGAAGCGGGGCGTGAGCGGGTCGCCGAAGCCGTCGATCACCTCCGGGCGCCCGGGCGGGATGCGGGCGAAGCCGGCCGCACCGTCCGGGATGCCGACGTAGGCCGGCGCGAGCAGCACGGCGCGGTCGCCGACCCCGCCGACCCGCGCGAGCTCGCCGGCCAGGACCGCCGCACGACCAGCCGGCCCACCACGACCAGGGTCGCCGTCACCGCGACCACCCACAACCCGCCCAGCACGGGCCAGGCGGCGACCCAGAGCCAGGAGTAGAGCGGGAGCTCGAAGAACCAGCCGAGCGCGAGGCTGGCCCAGGTCGCCGCAACCACCGCGAACCAGACCGGGGCGACGCCTCGCGACACACCGGCCGGGGAAGCGTCCCCGCCGCTGGTCATCCCGGGGTGACCAGCGGCGGCCGGGACCTCGACATCAGGCCGTGTGCAGCGGTAGCAGGCGGGGCCGCGCCGCGGCCGCCGGCTCCAGGCGCGCGACCGGCTCCCGGTACGTGGTGCTGCGCTGGCGCACGGGCCGGCCCGCCGCGCTGGCGATCGCCGCCAGCTCGGTGACCGTGCGCGCCGACCCGTTCTCCGAGCCCGCCATCCGGCTGATCGTCTCCTCCATGAGCGTGCCGCCCATGTCGTCCGCACCGCCGCGCAGGACGTCCGCCGCGAGCTCGTCGCCGAGCTTGACCCACGAGACCTGCACGTGGTCGATCCGCCCGTGCAGGGCCAGCCGGGCGAAGGCGTGCACCGCACGGTTGTCGCGCTCGGTGGGCCCCGGCCGGGCCAGCCCGGCCAGGTAGATCGGCGCGTTGTGGTGCACGAACGGCAGCGGCACGAACTCGGTGAAGCCGCCTGTCTCGTCCTGGATCCCGGCCAGCGTGCGGAGGTGCCCGAGCCAGTGCCGCGGCTCGTCGACGTGGCCGTACATCATCGTGGAGCTCGACGGGATGCCGAGCCGGTGCGCGGTCGACACCACGTCCACCCACTGCGCGGCCGGCAGCTTGCCCTTGGTGAGCACCCAGCGGACCTCGTCGTCGAGGATCTCCGCCGCCGTGCCGGGGATCGAGCCGAGCCCGGCGTCGCGCAGCTCGGTGAGCCACTCCTCGATCGACACCCCGGCCTTGGCCGCCGCGGAGACGATCTCCATCGGCGAGAACGCGTGGACGTGCATGCCGGGGACGGCGGCGCGGACGGCCCGCACCAGGTCCGCGTAGAACGTGACGGGCAGCTGCGGGTCGATCCCGCCCTGCATGCACACCTCGGTGGCGCCCGCCTGCGCCGCCTCGACGGCCCGGGCGGCGACCTCGTCGAGCGACAGCCGGAACGCGTCGGCGTCGCGCTCGCGCTGCGCGAACGCGCAGAACCGGCAGCCCACGTAGCAGACGTTCGAGAAGTTGATGTTGCGGTTGACGACGTAGGTCACTTCGTCGCCGACGACGTCGCGGCGCAGGTCGTCGGCCGCCTTCGCCATCTCCTCGAGCGCGGCGCCCTCGGCGAGGATCAGCGCCATCGCGGCGTCCGTGTTCGCGGGGTCGAGCAGAGCGGCGGGATCGGACGACGCGAGGGCGAGCCCGGCACGGACGTCGGCGTCCAACCGCACGGGTGCACCCTGCCGCGTGGCGTCGAGCTGCTCGCGGAGCGAGTCCCAGTCGCCGTAGACCGACGCGAAGTCGCCGCGGCGATCCAGGGTGCGGCCGGTGGTGTCGATGCTCTCGTTGAGGTCGACCCGGCCGGTGGAGGCGAACCCGCCGTCCGGCTCCTGCCACGGGCGGCCCTCCGGGACGGCGTCCACGCGCGCGAGGCCGGTCTCGGGGTCGGCGAGCGCGGCCACGTGCGCCTGCAGCCGGGTGTCGATCCAGGGCGAGCCCGCCCGCACGTACCGCGGGTACACCGTTAGCCGTTCCTGGAGCGTGAACCCGGCCTCGGCCGACCGTGCGGCCAGCTCGTCGATGGCCGGCCAGGGACGTTCGGGGTTCACGTGGTCCGCCGTCACCGGCGAGACGCCGCCCCAGTCGTCGATACCGGCGCGGAGCATGAGCCCGAACTCGTCGCCGACGAGGTTCGGCGGCGCCTGCAGCCGCATCTTCGGCCCGAGCACCAGTCGGGCGACGGCGATCGTGGCGGCGAGGTCGTCGAGGTCGGCGTCCGGATCGTTCGCCATGGCGGTGTCCGGCTTCGCCCGGAAGTTCTGGACGATCGTCTCCTGGACGTGCCCGGCGGCCCGCGCCGCCGCGCGGATCGCGAACAGCGCCTCGGCCCGCTCGACGCGCGTCTCCCCGATGCCGATCAGGATGCCGGTGGTGAAGGGCACGCCGACGCGCCCGGCGTCGGTGAGCGTGCGCACCCGGACGGCGGGCTCCTTGTCCGGGCTGCCGAAGTGCGGGCCTCCGGGCTCGCTCCACAGCCGCGTGGCCGTGGTCTCGAGCATCATCCCCATGCTCGGCGCGACCGGCTTGAGCCGCGTGAGCTCCTCCCAGCTCATGACGCCGGGGTTGAGGTGCGGGAGCAGCCCGGTCTCCTCGAGCACGGCGATCGCGCAGGCGCGCACGTACTCCAAGGTGGAGTGGTAGCCGCGGGCCTCGAGCCACTCGCGTGCGGCCGGCCAGCGCTCCTCGGGCCGGTCGCCGAGCGTGAACAGCGCTTCCTTGCAGCCTGCCGCCGCGCCGGCGCGGGCGATCTCCAGGACCTCGTCGCGCTCGAGGAAGGCCGCGGGCAGCCGGTGCGGGACGGTGACGAAGGTGCAGTAGTGGCAGCGATCGCGACAGAGCCGGGTGAGCGGGATGAACACCTTGCGGGAGTAGGTGACGACGCCCGGGCGGCCCGCGTCGACCAGGCCGGCGTCGCGCACGCGGCCGGCCGCGGCGAGCAGCTCGTCGAGCTGTTCGCCCCGGGCGGCGAGCAGGACGGACGCCTCGGTGACGTCGAGTGCAACCCCGTCGCGGACCCGGCGCAGTGCCCGGCGCAGCGCCGAGGCAGAGGGGGTGGCAGCGGACGGTGACGTTCCGGACGAAACCGCCCCGGGGGTCGCGGGCGGCGGGGGGATCGGCTTGTCGGCCATGACTGCACCTTATGTCGGCCCACCGACGGTCCGCGTCCGGCTGATCATCGCCTCGGTCACGCAAGCCGGTTGTGGGATGGGCAAGGGTCGCCGGGCGGGCCACCATGGCGTCATGCGCGGACTTCGCGCGGCATTCCGGCCCGCGCGCGGCGCCGAACCGCAGCAGCGCCACCGACGGCGCGTGACGTGGCCGTTGTCGATCGCGCTGCTGCTCTGCCTCGCGGGCTGCGCCGCGGCGGTCGTGGCACCTCCGGCGCCGCCGGGCACGCGGACGGTCACGCTGCACACCCCGGACGGCGACCGCAGCGCGATCGTGCACCGGGCGGCGTCGGCCGCGCCCGGAGCTCCGCTGGTCGTGGTGCTGCACGGCGCCCGTGGCACCGCCCGCGACATGCGCGCGAAGCTGGGCTGGGACGCGCTGGCCGACCGCGAGCGACTCGTGGTGGCCTACCCGGACGGGCTCGACCACACCTGGAACGCGGGGCGGTGCTGCGGCTCGGCCCGCGACCGGAAGGTCGACGACGTGGGCTTTCTCGACGAGCTGGTCGCGACGCTCCGGCGGGACGACGGCGTCGGCGCCGTGTACGCGGTGGGGTTCTCCAACGGCGCGATGATGAGCTACGCGTGGGCCTGCGCCCGGCCGGGCGCGCTCGCCGGGATCGGGCCCGTCGCGGGTGCCCTGACCGTCGACTGTCCCGCCCCGGCGCCGTTGACGGTGGTGGCGGTGCACGGGACGCGCGACGAGCGGGTGCCGTTCGAGGGCGGCCGGGGGCCTTCCGGCGTCGACTTCCGCTCGTTCGACGCCTCGCTGGCCCCGTTCCGGACCGCCGCCGCCTGCCCGGCCACCGGAGTGCAGGCCGTCGCCGCCCCCGCCCGGGTCGACGACCGCTCCTGCGACGGGCATGCCGTGGTGAGCGACGTCGTCGACGGGTTCACCCACGTGTGGCCCGGCGCCGGCCCCGCGGCGGGGACGACGACCGGGCCACTGGACGCGACCGGCTTCCTGTGGGCGCACCTGCAGGGGTGACCCCGCTGCTCAGCGCGGCCCGGCGAGCCCCTCGGCGGTGTCGTCCTCGGCGATGGCGGCCCGTCCGGCTTCCAGGCGGGTGACCGGGACGCGGAAGGGACTGCACGAGACGTAGTCGAGGCCGACGTCGTGGAAGAAGTGCACCGACTCGGGATCACCGCCGTGCTCGCCGCACACCCCGATCTTCAACCCGGGCCGGGCGGCGCGGCCCTCCTCGGTGGCGATGCGGACCAGCCGCCCGACCCCGATGGCGTCGAGGGTCTCGAACGGCGACACCGTGAACACCCCGACGTCGAGGTAGTGGGCGAAGAACGCCGCCTCCACGTCGTCGCGGGAGAACCCCCACGCGGTCTGGGTGAGGTCGTTGGTGCCGAAGGAGAAGAAGTCCGCGGCCTCGGCGATCCGGCCCGCCGTGAGCGCGGCACGCGGCAGCTCGATCATGGTGCCGATCGGGATGTCGAGGCGCACCCCCCGCTGCGCGGCGACCTCGGCGAGCACCGTGTCGGCCTGGTCGCGGATCAGGTGCAGCTCCATCACCGACCCGACCAGCGGCACCATGATCTCCACCTGCGGGTTCCCGCCCGCGGTGATCCGATCCGCCGCCGCCTCGGCGGCCGCGCGCACCTGCATCGCGAACAGGCCCGGGATCGTCAGCCCCAATCGGACACCGCGCAGCCCGAGCATCGGGTTGGACTCGTGCAGGCGCTCAACGGCGGCCAGCAGCTTGTCGTCGTGGGCGGTGTCCTCACCGCGCTCGCGCGCGACGGCCACCTTGACTGCCAGCTCGGTGCGGTCGGGCAGGAACTCGTGCAGCGGCGGGTCGAGCAGCCGCACCGTCACCGGCAGCCCGTCCATCGCCTCGAACAACTCGACGAAGTCGCCCCGCTGCAGCGGAACCAGGGCCTCCAGGGCCGCGTCGCGCACCTCGGCCGAGTCGGCGAGGACCAGCCGCTCGATCAGCACGCGGCGGTCGCCGAGGAACATGTGCTCGGTGCGGCACAACCCGATGCCCTGCGCGCCGAGCCGGCGGGCGCGGGCGGCGTCGTCGGCGGTGTCGGCGTTGGCCCGCACCCGCAGCCGCCGGGCCGCGTCGGCGTGGGTGAGGATCGTGTCGACCGCGCGCACGAGGTCGGCGGTCTCCTCGTCGAGGCCGGCCCCGTTCCCGCCGCCGTCGGCGCCGGCGAGCGTGGCGTCCAGGCCGTGCTCCAGGTAGTCGACCACCGGCGAGGTCACCACCGGTACGTCGCCCAGGAACACCTCGCCGGTCGTCCCGTCGATGGCGATGACGTCGCCCTCGTTGATCACGACGTCCCCCACCCGCGCCGTGCGGGTGCGGACGTCCACGTCGATCGCCTCGGCGCCGCAGACGCACGTCCGACCCATGCCGCGGGCGACCACTGCCGCGTGGCTGGTCTTGCCGCCGCGGCTGGTCAACACCCCGTTCGCGGCGATCATGCCCTCGAGGTCGTCCGGGTTGGTCTCCCGGCGCACCAAAACGACCGACTCCCCCGCCGCGTGCCGCTTGACGGCCACTGCCGAGTCGAACACCGCCGCCCCCACCGCCGCGCCCGGCGACGCCGCAAGCCCCTTGGCCAGCAGCTTCTTCTCCGCCGCCGGGTCGAACTGGGGGAACATCAGCCGGGCCAGCTGCTCGCCGGTCACCCGGGTCAACGCCTCGTCCAGCGTGATCAGCTGCTCGTCGACGAGCTGCGCGGCGATCCGGAACGCCGCCCCGGCCGTCCGCTTCCCCACGCGGGTCTGCAGCATCCACAGCTTGCCGCGCTCGACGGTGAACTCGATGTCGCACAGGTCCCGGTAGTGGGTCTCCAGGCGGCGCATCACGCCGAACAGCTGCCGCGCCGACGCCGGGTCGCGCTCGGCCATGTCGTCGAGGGTCAGGGTGTTGCGGATGCCGGCGACGACGTCCTCACCCTGGGCGTTGGGCAGGTAGTCGCCGTAGTGGCCCTGCTTGCCCGACGCCGGGTCGCGGGTGAAGCAGACACCGGTGCCGGAGTCGCCGCCCAGGTTGCCGAACACCATCGTGCACACGTTCACCGCGGTGCCCAGGTCGTTCGGGATCCGCTCGCGGCGCCGGTACAGCCGCGCCCGCTCGGTGTTCCACGAGTCGAACACCGCCTTCATCGCCAGGTCGAGCTGCTCGCGCGGGTGCTGCGGGAACGGCCTGCCCGTCTGCTCCTGCACGATCTTCTTGTACGAGTCGATCAGCTCGTCGAGGTCGTCAGCGGTCAGGTCGACGTCGTCGGTGATGCCTCGGTCCTTCTTCAGGTCGTCCATCGCGTCGGCGAACAGCGCACCCTCGATGTCGAGCACCGTCCTGCCGAACATGGCGATCAGGCGCCGGTAGGAGTCGCGGGCGAACCGCGCATCACCCGAGATCTGGGTCAACCCGTGCACCGAGGCATCGTTCAACCCGACGTTGAGAACGGTCTCCATCATCCCCGGCATCGAGAACTTCGCCCCCGAACGCACCGACACCAGCAGCGGATCCTCCGGATCCCCCAACTGCCGCCCGATCCGGTCCTCCAACGCGCGCAACGCCCGAGTCACCTGCACCCGCAACTCCGGCGGCACCGCGCCATCAACCAGATACCGCCGACACGCCTCAGTCGTCACCGTGAACCCCGGCGGCACCGGCAACCCCAACCGCGTCATCTCCGCCAGGTTCGCGCCCTTACCCCCCAACAGGTCCTTCTCGTCCTTACCGCCCTCGGTGAACTCGAACACGTACTTCGGCATGAGACGACCCCGCAGCTCTGAAGTGGCGACGATGACAAGACCCGGGAGCGCTGCCCCAGCCGCGCTCCGTACTGCTGCGC
This sequence comes from Pseudonocardia charpentierae, assembly GCF_031845345.1. Lineage (NCBI taxonomy): Bacteria > Bacillati > Actinomycetota > Actinomycetes > Pseudonocardiales > Pseudonocardiaceae > Pseudonocardia > Pseudonocardia charpentierae. The sequence continues at coordinate 260,600 of NZ_JAVREJ010000002.1, read as the reverse complement.
GATCAGCCTAGGGCGCGGAGCAACGGTGAACGAGAGCTCAGTCACAACATCCGGCGCATCACCAGGCGCGGGAGCTTGCTCGCGACGGCGTCCGTGCTCCCCGCCACCTCGAACCCGGCCTTCTCGAACATCGCCCGCGTGCCGACGAACGCCATCGTCAGGTCGATCCGCCCCGATCCCGGGTCGACCGGATAGCTCTCGACGGCGGGCGCGCCCCGCGATGCGGCGTGGGCGACCGCGCCGTCGATCAGGGGCGTCGTGTACCCGCGCTTGCGGTGACCGCCCCGGATGACGACGCAGATGATGCTCCACACGGGCAGGTCGTCGAGCGGTCGTATCAACCGCGACCGGCTCAGCCGCGTGTTCTCCGACCGCGGGCCGACGCTGCACCAGCCCACCGGCTCGCCGTCGGCGTACCCGATCACTCCCGGCGGGTTCTCCCGGCCGCACAGTGCACGGAACGCCTCCTCGCGGCTCCCGCCACCGAGCTCCGTGATCTCGCCGGCGGTCAGCCGGTGCGACAGGCACCAGCAGTGGCTCGCGCGCCGGTTGGGGTTCACGACCGCGACGAAGTCGTCGACCCGGTCCGGTGTGACGGGACGGGTGTCGAAGGTCATCCGACGAGCCAAGCGAGAGCGGCTCGGTGGGTCAACCCGGAGCGGTCCGGTCACCGACTCGGGCGCCCGAACTCCGGGACGTCATCACGCAGCACGGGCGCGCCGCGCTACTCGGCGGGCGGGCGGCGCCCGCCGTGACGCTGGGGCCGGTGCCGGCCTGGCCCTCTGCGCCCGCCGGGCGGCTTCCGCCTTGGCGTTCGCGATGACCTTCTCGGGACTGATTCCTATTGCGTTCATCCAGCGCGCGCGCAGGCCGCGAAGCTTGCCGGCCGACAGGGTCGCGTAGGCATCGCGCAGCTGGGCCCAGCTCGTCTCGCCGGCCTCGCACTCGCGGCTGAGGGCGGCCAGGAACTGCAGCTCGGCGGACACCAGAGCGTCCACCAGTCGGTGCCGCTTGTCGTGCAGTAGTCCGATCTTGTCGTGAAGAAGTCCGATGTGCTGCGCGGACGCGCGCAGCGGCTCAGGCAGGGTCATGCCGCCACCTCCAAGGGTGTGCTTGTCGCCCGGACGGGCAGCCGTGAACAGGATGTCCTCGGTGTCGCTCCTCGCGGCTTTAGTTAACTATAGTTATCAAATCGGCATATTGCTAAGGATGGTAAGCAGTTCAACTCCGAGGGCGGCTCATGCAACGTCCGCGGGCTCACCGCCGGTGACCGCGACCAACTCGGTGAACGTCGTCGGGAAGACGGCGTGCGGGATGCCGCCGGCCGCCCAGATCTCGGGGTACTGCGCCAGGTCCCGGTCGACCAGCGTGCGCAACGGCGCGGGATGCCCGACGGGCGCCACACCGCCGATCGACTGGCCCGTCGCGGCACGCACGAAGTCCGGGGACGCCCGGCGTACCCGCCCGGCCCCGACCAGGGCAGCGATCTTCCCGGTGTCCACCCGGTGCGCCCCGGACGTGAGGACGAGCAGCGGAGCGCCGTCGGCGTCGAACACCAGCGAGTTGGCGATCTGTCCGACCTCGACGCCGAGAGCGGCGGCGGCCGCCGCAGCGGTCGTCACGGCATCGGGCAGCACCTGCAGGCCGTCGAGGGCCCGCGGCGCCGCACCTCCGGCACGCAGGTGGGCGAGAACCAGGTCGACGTTGCGGTGGGTGGAACCGGTCATCCCCGCATCAGACCACGCCCGGTCAAGCGGGTTCGCTACCCGCAGTTCGTGCCCGGCATCGGGGTGAGGAACTGGTCGGCGGCCCAGCGGTCGCCCTCCAGCTCACGGAACCCGCCGGTGACGGTGGTCGTGCCGTCGACGACCGCGCCCTCGGAGAGCACCTCGACCTGGGCGGCGTCCGTGCTCGGGGCCGACCGCACGCGCAACTCGGCGGCGGAGACCCGCAGCTGGCAGCCGGTGGACCCGTCCGCCGTGCGGATCGCGCTGGTGCTGTTGTCGGCCGGGGCGTCGAGCATCGCGAGGATCGTGAGGACGATCCCGCTGATGAAGACGAGCCCCCACCCCCGGATCTGCCACGGCTTCTTGAGGGAGGCCGTCCACTTCGCCGCCATGCCGCTTCGCCTCCCGGACGCAGGGTCGACCTCCGACGGTAGCCGACCGGCCACAGCTGCGTGAAGTAGAGACGGGGCGGGGCGGCGTACCGCCCCGCCCGGCCGTCAGCCGTTGGCGGTCTTGAGGTTCTCGTCCAGGGTGGCCAGGAAGTCCTCGGTGGTGAGGAAGGGCGCGTCCTTGTCGATCAGCAGCGCGAGGTCCTTGGTCATCTTGCCGCTCTCGACGGTCTTGATGACGACGTCCTCGAGCTTGTTTGCGAAGGCCGTCACCTCGGGCGTGTTGTCCAGCTTGCCGCGGTGCGCGAGCCCGCGGGTCCAGGCGTAGATCGACGCGATCGGGTTCGTCGAGGTCGGCTTGCCGGCCTGGTGCTGGCGGTAGTGCCGGGTGACGGTGCCGTGCGCGGCCTCCGCCTCGACGGTGCGGCCGTCCGGGGTCATCAGCACGCTGGTCATGAGGCCCAGCGACCCGAAGCCCTGCGCGACGATGTCGGACTGCACGTCGCCGTCGTAGTTCTTGCAGGCCCAGACGTAGCCGCCCTCCCACTTGAGCGCGGCGGCGACCATGTCGTCGATCAGGCGGTGCTCGTAGGTGAGGCCCTTGGCCTCGAACCGGTCCTTGAACTCCGACTCGAAGATCTCCTCGAACAGGTCCTTGAAGCGGCCGTCGTAGGCCTTGAGGATCGTGTTCTTCGTGGACAGGTAGACCGGGTACTCGCGGTTGAGGCCGTAGTTCAGCGAGGCCCGCGCGAAGTCGCGGATCGACGCGTCGAGGTTGTACATCGACAGCGCGACGCCGGGGCCGGGGGCCTGGAACACCTCGTGCTCGATGGGCGCCGACCCGTCCTTCGGGGTGAACGTGATCGTCAGGGTGCCCTCGCCCGGGAACCGGAAGTCGGTGGCGCGGTACTGGTCGCCGTACGCGTGACGGCCGACGACGATCGGCTGCGTCCAGTGCGGCACCAGGCGCGGGATGTTGGAGATGATGATCGGCTCGCGGAAGATCACGCCGCCGAGGATGTTGCGGATCGTCCCGTTCGGGGAGCGGTACATCCGCTTGAGACCGAACTCCTCGACGCGGGCCTCGTCCGGGGTGATCGTTGCGCACTTCACACCCACGCCGTGCTTCTTGATCGCGTTCGCGGCGTCGACGGTGATCTGGTCGTCCGTCTTGTCGCGCGCCTCGATGCCGAGGTCGTAGTACTCCAGGTTCACGTCGAGGTACGGGTGGATCAGCTTGTCCTTGATGAACTGCCAGATGATCCGGGTCATCTCGTCGCCGTCGAGCTCGACGACGGTGCCCTCGACCTTGATCTTCGCCATGTCGGCCCTCCGCTCGCTCCGCTGCTGCTCGAGACGGAGCCTACTGACGGGGTCCGACAGCGCCGGGCGGAGCGGGCTTCGTCACCCCACGGTCAATGAGCCCCGAGTGATCGTCACGGCGAGCAGGACCACCGCGAGGCCCAGTCCCGAGTAGGCGAGGATGTCGAGGACCTTGCTGCGGATCGCGAGCAGGCCCGCGCGGTCCGGTGGCAGTGCGGCGCGCAGCGCGGCGGCGATCAGCAGGGCGGCGCCGAGCGTCACCGAGCCCTCGCGCCAGTGTGCGGTCGCCACGCGCAGCAGGCCGACGACCGCGACGGCCAGCACGACGATCATCGGCCACTCGACCGGCAGCCGGGAACGCAGCGAGCGCGGCGCGGATGTCACGCGGTCATTCTCGCAGCCGCCCCGGCGCACCGTCACGGCCGCGCACGCCGGCACAGGCGTGGGAGCATGCGCGCCGTCCGTCCCACCCACCGACGCGTCCGGAGAGTCATGGAGATCGCAGGTTCGGCCGCGCTGGTCACCGGGGCCGCGTCGGGGCTCGGCGCCGCCACCGCCGCCGCGCTCGCCGCGCGCGGCGTCACCGTCTACGGGCTGGACCTGGAGAAGGCGGTGGCGGGCACGACCGCCCCCGACGGCGTGACGCTGCTTCCGGCCGACGTCACCGAGGAGTCCGGGGTGCGTGAGTCGCTGGCCCGGATCGACGATGACGGGCAGCAGCTGCGGCTGGCGGTCAACTGCGCGGGCATCGCACCGTCGGCCCGGATCGTGTCCCGGCGCGGCCCGCACGACCTCGACCTGTTCCGGACGGTCGTCGGGGTCAACCTCGTCGGGACGTTCAACGTGCTGCGGCTCGCCGCCGACGCGATGAGCCGGCTCCCGGCGGACACCGACGGGCAGCGCGGGGTGATCGTCAACACCGCCTCGATCGCGGCGTTCGAGGCCCAGATCGGCCAGGTCGCCTACGCCGCGTCGAAGGCCGGCGTCGCCGGGATGACGGTGACCGCCGCCCGCGACCTCGCGCAGCACGGGATCCGGGTGGTCGCGATCGCGCCGGGGATCGTCGACACGCCGATGATGGCGGGGATGTCCGACGAGGTGCGGGCGGGGCTCGCGGCGAGCGTGCCGTTCCCGCAGCGGCTCGCCCGACCCGACGAGTACGCCCGGCTGGTGCTGATGATCGCCGCCCACGACTACCTCAACGGCGAGACGATCCGGATGGACGGCGCGCTGCGTATGGGCCCGCGGTAATGGTCACCCGATCCGCAGGCCGTGGGCGGCGGCGAAGGCGAGCGCGGTCTCGATGTCGACGGTCGTGCCCGCGAGCTGTGCCCCGCGGAGTGCGTCGGCGTCGAGCCGCGCCCCGCGCAGGTCCGCCCCGTCGAACCGGGTGCCGTGCAGACGGGCACCGCCGAGGTCCGTGCCACGCAGGTCGGCCTCGCGCAGGTCCGCGTCGACGAGGTTCACCTCTCGCATCCGCAGACCGGACAGGTCGGTGCGGCGCAGGTCGACTCCGCCCAGCGCGGCCAGCGTGAGGTCGGAGTCGGTGAGCGTCAGCGGGCGTACCCGGCTGTCGCGCACGGTGCTGCCGAGCAGCGAACACCCGGCGAAACTCGCGTCGCTCAAGGTGGTGCGCTCGAACGTGCACGACCGGAAGGCGCTCCCCCGGTGTGCCGACTCGCCGAGGTCCGCGCCGCGGAATGCGCAGCCGTCGAAGGTGCACCGCTCCGTGACGAGCCCGCGCAGGTCCGCGTCGTGGAAGGTGCAGTCGACGAACCGGCGCCCGCTCCACGTCCGACCACACGCCGCGGGGCCGTCGAGCACGAGATCGGAGAGGTCGAGGTCGGCGTACTCGGTGTCGTCGGCGAGCAGGGTCTCGATGTCGGCAGGACGGTCGGGCACGTCGCCGAGCCTGCCAGGCGCGCTTCAGCGGAAGTCACGCGACTTCACCGGCACCGCGAGCACCAACCGCGCCAGCCGGTCCGCCACCAGGTTCAGCACCCCCTCCTCGCTGCGTTCCAGCCGGCCGCGCACCAGCAGCGCGGCGCTGCCCAGCGCCACCTTCCGGTAGCGCAGCCACAACCCCTCCGAGCAGGTGACGTTGAGCATGCCGGTCTCGTCTTCCAGGTTGAGGAACGTGACCCCGCCGGCCGTGGCGGGCCGCTGCCGGTGGGTGACCAGGCCGCCGACCAGCACCCGCGGCGGGGCGTCCGGGCCCGCGGCCAGGCCCACGGCGTCGAGACGGTCGATCGAGATCGCCCCGAACCGGTCCAGCCGCTCGCGCAGGTGCACGATCGGATGGCTGTCCGGCGAGACCCCGGTGGCCCACACGTCGGCGACGGTGAGCTCGGCGTCGGTCATCCCCGGCAGCGCGGGTGCGTCGAGACCGACGGCGGTGCCCGGCAACTGGTCCGGCCGCACCGCGGCGACCACCCCCGCCGCCCACAGCGCCGCGCGCCGGTCCACGCCGAACGACCCGAGCGCCCCGGCCGTGGCCAGCGCCTCGGCCTGGGGGACCGTGAGGCGGACGCGGCGGGCCAGGTCGGCCAGGTCCCGATAGGGACCGTTCGCTGCGCGCTCCGCCTCGATCCGCTCGGCGAGCTTCTCCCCGACGTTGCGGATGTCGGTCATCCCCAGCCGGACCGCGTGCCCGCCGGTGCTGTGCGCGTCCGGTTGCAGCACGGCCCGGGCCCCACCGAGATTGACGTCCGGGCCGCGCACCCGGACCCCGTGCCTGCGGGCGTCGGCCACCAACGACTGCGGCGAGTAGAAACCCATCGGCTGGGCGTTGAGCAGCGCCGCGCAGAACGCCGAGGGGTGGTAGAGCTTGAACCAGGCGCTGTAGTAGACCAGCGACGCGAAGCTGATCGAGTGGCTCTCCGGGAAGCCGAAGTTCGCGAACGCCAGCATCCGGTCGAAGATCTTGTCGGCCAGCGCGCCCTCGATCCCGTTGACCGCCATCCCGGCGTAGAACCGCCCGCGCAGCCGCTCCATCCGCTCGGTCGAGCGCTTCGATCCCATCGCCCGGCGCAGTTCGTCGGCGTCGGCCGGGGAGAACCCCGCGACGTCGATCGCGACCTGCATGAGCTGCTCCTGGAACAGCGGCACCCCGAGGGTCTTGCGCAGGGCGTTCTCCAGCAGCGGGTGCTCGTAGTCCCACTCCTCCAGCTTGTTGCGCCGCCGGATGTAGGGATGCACCGAACCGCCCTGGATCGGGCCCGGCCGGATCAGCGCGACCTCGACGACCAGGTCGTAGAACTTCCGCGGACGCAGCCGCGGGAGGGTGGCCATCTGCGCCCGTGACTCGACCTGGAACACCCCGACCGAATCGGCCCGCGCGAGCATCGCGTAGACCTCGGGATCGACCGGCTGCAGCTCGTGCAGCTCGAGGCGGCGGCCGTGGTGCTCCGCAACCAGGTCGATCATCAGGTGCAGCGCGGTGAGCATGCCCAGCCCGAGCAGGTCGAACTTCACCAGCCCGGCCGCCGCGCAGTCGTCCTTGTCCCACTGCACCACCGTGCGGCCGTCCATGCGGGCCCACTCGACCGGGACCACCTCCGCCACCGGGCGGTCGCAGATGACCATGCCGCCGGAGTGGATGCCGAGGTGGCGGGGGAAGCCGAGGAGCTGGTTCGCCAGCTCCCCGACCTGCTCGGGCATGCCCTGGACCTCCCCGCCCTCCATGCCGTTGCCCCCGATCCCGTGCCAGCGCTCGATCTGCTTGCTCCACGCGTCCTGCTGGCCCGGCGAGAAACCCAGCGCCTTCGCGACGTCGCGCACCGCCGACCGGGGCCGGTAGCTGATCACGTTCGCCACCTGCGCCGCCCGGTCGCGCCCGTAGCGGCTGTAGACGTACTGGATGACCTCCTCGCGACGTCCCGACTCGATGTCGAGATCGATGTCCGGGTAGCCGTCGCGGGCCGGGGACAGGAACCGCTCGAACAGCAGGCCGTGCGCCACCGCGTCGACGTTCGTGATCCCGAGCGCGTAGCAGACCGCGGAGTTCGCCGCCGAGCCTCGGCCCTGGCAGAGGATGCCCGACGCGCGGCAGAAGGCCACGATGTCGTGCACGATCAGGAAGTAGCCGGGGAAGTTCCGGGCCTCGATGACCTCCAGCTCCCGCTCCACCGTGGTGACGGCCTCGGGATTCTCGGTGTAGCTGCCGTAGCGCTCCTGCACCCCGCGCCGGGTGAGCTCGCGCAGCCACTGGGCCTCCGTGCGGTTCGGCGGGGTCTCGAACGGGGGTAGGTCCGGAGCGACCAGGTCGATCGCGAACGCGCACGCCGCGCCGAACTCCGCCGCGCGCGCCACCGCCCCGGGATGGCGCGCGTCGAACCGGGCCGCCATCTCCGCACCCGACCGCAGGTACGCGGTGCCCGCGGGCGGCAGCCACCCGTCGGCGTCGTCCAGACTGCGCCGGGCCCGCACCGCCGCCAGGGCCGTGGCCAGCGGGAACCGCTCCGGTACGGCGTAGTGCGCGGCTGTGCTGGCGACCGTGGGCAGCCCGGCGTCGGCGGCGAGGGCGGCCAGGGCGTCGTTGACCTCGGCGTCCGTGGGCAGCGCTCCGTAGGAGAGCTCGACCGCGACGGCGTCCGACCCGAACCGCTCGACCAGGCCGCGGAGCGCAGCGGCTGCCGCCGCACGGCCGCCCCGCTCGAGCGCCTGCCGCACCGCGCCCTTGCGGCAGCCGGTGAGCACGAGCACGTGCCCGTCCGTGTCGGCGACGACCTCCTCGAGGTCGTAGACCGGACGCCCCTTCTCCTGCCCGGCGAGTTGGGCGGTGCTGATCGTGCGGCAGAGCCCCCGGTAGCCGTCGGGATCGCGGGCGAGCAGGAGCAGGTGACTGCCCTCGGGATCGGCCACTCCGTTCTGAGGCGCGGTGAGGCCCAGCGACAGCTCCGCGCCGAAGACGGTGCCGATGTTCAGCTCGGCGGCGGCCTCGGCGAACCGGACCACGCCGTACATGCCGTCGTGGTCGGTGAGCGCGAGCGCCTCCAGGCCCAGGCGTGCGGCCTGCTCGACCAGCTCTTCGGGATGGCTCGCACCGTCCAGGAAGCTGAAGTTCGAGTGGCAGTGCAGCTCGGCGTACGGCACGCGCGGTCCCGGGGCGGGCGCGGGGAGGTCGGTGCGCCGGTACGGCTCCCGCTTGCGCGACCAGGCCGGCGAATCGCCCCCGTCGGCCTCCGCACCACCCGACAGACTCGAGCCGGTACGACCGGAGAGCGCGGCCTCCAGCTCGGACCACGGCACGTCAGGATTGCTCAACCCCATGCCCGGGACTCTACTCGAACAGACGTTCGAATCTCTGGGTCGAACAGGAGTTGTCCACAGCCCGACCCACGGCCGCACAACCCGCCCCGGACCGACACGGACCCGCCGTCCCTGCGGGCGCAGGCCGAGTCCGGGACACCTCCGTAGGCTCCCGGCATGCGCCCTCTCTCCCTGCGCGCCACGCCGCTCCGGGTACTGGCGCTGAGCGCCGTCGGCCTGGCCATGGCCTGCTCTGCGCCGTCATCCCCGCCGCCTCCCACACCGGCGACCCCGGCGCCCACCGCGACGGCGGCACCGACCCCGGACGCCACGCTCCCGGACCGGCTGGTCGCCGAGGTGACCGGCGACGGAGCGTTCCGCCACCTGGAAGAGCTGCAGCGCATCGCCGACGCCAACAGCGGCAACCGGGCGCTGGCCACGCCCGGCTACGACGCGAGCGTGGAGTACGTCGCGCGGACACTGCGCGACGCGGGCTACACCGTGGAGACGCCCGAGTTCCCTGCACGGTCGTTCTCGGCGCAGGAGGTCCGTCTCACGGTGGACGGCGCGCTGACCGCGTCGTCCGTGCTCAGCTTCTCCCCCGCCACTCCGGCGGGCGGCATCACCGCGCCGCTGGCCGTGCTGACCCAGGACGAGACCTCGGGTTGCGAGGCCGCCGACTTCGCGAACGTCCCGGCGGGCGCCGTGGTGCTGGCGCGGCGGGGAGGGTGTCCGTTCGGGGTCAAGTCGGCGAACGCCGGCGCAGCGCGGGCGGCCGCGGTGCTCGTGGCCAACAACCAGGACGGCCCGCTGGACCAGGCCACCCTCGGCGACGTCGCCAACGTGCTCCCGACCGTGGGCCTGAGCAAGGCCGACGGCGACGCACTCGCCGGACGGGCGGGCGTCGCGGTGAACCTCGTGCTGGCGACGACGATCGAGGACCGGACGAGCCGCAACGTCGTCGCCCAGACCACGACCGGCAACCCGGACAACGTGGTGATGGCCGGCGCGCACCTGGACTCGGTGCAGGCGGGGCCGGGGATCAACGACAACGGCTCGGGCACCGCGGCCCTGCTGGAGACGGCCGTGCGGCTCGGCGGTGCTCCCGCGGTGGCGAACGCGGTGCGGTTCGCGTTCTGGGGCGCCGAGGAGGAGGGACTGATCGGCTCGACGCAGTACGTCGCCGGGCTCTCGGACGCCGACCGCCAGAAGATCTCGCTGTACCTCAACCTGGACATGGTGGGCTCGCCGAACGCCGGCTACCTCGCCTACGACGGCGACAACTCGGACAACGAGGGGGCCGGGCCCGGACCGGAGGGGTCGGCGACCGTCGAGCGCGTGCTCCTCGAGCGGCTCGCGACGACGGGCGTGACCGGCGAGGGCACCGATTTCGACGGCCGCTCGGACTACGGCCCGTTCATCGCCGCCGGGATCCCGGCGGGCGGGCTGTTCACCGGAGCCGAGGAGATCAAGACCCCGGAGCAGGCGCAGCGCTGGGGCGGCACGGCCGGCCAGCCGTACGACCGCTGCTACCACCAGGCCTGCGACCGCATCGACGGGATCGACCGGACGGCGCTGGACCGCAACACCGACGCCGTGGCGGGCACGATCGGCCGCTTCGCGCTCTCCACCGACGGCATCCCGGCGTGACGGACACTGCTCAGTCGTAGACACCGGCGACCTCCCAGCGGCCGGCGCGCGCGAACAGCAGGAACGCGGCGCCGTCCGCGCGGAGCACCTGCAGCCTGCTGCCCGCCATGCCGTCCGGTGCCCACCACCGCTGCGCGACCGGCCACGGCCCGGCCCAGCCGTGCACGTCCCGGGGCGGGCCGCCGTCGACGGCGAGCGTCCGCGGTGCCGCGGTGAGCAGGTCAGGGGTGGCGAGGTGCACGGGATCCCCGGCGGCGTCGCACAGGTCGGCAGGCAGCGGGTCCGGGGGGACGACGGCGGGCGAGGGCGCGGGCAGCCGGCCGGGCCAGGGCGGCGGTGGCTCCCGCACCGGCGACCCTGATGCGCGGCCGGCCTCACCGCCCGACGCCGCCGGGACCCGGCTCGCGGCCTCGTCGCGGTCGTCCCCCCAGGGCACCAGCCGGACCCGCTCCGCGGGCTCCCGGCCACCGGTGAGCACCGCGGTGACCACCGCCTCCGGCCCGAGCAGCGCCTGCACGCGCACCAACGCACGGCCCGCCCGCTCGTCCGCCTCTCCGACGTCGCCCCACAGACCCAGTTGCAGCGCGCCCGCACCGACCGTCTCCTCGGGCACCAGCTGCAGCCTGTCGACGGCTCCGCGTCCGCCCCGGACGAGCCAGGAGTCGAGCTGCCAGCGGACGCGGTCCGCGGTGCCGGACGGCGTGAGCGGCTCGGCGCACCGCCAGACGCGGTGCAGTTCCTCCCCCGACGTCGTGCGCGCCCCGACCCCCAGGCGCGTGCACGACAACCCGTGCGCCGCCAGCACCCCGTGCAGCCGCTGCGCCAGCGTCCGGGCGGCGAAGGCTGCGGCGTCCACCCTGTCCACCGGCGGGTCCAGCTCCAGCTCGACGGCCAGCTCCGCGGGGGGCCACCGGCGGACCGGCGGCCGCGGGTCCAGGCCGCGCGCCAGCCGGTGCGCGAGCACGGCGTCCGCCCCGAACCGCGACGCCACGTCGCCGGCCGCCAGCGCACCGAACGCTCCCAGACTCCGCAACCCGAGCCGGCTCAGCAGCCCGACCAGCTCGGACCGGTCCACCTCCGGCTCGCGGTCCAGCTCCTCCACCTCCAGCGGGGCGAGGAAGGCAGGAGTGTCGCCCGGCGCGACGGCCACGCCGCGCCGGGCGGCGAGCACCGCGGCGAACAGCCCCTCCGCGATCCCCGCCTGGCACTCCACCCCGGCGCGACCCGCCACCTGGTCCACGAGCCGCTCCGCAGCCGCGAGCTCGCCCCCGAAGTACCCCGCCGGGCCCTGGACGGGCAACGCCAGCAAGCCCGGCCGGATCACCTCCACTCCCGGCGCCAGCTCCTCGACGGCCTCGACGACCGGCTCGAACATCCGGGCGTCGCGGTCGGCGTCGCGGGCCAGCACGACGAGCTCGGGGCACCGAGCCTGGGCCTCGCGCCTCCGCAGCCCGCGCCGCACCCCGGCGGCGCGGGCGACGGCCGAGCAGGCGAGCACCCGGTTCGCGACGACCACGGCGGCAGGCCGGTCCGGAGTGAGGTGCGCGGCCCGCGCCGCGGCGGTGACCGGCCAGTCCGGCGACCAGAGCGCGAGCACCCGCACGGGCACGGTCATCCCGCCTCCCGGTCCGCGATCGGCCGGTCGACCGCCGAGGCGTCGCCCTCGACGTCGACCGCGAGCCGGCCCGCGACCCCGGGGAGGAGCAGCCGGGCGCTACGGCCCGCAGGAGCGACACCGCGCCCACGCAGCCGCACGCACACCCGCCGCGTGCGCAACCGCCCGACGTCGCCGCTCCCGGCGCCCACGCCCCGCCATCCGCCCTGCTCGCAGGTCAGCTCGAGGTCCGCCCCCGGCCACGGGCCCAGCGGCAGCAGCACCGCACCGCGCTGCCGGGCCCGGGCGGCCAGACGCGCGCGGTCGCTGCTGTGCAGCACCCGACCCGCCACGACCACGAGATCCAGCCCGTCCAGCAGAGCCGCGGTGACCGCCACCAGGTCCGCCCCGGGATACGGGACCAGCGCCAGGCGCTCGAGCGCGACCCCGGCCTCGGCCGCGGCCACGAGTCCGAGGTCCGGGCGACCGATCACTCCGGCCCAGGCGCCACCGTCCGAGGCCTCGGCGAGCAGTGCGAGCACCAGCGAGGTGGCCCCCACCGTTCCCGTGACCGCCACCGTCGTGCCCCGGCGCAACCCGCCGCCCGGAAGCAATGTGGCCAGTGGCGCACCCACCGGGAGCACCCGGCCGTCCGCTCCCGGCTCGGCAGCCGGACGCGGCCCCGCCGCCCGGTCTTCCAGGCGCCGCAGCAGCCCCCGGGCCGTCGCCAACCGGTGCGCGGTGTCGGCCTCCCCGCCGACAACCGAGCCGGTTGCCGCCGCTCCCTCGCCCACGCGCACGCCTCCCGGCCACCGCAGTCGTGGGGAGACGACCGTTCGAACTGATGTTCGAATCGTAGCGAGGGCGAGGCTCCGGCTCAACCCCGGAGCACGCTCCGAGGCTCAGTGGGCGAAGTGGCGCGTCCCCGTCAGGTACATCGCCACGCCCGCGGCGGCCGCGGCCTCGACGACCAGGTTGTCGCGCACCGAGCCGCCCGGCTGGACGACCGCCCGTACCCCGGCCTCCAGCAGCACCTCGAGCCCGTCGGGGAACGGGAAGAACGCGTCGGAGGCGGCCACCGAACCGCGAGCCCGGTCGCCGGCCCGCGCCACCGCGAGGCGCGCCGAGTCGACCCGGTTGACCTGCCCCATCCCGATGCCGACGGCCGCCCCGTCCGACGCCAGCAGGATCGCGTTCGACTTCACGGCCCGGCAGGCCCGCCAGGCGAAGGCGAGGTCGGCCAGGACGTCGTCCGGAACGGGATCGCCCGTGGCCAGCGTCCACGAGGCGGGGGAGTCGCCGGGGGCGTCGACCAGGTCGCGCTGCTGCAGGAGCAGGCCACCGGAGATCGGCCGCATCTCGGCCCCGCCCCGCGCTCCCCCGTCGGACAGGCGCAGCAGCCGGACGTTCTTCTTCCTGGTGAGGATCTCCAGCGCCTCAGGCGCGTAGGACGGCGCCAGCACCACCTCGGTGAAGACCTCGGCCACCTGCTCGGCCATCGCCGCGCCGACCTCGCGGTTCGTCGCGATCACGCCGCCGAACGCGCTCACCGGGTCCGTCGCGTGCGCCTTGCGGTGCGCCTCGGCGACGTCCGCGCCGACCGCGATCCCGCACGGGTTGGTGTGCTTGATGACCGCCACGCAGGTGAGGTCGCCGTGGTCGTGCGCCGCCCGCCACGCGGCGTCGGCATCGACGTAGTTGTTGTACGACATCTCCTTGCCGTGCAACTGCTCCGCGCCGGCCAGCCCGCCCCTGCCCGCGGTGTACAGCGCGGCGGCCTGGTGCGGGTTCTCGCCGTAGCGCAGCGTCGAGGCCCGCTCCCACGTGGCGCCGACCCAGGCCGGGAACGGGCCGTCGCCCTCGGGCGCCAGCACGTTGCCCATCCAGGAGGCGACGGCGACGTCGTAGGTGGCGGTGTGCCGGAAGGCCGCCGCGGCGAGCCGGCGGCGGTCGGCGAGGGTGAACCCGCCGGCCTCGACCTGCTCGAGCACCCATCCGTAGCGGGTGGGGTCGACCACCACGGCCGCGCTGTCGTGGTTCTTGGCACTCGCGCGCACCATAGCCGGGCCGCCGATGTCGATCTGCTCGACGCACTCGTCGGGCGCCGCACCGGAGGCCACCGTCTCGGTGAACGGGTAGAGGTTCGCCACGAGCAGCTCGAACGGGGCGACGCCGAGCTCGTCGAGCTGCGCGAGGTGCTCGGGACGGCGGGTGTCGGCGAGCAGCCCGGCGTGGACCTTCGGGTGCAGGGTCTTGACGCGGCCGTCGAGGCACTCGGGGAAGCCCGTCAGCTCCTCGACGGGGGTGACCGGGACGCCGGCGTCCGCGATCCGCTGCGCCGTCGAGCCGGTGGAGACGATCTCCACACCGAGCTTGTGCAGCCCCTCGGCCAGTTCCGTGAGCCCTGCCTTGTCGTAGACGCTCACCAGTGCCCGGCGCACCGGACGCCGCTCGTCAGCTCGCGCCGACGGTTCGCTCGCACGCTCGCTCACGGGATCGTCACCTCTCGTCCGCTCACGCTGGCGCCGTCGCGGGCCAGCGCGGCGACGGTGCCCACGAGCAACCGCCGCTCCTCGATCTTGATGCGTTCGTGCAGCGTGTCCGCCGTGTCGCCGGGGTGCACCTCGACGGCGGCCTGGGCCAGCACCGGACCGGTGTCGACACCGTCGTCGACCAGGTGCACCGTGGCTCCGGTGACCTTCACGCCGTAGGCGAGGGTGTCGGCGACGGGATGGGCGCCGGGGAAGGCGGGCAGCAGCGCCGGATGCGTGTTGACCATCGGGCAGCCGATCTCCTTGAGGAAGTCCGCTCCGAGGATCTTCATGAAGCCGGCACTGACGACGAGGTCGGGCTGATACGCGACGACCGCCTCGGTGACCGCGGCGTTCCATGCCGCCCGGTCGGGGTGCGCTGGGACCGGCTCGACGAAGGTCGGAACCCCGGCGCGTTCGGCGCGGGCCAGGCCCTCGATCCCGGCGCGGTCAGCCCCGACCGCGACGACCTCGGCCGGGTAACCGGGCTCGGCGGCGGCGTCCAGCAGCGCCTGGAGCAGGGTCCCGGAGCCGGACACCAGCACCACGACCCGCGCCGGTACGGGCAGCTGCACCCGATAGGTGCTGCTCGGCTGCGGCACGCGCGGCTCCTCGGTCTGACGGCGACGTGCGGGGACTGCCCACAGCCTAGGTTGAGGGCGGGGTCACCCCGCTCCCGGCCGTCCGCCCTGCCGCATGAGCACCGAGACGCGCAACTCGGCGTACCGGAACGCGCAAGTCGCCGAGGACAGATGCGCAACTCGCCGCCCGGGGTGTCCTACCGCGCGTCGTCCTCGCGGGCCGCGCGCTCTGCCGCGGCCCGCTCCGCGACGAGGTCGGCCACGGTGCGGGGGCGCTTCGGGGCGGGCGGTTCGGCAACCCGGCCGGCCCGGCGGCGGAACACCTTCCGGCGCGGCGGAGCGACGGCCGCAGCGGGCGCTGCGTCGACGTCGACCGCCTCGACGGGCGGGGCGTCGCGTTCCGCGTCGGTGTCGTCGGTGTCGTCGGTGTCGTCGGTGTCGTCGTCTTCGTCGTCGAGGTCGTCCACTGCGGGCGTGTCCACCTCGTCGTCGTCCACCGGCTCGGCGCTCTCGTCGGCCTCCTCCTCGGCCTCGACCTCGTCCTCGACCTCGGCCTCGACCTCGGCCTCGACCTCGTCCTCGGCGTGTTCCGCGGCCGACTCGGCCGACTCCTCCGCGGGCGGTCGGACACCCTCGTCGACCACCTCGGCGTACTCCGGGTTCTCGTCCGGGCGCCGCAGGATCGCGACGACCGCCGCCACGCCCCCGATCCAGAGCAGCGTCGCGGGAGCCACCAGCTCCGGAGGGAAGCGCACCGGGTCGTACGGGCCGGCGGCGAGCCGGCCACCGGCCAGCAGGGCGAGCAGCGTGGCGCCCGACGCCGCGACCAGCCCGGCGACGACCGTCGCGCGGATCCGGTCTGCAGGCACCGGCAGCGCCCGCCGGACCGACAGCCCGACGAGCAGGCCCACGATCACGGGCAGGGCGAGCACCGCGGGCGCCCACACCGGTGGCACGCCCGTCGGCAGGGCCGCCAGCAGCGGGAACGACGACGGCACGCCCGGCCTCGCGTCGAAGGGCGACATGGTCGCCGTCCCCACGGAGAACCCCGCGCCGACTGCCCAGCTGAGCGCCCCGACCGCGGCGTTGGGCAGGTAGGCCAACCCGAGCAGGGTGACGCCGAGGCCGTCGCCGAACGTCGGTGCGAGCGCGCGGTAGGCCGTCACCATCCGGGGCGCAGCGGTGACCAGTCCCACCACCAGCAGCACCGACGCCACGGCGGTGAGACCGGCCAGCGCGAGCGCACCGCCCCGCATCCCGACCCGCAACCACGCCGGACCCGTCCGCCACTCGGGCGGCAGACCGCAGGAGCGCAACATTCCGGTCAGGGCCGCGGAACCCGCGAGCAGGCCGGCGCCGACCATCGCCGCCCACGGCTGCGCGGCCACCTCGGCCGCCCGGGGCAGCAGCGCGCTGCCGAGCACGGCGACCGCGGCGTGTGCGCCCGCGATCCCGACCAGGACCGGCCCGCCGTCGTGCCGGAGCCGGCCGCCGAGGCGCCGCAGCGCCCACCCGGCGCCCAGCGCGACGACGGCGAACAGCACCGCCGTGGGCAGCAACGGCAGCACGCTGAACGGCTGGCCCGACAGCACGAGCGGGATCTGGTGCGCGGCCAGCCAGAGCGGGATGGCCGCCGCGAAGGCTCCATCGAACGACAGTCCGTCGCCCGCGGTCCAGCCCACGGCCGCGGCGGCCGGCACGAGCAGGGTGTAACTCGCCAGCACCGTGCCCGTCGCGGCGGAACAGAGGACCCGCAACCGGACGACGCTGTCGGGCTGTGCGGAGCCGGAATCGGCTGCCGGGAGGTCGGTGGGGGGTGCGAGGGAGCGGCTCACGGCGTCCAGCGTCGCAGCGACGGTCGCCACGGCGTGGCAGGCACGCCGACGGGCCGGGTGTCAGGTCGGCTCGACGCCGACGCAGCGGTCAGCGCTTGTCGTCCGGCACGGCCGGGATGGTCCGGGTGTGCTCGCTGTCCGACTCCGCGCCCGGGTCCGGCACCGCCCGGTGCGCGCCCGTGCCCGACCCCGGGAAGGCGCCGGTACCCGGTTCCACCGCGGACCGGTATCCGGACCCGGGCTCCGCGGTACCGGGAACGGGCTCGGTGACGGGGCGCGTCCCTCGCGGCGGCGAGGCGGCCTCACCGGCGGTCCCGGCGCCGACTGCGACCGTGGGGGCCTCCGAGTGGTGCAGGGCCGGGTCGTAGCCGGCAGAGTCGTATCCGGCAGGGCCGTACGGCGGGGGCGGCGGGTAGCCGGGCACGCCGTAGCGCGCTCCGTACTGGGCGTTCTGCGCGTAGGCGTGCTCGCCCGTCCACTGGTCGCCGGGGTTCGGCGCGGGAGGGGCGGCCCCGGGATAGGTGCCGGGGAACGGCTGGCCCGGATACTGCTGCCCGGGGAACTGCGGGCCGCCCGGGTGACCGGCGAACGGCGTCGCCTCGGCCGCCTTGCGCGCCTTCGGCGGCCGCGACCGCACCACGCCGGCCTGCATCAGGGTGGCGCCGATCGCCGCTGCGGCCTCGAGGAGGGCCAGCACCAGTGCGCCGACGACGAGTGCGCTCCCCCCGTCGCCGACCACCGAGCGCAGCAGGAGCAGCGCACCGGTGGTGGTGACGACGGCGGCGGGTGCGAGCACCCGACCTCCCACCGTCGGCAGCGCGACCGACCCCGCGAGCAGGCCGCCGCCGAGCAGGAGCGGTACGACCGGCGACGACGATCCGCCTCCGACGGTCGCGACGAAGGTGACCAGGTAGATCACGAAGCCGAGACCGGCGGCGACGAGCCCGAGCTCGGCGACCGGACCGGGCTGCCCCTTCCGCGCACTCTCGGTCGGCGACGCGGGCGCATCCGGGTCGGGGGTCTCCGGCGTCTCGGCGTTCCGGGTCATCTCGCTCCCTCCCCGCGGCCTTCGCGGGTTGTTCGTCGCGGTCGTTCCCGACGGGCAACGAGCGACGGGCGGGTGAAGTTTCCCGCCCGTCGCCGCAGCGACCGCTACAGGGACGCCACGATCTCGCGCATCAGTGCCGCGGTCTCACTCGGGGTCTTCCCGACCCGGACCCCGGCGGCTTCGAGTGCGTCCTGTTTGGCCTGGGCGGTGCCCGCCGAGCCGGACACGATCGCCCCGGCATGGCCCATGGTCTTGCCCTCGGGGGCGGTGAACCCGGCCACGTAACCCACCACCGGCTTCGACACGTTGGCCTTGACGAACTCCGCGGCCCGTTCCTCGGCGTCGCCGCCGATCTCCCCGATCATCACGATCGCCGCGGTCTCCGGGTCGGCCTCGAACGCCTCGAGCGCGTCGATGTGGGTGGTGCCGATGATCGGGTCGCCGCCGATGCCGATCGCGGTGGAGAACCCGATCTCGCGCAGCTCGTACATCATCTGGTAGGTCAGGGTGCCCGACTTCGACACCAACCCGATCTTCCCCGGGCCGGCGATGTCGGCCGGGATGATCCCCGCATTCGACTTGCCCGGGGAGATGATGCCCGGGCAGTTCGGCCCGATGATTCGCGTCCGGTTACCCGACGCGACCGCGTGCGCCCAGAACCACGCCGCGTCGTGCACCGGGATCCCCTCGGTGATCACCACCGCCAGGCCGATCGCGGCGTCGATCGCCTCGACCACGGCGGCCTTGGCGAAGGCGGGCGGCACGAAGACGACGCTGACGTCCGCGCCGGTCTCCTTCATCGCCTCCTCCACCGACCCGAACACGCTCAGGTCGCGGCCGCCGATCGAGACGGAGGTGCCGGCCTTGCGGGCGTTCACCCCGCCGACGATGTTCGTCCCCGCCGCCAACATCTTCGTGGCGTGCTTGGTGCCCTCGGCGCCGGTCAGGCCCTGCACGATGACCCGGCTGTGCTCGTTCAAAAAGATCGACATGATCAGGCCCCCGCCCCAGAGATACCCGCGGCTGCGAGCTCAGCAGCCTTGTCGGCCGCGTTGTCCATCGTGTCCACCTGCGTGACCAGCGGGTGGTTCGCCTCGTCCAGAATCCGGCGACCCTCGACCACGTTGTTGCCGTCGAGCCGCACGACCAGCGGCTTGCTCGCCGAATCACCGAGGATCTTCAGCGCCTCGACGATCCCGTTCGCGACCGCGTCGCACGCGGTGATCCCACCGAACACGTTGACGAACACGCTCTTCACGTCCGGATCGCCGAGGATCACATCCAGCCCGTCGGCCATCACCTTCGCCGACGCCCCGCCGCCGATGTCGAGGAAGTTCGCCGGCTTCACCCCGCCGTGGCGCTCCCCGGCGTAGGCGACGACGTCCAGGGTCGACATGACCAGTCCGGCGCCGTTGCCGATGATCCCGACCTGCCCGTCGTCGAGCTTCACATAGTTCAGGTTCTTCGCCTTGGCCTTGGCTTCCAGCGGGTTCTCGGTGCGCTCGTCGACCAGGTCGGCGTGCCCGGGGTGGCGGAAGTCGGCGTTGGCGTCGAGGGTGACCTTCCCGTCCAGCGCGACGACCTTGTCCTGCGGGTCACGGACCAGCGGGTTCACCTCGACCAGCGTGGCGTCCTCCGCCACGAAGGTCTCCCACAGCTTCACGATCACGTCCGCGGCCTGGTCCGCCACGATCTCGGGGATCCGCCCCGCGGCGACGATCTCGGCGGCCTTCGCCCGGTCCACCCCGGCGATCGCGTCGATCGGGATCCGGGCCAGCGCCTCGGGCCGCTCCACGGCGAGCTGCTCGATCTCCATGCCGCCATCGGCCGAGCACATCGCCAGGAAGGTGCGGTTGCTCCGG
Organism: Pseudonocardia charpentierae; assembly: GCF_031845345.1. NCBI lineage: Bacteria > Bacillati > Actinomycetota > Actinomycetes > Pseudonocardiales > Pseudonocardiaceae > Pseudonocardia > Pseudonocardia charpentierae. The sequence goes on along the minus strand of NZ_JAVREJ010000002.1, from coordinate 240,810 downwards.
TCGAGCAGGAACGAGAAGTAGTACTCCTCCGCGATGTCGGACGCCTCGGTGACCAACACCCGGTGGACGGTGTGGCCCTTGATGTCCATCCCCAGGATGGCCGCAGCCTTCTCCTGGGTCTCCTCCGGCGAGGTCGCCAGCTTCACCCCACCGGCCTTACCCCGGCCACCGGTCTTCACCTGGGCCTTCACCACCACCGTGCCGCCCAGCTCACGGGCCGCCGCAGCAGCCTCCTCCGGCGTCTCCACGGTTCGACCCGGCAACACCGGAACTCCGTGTGCGGCGAACAGATCCTTCGCCTGGTACTCGTAGAGGTCCACTGGCTCTCCTGCCCCACTTCGACTGCCCACTCCGGCGTGCGCGCGCGTTGGACCGACCCTAGCGACGCCGATCGCACCCGTTCTGACCTGGTCCGGTGACCGTCGTCACCCGTGAGACGGCCCACGGCGAGGGCCCCTGTCAGCCACCCGAACGGTGCAGCAGGCGACGTGTCGACCCCCCGTTTGCCTGACATTCTCACCGGGCGCTACCGTCGTGTCGTCCGTGTCACGAGCCGTGACGGAGACAACGGTGCCTGCCCCGAACGGCGCCGAGGGTTCCCCGCCCATGTCCCCGTCGCAGCCTTGCCTCGAGAAGGGCAGGTCTTGGCGCGCCACCGCTCTCCGAGCGGCGCCCGACCCGAGCCCGGAGAGCTGCGCCCATCGCAGCCGACCGGCTCGCACCGGTTGCCGCCCCCGCCCAGCGCATCCCTGCGCGGGCGCATCACCCTGGCCGCAGCGGCCGCGGGTGCCGTGGTGGCGGCCGGGCAGACCATGATGACCGCCCTCACCGGTCCGGACGTGGTCCCGGTCGCCGCCCTGCTCCCGGTCGCGGACACGAGCACCGATGCGGGTGGAACGGACGCGCTGGGGACCGACGCCATCGGGGCGGAGCAACTCCCGCAGGGAGCGCTGCGGGTGGGGTCGCTGGACGGGAACTTCGGGCCGACCGGACATCTCGACCCGCGATCCGAGGTCGACGTCCGAAACCTCACGAAGGCCGCCGACATCGGTCAGGAGATCGCGAAGCGCACTGCGGTCCTGCGTTCGGCCCTGTCCGACGGGGCGCCGGAGGCCAAGGTCATCGACGGCGAGGCGTTCGTCCGGCCGGCCGTCGGCCGCCTGACCTCGGTGTTCGGCGCTCGTTGGGGCGTGACCCACTACGGCGTCGACATCGCCAACGCCATCGGAACCCCGATCTACGCACTGACCGACGGCGTCGTGACAGAGTCCGGCCCCGCGTCGGGCTTCGGGATGTGGGTGGTCGTCCGCCACCCCGACGGCGAGCGCACCGTCTACGGGCACGTCAACCGCAGCTACGTGACAGTGGGGCAGCCGGTGCGCGCGGGCGAGCACATCGCGGACATCGGCAACCGCGGCTTCTCCACCGGTCCGCACCTGCACCTCGAGGTGTGGGCGCCGGACGGCACCAAGCTCAACCCGGTCACGTGGCTGGCCCGCCACGGCATCCAGCTCTAGGTCTTCCTCCGCCCCAGGACGACGGGTAGCGCGGCGAGCCGGCTCCCCCCGATGCCGCCGTGGCTCACCTGCCGCAGCGCGGCTCGGGGCACGGCCAGCCGCGCGTACGGGAACTCGGTGCGGACCACCTCGGCCACCGCCCGCAGCTCCAGGGACGCCAGCTGGGCTCCGAGGCAGTAGTGGGGACCCGCCCCGAAGGTCAGATCCGGCCCGGTCTCCCGGTGCGGATCGGTGCCCGTACCGAGGATGTCGACGAGCACGGGCGCGCGCGGGGGCAGACGCACTCCGGCGAGCTCGACCTCCTCGACGGTGAACCGCCAGAGGGTGAGCGGCGCAGGCGGGTGGTGCCGCAGCGTCTCCCGCACGAGGTCGTCGAGATCGGCGTCCGCCCGGCCGTCGTCGAGGACGTCGGCGAGCACGAACCCGAGCGCGGGGTCGGTGGTGATCTGCCCCGGGAAGATCAGCCCGAACAGCAGGTAGTGCAGCTGGTCGCGGGTGATCTCCGCGGGAACCCGGTCGCGCAGCTCCGCCGCGAACCCGCTGCGGCCGTCCGTGAGGCCCGCGGCGGCCAGGTCGGCGAAGGTCGCCATCGCGCGCCCGGGCCCCTCGGGACCGGTGAACATCGCCCGGCACGCGCCCAGCGCGTCGTCGACGCGGTCGGCCGGGATGCCGAGCAGCTCGAGCAGCACGGCAACCGGGTAGCGCGCGGTGAAGTCCGCCGCGAGATCGACCGGATCCTCGCCCGCCACCGCCGACAGCATTCCGATGGCCAGTTCCGTCATGAATCCGTAGTGCGCCCGCAGCCGGCGCGCCGTGAACAACGGCGCATGTGCCTGGCGCAACGCGGCGTGAGCCGGGCCGTCCAGGGTGGTCAGCGACGGCACGGCCGCGGCCGGCGGTTCGAGCCCGGCCACGGGGGGATCCCACGCAGGCGGCGCCCAGGCCGGATCCTTGGTGATGCGGGGGTCGACGAGCGCCGCACGGGCGACGGCCTCGTCGGTGACGATCCACACCGACCCTCCGGCCGGAGCCTCGACCCGGACCACCGGCCCGGCCGCGCGGAGCGGGGCGCGGGCGGGATCGGGCTCGTCGACGCCCCGGTCCACCGGGGCGAACGGAGCGAGAGCGGCAGCCGGGTCCGTCATGCCCCGACCGTATGGCGCATTCCGGCCAGTTCCCGGCCGGAACCGGCCCGGGACCTACAGCTTGGTGAGCGGCACCCCGCCGATCAGCATCAGCCGCACGGTTCCCGCGCTGCCGAAGTCGATCGTCACCGTCGCCCGCGCCCCGACCCCGTCGGACGCCACGACCGTGCCGAGGCCGTACTTGTCGTGGTTCACCCGGTCGCCCACCTCGAGGTGCAGCGACGGCGTCAGCGTCCGCTCGGGCACCTTCCAGCTGCCGCGATCTGGCCCAAGAGATCCGACGCTGCCGGACCGCCGGCCGAACCCGAACCGGCCCACCGGCGCGGCGCGCTCCGGCTCGGACCGCTTCCAGTCGACCAACGTCGCCGGTACCTCGTCGAGGAACCGCGACGCCGGGTTCGCGTTCGGCTGCCCGAAGGACGAGCGCATCAGCGCACGGGACAGGTAGAGCCGCTCACGGGCCCTGGTGATCCCGACGTACGCGAGCCGGCGCTCCTCGGCCAGCTCCGCCGGATCCGACATGGCGCGCAGGTGCGGGAACACCCCGTCCTCCAGGCCCGTCAGGAAGACGACCGGGAACTCCAGGCCCTTGGCCGTGTGCAGGGTCATCAGCGTGACCATGCCCTCGTCGTCGTCCGGGATCGAGTCGGCGTCGGCCACCAGCGCGACCCGCTCGAGGAACGCCGCGAGCGACCCGGGCTCGGGCTCCCCCGTGGCGTCGTCCGCGGGCGCGAGCGCGGCGTTCTCCAGACCAGCGTTCTCCAGCGCCTCGTCGACGGCGAGGTCCGCGACCGCCGCGTCGCCCGCGAACTCGCGGGCGACCGTGACCAGCTCGGCGAGGTTCTCCGCCCGGGAGGCGTCCTGTGGGTCGTCGCTCGCCTCCAGCTCGGCGGTGTAGCCGGTGCGGGCGTAGACCGCCTCGAGCAGCTCGGCCGTCCCCTCCCCCTGGTCGACGAGCTCGCGCAGGCCGTCGAGCAGCCGGACGAAGCCGGCGATGCACCGCTGCGAGCGCGTGGCCAGCGCCCCCATCCGCTCGGGCTGCTCGGCCGCGACCCGCAGCGCGGCGGCGAAGGAGATCCGCTCGCGATCGGCGTACTGCGCGACCAGTTCCTCCGCCCGCTCGCCGATCCCGCGCCGGGGCACATTGAGGATGCGCCGCAGGCTGACGGTGTCGTCCGGGTTCGACAGCACCCGCAGGTAGGCCAGTGCGTCGCGGATCTCCCGGCGCTCGTAGAAGCGGACCCCGCCGACGACCCGGTACGGCAGCCCGACGCGCAGGAACACGTCTTCGAACACCCGCGACTGGGCGTTCGTCCGGTAGAAGATCGCGACGTCGCAGTTACGGATCTCGCTGTTGTCGACCAGCCGGTCGATCTCGCCCGCGACGAACGCGGCCTCGTCGTGCTCGTTGTCCGCGACGTAGCCGATCACCTTCGGCCCGTCGCCCGCGGACGTCCACAGGCGCTTGTCGCGGCGGTCCGTGTTGCGGGCGATGACAGCGTTCGCGGCCGAGAGGATCGTCTGGGTGGAGCGGTAGTTCTGCTCCAGCAGCACGGTGCGCGCGTTCGGGAAGTCGCGCTCGAACTCGGTGATGTTGCGGATGCTCGCGCCGCGGAAGGCGTAGATCGACTGGTCGGCGTCGCCGACCACGCACAGCTCGCCGGGCTCGGCGCCGGCGTACGCGGGCGCGACCAGCTCGCGGACCAGCACGTACTGCGCGTGGTTCGTGTCCTGGTACTCGTCGACGAGCACGTGCCGGAACCGGCGGCGGTAGTACTCCGCGACGGCAGGCAGCCGCTGCAGCAGCGCGACCGTCTCCATGATCAGGTCGTCGAAGTCGAAGGCGTTCGCCGAGCGCAGCCGCGCCTGGTAGAGGCCGTAGACCTCGGCGACCTTCCGCTCGAACTCGTTCGTCGCGCGCTCGACGGCGTCGTCCGGGCCCAGCAGCTCGTTCTTGAGGTTCGAGATCTGCGCGGCCAGCCCGCGTGCGGCGAACTTCTTGGGGTCGAGCTCGAGGTCGCGGGCGACGAGGCCGACAAGCCGGCGGGTGTCGTCGGCGTCGTAGACGGAGAACTGGCTGCGCATGCCGAGGTGCTTGGCCTCGCGGCGCAGGATCCGCACGCACATCGAGTGGAACGTGGACACCCACATCGCCATCGACCGGCGACCCACCAGAGCGTCGACCCGCTCCTTCATCTCGGCCGCGGCCTTATTGGTGAAGGTGATCGACATGATCTCGCCGGGGTGCACGTGCCGCTCGGCGAGGAGCCAGCCGATGCGGTGGGTGAGCACGCGCGTCTTGCCCGACCCCGCCCCCGCGACGATCAGCAGCGGCGAGCCGGCGTGCACGACGGCCTCCACCTGGCGCGGGTTCAGCCCCTCCAGCAGAGCCGCGCCGCGGGCGGTGCGGGGTGTGACGGAGGGCCTGACATCCGACCCGGTGGCGGGGAGTTCGAACAGCGCGCTCATCGAACGGTGACGGTACGCCCGTTCCCCGACAGTCCTTGCGTGTGGCACACTGCCGACGTGCGACACACTCGGCGATTTTTCTACGGGCACCGGACACCGGTTCCCGTCGCCGCCTGAGCACATCAGACCCACGACGCCCCGGAGTCCATCGGACCCCGGGGCGTCGTCGTGTCCGGGCCGGTGAAGCTCCGGACACCAGGAGGAGATCATGAGCGTGACCAGTGACGAGACGGTCGAGGCGGCTCCGGTACGAATCCCGGCCGCCGAGGAGATCGCCGAGCTTCGGGTGGAGATCGACCACCTCGACGCGGAGATCCTCCGGCTGGTGAAACGGCGGAGCGAGGTCTCGCGCCTCATCGGAGCCGCCCGCATGGCGGCCGGCGGGCCGCGGATCGTCTACAACCGGGAGATGGCCGTGCTGGCGCGGTTCCGGGAACTGGGTGCCGAAGGTCGTGAGCTCGGGATGCTCCTGCTGCGGCTGGGCCGTGGGCGCCTGGGAGGACGCTGAAAGCTTTACGCGGTCCCGGTGCCGGCCGTGGCAGTCTGGGAGACATGGGAGCGCTTGTCGGGATCGTCGCAGGGTTGATCGCCCTGCTGGGGCTGCTCGTGGCACTGGGCAACGCCGGGTATCTCGCCATGCTCAGCTCGGCTGCCCGCAAGCGGGGCATCTCCGGGGAGAGCACGGCGGTGTTCGTCAAGGAGCGTCGCGGGACCGCGGTCGGCACCACGGCTGTCGCGGCGATCGGTCTGCTGCTGACGCTCGGCGGCTCGGTGCCCGTCGACCTGCTCGGCGCAATCCTCGCAGCTGGTGGCGGAGTGGCCGCCAAGCGGGCGCTGGACGGCACGCGGAACCGGTTCCGCGGCGAGATCTGATCCGCGCGGAGTGCGCACGTAGGGTGCCTGCGTGTCGACACCTCTGCGGTCGGTCCGCGTCCGGACCGACGTCACCCGCGTGCTCGTGGTCACCGCGCACCCCGACGACGTCGACTTCGGCGCCGCAGGAACGGTCGCGACGTGGACCGCCGACGGCATCGAGGTCGCGTACTGCATCTGCACCTCCGGCGACGCCGGGGGCTTCGACGCGACACCGCGCGACGAGATGGGCCCCTTGCGGGAGGCCGAGCAGCGGGCCGCCGCCAAGGAGGTCGGCGTCTCCGACGTGCGGTTCCTCGGCTACTCCGACGGCCGCCTGACCCCGACCCTTGGGCTGCGCCGCGACATCAGCCGGGAGATCCGCCGCTTCCGTCCTCAGCGGGTCCTGACCCAGTCGCCGGAGATCTGGTGGCGTCGCCTCCCCGCCTCGCACCCGGACCACCGCGCGACCGGTGATGCCGCTATCGCCGCCGTCTACCCCGACGCGCGCAACCCGTTCGCCCATCCGGAGCTGCTCGCCGACGAGGGCCTGGAACCGTGGGCCGTCAGCGAGCTCTGGCTCATGGCTGCGCCCGACGAGCGCATCGACCACGTCGTCGACATCACCGACACCGTTGGGCGCAAAGTCGCGGCACTTCGCGCGCACGCCAGCCAGACCGCCCACCTACCGGACCTCGACCAACGAATCCGCAGCCTGGGCGGTACGTGGGCCCACCGCTTCGGACTGACCGCCGGGCGCTTCGGCGAGGCGTTCCAGATTGTGTCGATCGATTGACGGTCGGTGATCGAAGGTGAACGGCGTCACACTTCCGTAGTGGCCGCGACAAGCGGTCGGCAAGAAGTTTCTCGCTCTCCGTGTCGTGCTGTACACATCCGGTGTTCAGATCGGCGGAACGCGGGAGGGGTCGGCGCAGTGGCAGCCACGAGGGGCGACGGACGGACCGATGAGCCGGTGAGCGTCGCCGAGCTGTGCCGGCGGCTCGGCCCCGTGCCGGCCACGGCGGACAGCATCGCGACCGGAGCGACGCCGTTGCTCATCGGCGACCTGCTGCGGCGGGAGGGTCGCCCGGAGGTCGGGCCGGACCCGTTCGCCCCCGCCCCGGTCGTGGCGGTGCCCGAGGCCCGCAGGGCTCCGTCCCCGAGGCCCGTGCAGGACGACGACCCGGCCGCCGTCCCGGCGCCCCACCGCCGCGGCGAGGCGTGCAAGACGGCCCTGGGCGCCGGTGGCCTCGTCGTCGCCGGGTCCGTTCTCGGCGCGGCGCTGTTGGCTGCCGCGGGGGTCGGCGGCGCCCTCCCCGTCCCGCAGGGCGACGACGGGACCGGACAGTTCCAGGGCCAGGGCACGCTGCGGACCCCGGGCACCGCGTACGGCTCGGTGAACGGGCGCCACGTCGTGTCGGGTGCCGGGCTGGTGCGGGCGGTCAACTACTACCTGCCGTTCACCCGGAGCCCCGCACCCAGGGCCGCCCCGAGGACCGTGGCCGGACCCGCCGTCCTACCGGCCTCGGCCCCGGTCGCACGCGCAGCGGTGCCGGCCCAGGCCTCCGCCCCGGCTTCCGGGAATCCCGTGACCGGGCTCCCTCCGGTGGGCGGGCTGACGCCGCCGGCCGCTCCGGTCACCGAGGCCGTCGCCCCGATCGTCACCGGTGTCGCCGAAACCGTCACGCCGGTCACCGAGGCCCTCGGTCCGGTCGTCGGTGGGGTGACGCAGACCGTCACGCCGATCGTCAATGGCGTCGCCCCGGTCATCGGCGGTGTCACGCAGACCGTCAAGCCGGTGACCCAGGTCCTCGGTCCGGTCGTCACCCCGGTCGCGGCGGCGGTCGCACCCGCCGTGGCCGGGGTGGGGGGCATCGTGGAGCCCGTCGCGGAAACCGCAGCACCGATCGTCAACTCGGTAGCCGCGCCGCTCGTGCGGGCTGCCGCACCGCTCCTCGACCCCGTTCTGCAGGTCGCGACTCCGGTCGTCGACGCCGTGGCGCCGGCGTCTCGGCCGATCCTGGCCGCGGCGGCGCCCGCCACCGGACCGGTACTGGCCGCGGCGCAGCCGGCCGTGGGGCAGGTCCTGGACGCAGCGGGACCCGGTCTCGCCGCCGTGGGTCCGCTCGTGCAGCCCCTGCAGGAGCTCGCCGAACCGGTCGCGACGCAGGTCGGTGCCACCGGGCTGCCGCAGGGCGACGTGTCGACGCTGCCGACGCAGGCGATCCCGATGGTGCAGTCCACGACCGACGGCGCCACCTCCGCGCTGCACGACGCGACCGCTGCCACAGGCTCCGTCGTCGAAGGCGCGACCGGAACCATCGGGGCCGCCACCGACGCCGTGGCACCGTCCGCGCTCCGGGCGACCGACCTCCCCACCATGCGGCTCCCGGTCGCGGGCGAGGCCCGCACGCCGCTCGTGGCGGACGACTCCCCCACGACACCGCTCCGGATCGTCCAGCCGGCGGACGAGCCCGGCCCGTCGGTCGACTCCCCCACGCTCCCGCTGAGGATCGTCCAGCCCGCGCGTCCCGACACCGACGGTGCACAGACGGACGACGTCCGGAGCGACGGCGGCGCGCAGGAGCGCACCGAGGATCAGGACAGCGGTCGCGACTCCTCACGCAGCAACGAGTCCGACGGGTCCGAGCCGTCGAGCACGTCCGGGTCCGACGGTGGCGGCCTCAGCAACGCGGTGTCCTCCGTCATCGGCGGACTGCCGGGCCGCTGAGCCTCACGCGCTCTCAGACGAGCCGGCGGTCCGACGCCCAGCGCGACAGCTCGTACCGGTTCGACAGCTGCGTCTTGCGCAGCACGCTCGAGACGTGCGTCTCCACCGTCTTCACCGAGATGAACAGCTCGCCCGCGATCTCGCGGTAGGAGTAGCCACGGGCGAGCAGCCGCAGGACGTCGCGCTCCCGCCGCGTCAGGAGGTCCAGCTCGGGATCCGTGGGCGGGGCGGCGCCGGGGCGGTCGGAGAACGCGTCGAGCACGAAACCGGCGAGCCGGGGTGAGAACACCGGGTCGCCCGCGCGGACGCGCCGGACCGCGTCGGCGAGTTCCCGGCCCGAGATCGTCTTGGTGACGTACCCCCGGGCCCCCGCGCGGATCACCGCGATCACGTCTTCGGCCGCGTCGGAGACGCTGAGGGCCAGGAACACGACGTCCGGGAGCGCCGGGCGGACCTTGCGCAACACCTCGGCGCCGCCGCCGTCGGGCATGTGGACGTCGAGCAGCACGACGTCCGGGCGCAGGTGCGCGATCCCGGCGACGGCCTCGGCGACCGAGCCGGCCTCGCCGACCACCGTCACGTCGGGGACGCTGCGGTCCAGCTCGGCGCGCACACCCGAGCGGAACAGGGCGTGGTCGTCGACGAGGAACACCCTCACCGGGGCCGGCTCCGTCATGGTGCGTGCTCCTTCTCCTCCACCGCGGCCACCTCGACCGCGGCGTCCTCGACCGGGAGGGTGGCGACCGGCATCCGCAGATGCACCTCGGTGCCGTCGCCCGGCTGCGTGCGCAACCGGACCGTCCCGCCGTGCCGCGTCATCCTGCCGCGTACCGAGTCGGCCAGGCCGTGCCGGTCGTCGGGGACGGCGTCGGGCTCGAACCCGGCACCGCGGTCGCGGACGAAGACGTTCACCTCGTCCGGCTCGACCTCGGCGTACACGCTCACCTCGTCCACCCCGGCGTGCTTGGCCGCGTTCACCATCGCCTCGCGGCTGGCCAGCACGAGCGCGCGCAGGTCGTCGTCCAGCGCCCGGTCCCCGCCGACGACGACGGGGCGCACCGTCAACGCGTACGTGTCCTCGACCTCGGCGGCCGCGGCGGCGAGCGCCTCGGTCAGACCGGCGTCGGCCGGGGTCGACGCCCCCGGGCGCCGGTAGCCGCCGGGCCCGTAGAGCCAGGTCCGCAGCTCGCGCTCCTGCCCGCGGGCCAGCCTCGCCACCTCGCGCGGCGAGTCGGACTGACGCTGGATCAGCGCGAGGGTCTGCAGGACGGAGTCGTGCAGGTGCGCCGCGATCTCCGCACGCTCGGTCTCGCGGATGCGTTCGCGGCGCTCCTCCCCGAGGTCGCGCACCAGCCGCACCCACCACGGCACGGTGATCACCGCGACGCCGACGAGCGTGGCGAGCACCGCGAGCAGCCCGAACTGGACCTGCCCCATGTCGAGGTTGCCCAGCAGGAACACCGCGATCCCGGCGGCCACGAACAGCGCGCCGGCGACCACGCGCAGCAGCGCCGCCCGCCACCCCGTGCGCGCGCCCGCACCGGCCCACCGGCGGCGCTGGGCCTCGTCGGCCTCCCGCCAAACGACGGCGGCACCGGCGATCGCGACGCCCAGCGGCCCGACGACCCAGCCGATCGCCGAGTTGCCCAGTGCGGAGGCGGCGAGGCCGACGCCCAGCCCGAGCGCGGCGAGCCCGAGCGCCTGCTGGCGCTCCCGCCCCGACACCGTGCGCTCGACGGTGGCCGACTCCTGCCGGACGAAGATCCAGAGCAGCCCGTAGGCGAGCACCCCGGCGCCGCTCACGGCCATCAGCGCGACGAACGCCGCGCGCACCCACAGCACCTTCACGCCGAGGTGGTCGGCGACGCCGCCGGCCACGCCCGCCACCAGCCGGCCGGACCGGCGGCGGTGCAGTGCTCCCGCGGGCGGTGGCACCGCCACCCGTGCCGCGGAGGTGGGAACAGGGCTGGTCACGCTCTCATCGTCACACGGACCCGGGGGCCTGCCATCGGGGTCGCCGCGCCGATTTCTCAGGGTGTCCCCTGATGTCGGGGGCGGCGGGCCGGGCCAGCCTGGGAGCCATGAACGGTTCGGACGTGCACAGCACGCTGCGGGAGATGTGGGACACCCGCCCCGCCCGGCCTCGGGAAGGCCGGCAGATCGCCGGCGTCGCCGCGGCCATCGCACGCCGCTACGACATCGATCCCGTGCTCGTCCGGGTGGGCTTCGTCGTCGCGGCTTTCTACGGCATCGGCGCGGCGCTCTACATCGCCGGCTGGGTGCTCCTTCCCGACGAGCCCGGTCCCGCGATCTCGTCGGGCCGCCGCCGACTGAAGCCATGGCTGCTGATCCTGCTCGGTGTCGCGGCAGTGGCCGGCCTCGGTGGGGTGTCGCACTCGCACGGCGGCGTCCTCCTGCCGCTCGCGGCGGTCGCCGCCCTGCTGTTCCTGCTGCACCGCAGCCGCAGCGGCCGGGGAATCGCCGGGCCCGGCAGGCCTGCACCCACACCGGAGGCACCGACCACGCCGACCGCGGCCGACGGGAGCCCGCAGAACGCCGGCGTGACCCCGCCGGCCTGGGACCCGCTCGGCGCCGCCCCCTTCGCCTGGGACCTGCCCGAGCCCGGCCCCGTGCCTGCAGCCGCACCACCGCGCCGCTCGCGGGTGACCCCGGTGACGCTGGCCGTCGCGCTGCTCGCCGGCGGGGTGACCGCACTCGTGCTGCTCGCCGCGGGCGGCCTGACCGACCTGCCCGTGCTGTTCGGAGTGCTGCTCTCGGTGCTCGGCGGCGGCCTCGTCGTGGGGGCGTTCACCCGCTCGGGCCGCGGTCTCATCCCGGTCGCCCTCCTGGTCGGGGCGCTGACCTGGGGCGCGCTCGCCGCGCCGCTGGACCGCATCGCCGCCGGACCGCCGCAGGAACTGCAGCTCGCGCCGACGACTCCGGCCGCGCTCGCGCCGCAGTACCGCAACGACGTCGGCTCGATCGAGCTGGACCTGCGCCAGATGGACCTGACCGTGCCGGCGGGAGCGCCCGTGACACCGGTCGCGACCTCGATCGACGCCGGGTTGGGCTCCGTGGAGATCTGGGTGCCGCGCGACGCGGACGTCCGCTTCACCGGCGAGTCCGGCCTGGGCTCGGTGGAGTTCGACGACCAGGAGAACGACGGCCCCGGCGCCAAGCTCAGCGTGAACGACCTGGGTGCCGACGGCATCGCCTCCGGACGGCCGATCGTGCTCGACGTGCACGCGGGCGTCGGGTCGGTGGAGGTGCACCGTGGCTGAGCCGGTGAGCGGGGCCAGGGATGACGAGGAGATCGGCCGGGAAAGGGGCACGGAGATGGACAGCGCCATCGGCGACGTGATCACGACGGAGGAGCCGGCACGTCCCCGGCGCCGGGGGCCCGACCCGCTCACCCTGATCGTCGGTCTGGCGACCCTGGTCATGGCGGTGTTCGCCTTCGTCGGCGAACTGCCCGACCTCAGCGGGTTCGACCCGCGGTGGCTGCTCGCGGGCGGGGCGGCCGTGGTCGGTCTGGTACTGCTGGTCGGCAACCTGCGCGGCCGTTCGGGGGGACGGCGCGGGGACGGCTGACCGGCTCGCGAGGTCGGTTGGGGAGCCGGCCTCGAGGTGAGCGAACGCGGCGTTGGGTAAGTCTGACTTACCGAACGCCGCGTTCGCTCCGTCATGTCGACGTCGCGCCGCCGGCTACTCCCACTCGATGGTGCCTGGCGGCTTGCTGGTGACGTCCAGCACCACCCGGTTGACCTCCGCCACCTCGTTCGTGATCCGCGTCGAGATCCGCTCCAGCACGTCGTACGGCAGGCGCGTCCAGTCGGCGGTCATCGCGTCCTCGGAGCTGACCGGACGCAGCACGATCGGATGTCCGTAGGTGCGGCCGTCGCCCTGCACACCGACGCTGCGCACGTCGGCCAGCAGCACCACCGGGCACTGCCAGATCTCGCGGTCCAGCCCGGCGTAGGTCAGCTCCTCGCGGGCGATCGCGTCGGCGGCGCGGAGGGTCTCGAGCCGGTCCGCGGTGACCTCGCCGATGATCCGGATCCCGAGGCCCGGGCCGGGGAAGGGCTGGCGGTACACGATCTCGTCGGGCAGGCCCAGCTCGGCGCCGACCTTGCGCACCTCGTCCTTGAACAGCGCGCGCAGCGGCTCGACGAGCGCGAACTCGATGTCGTCGGGCAGCCCGCCGACGTTGTGGTGGCTCTTGATCGTGGCGGTGCCGGATCCCCCGCCGGACTCGACGACGTCCGGGTACAGCGTCCCCTGGACCAGGAAGCCGACGTGCTCGCCCGGCGGAGCCTCGGCGGAGCCGCCATCCGACACAGCGGTGAGGACCTCGGCCGTGGCCGCCTCGAACACTCGGATGAACTCCCGGCCGATCGTCTTGCGCTTGGTCTCGGGGTCGGTCACGCCGGCCAGCGCCTTGAGGAAGCGCTCGCGGGCGTCCGAGGTGTGCAGCTTCGCGCCCGTGGCGGCGACGAAGTCCTTCTCCACCTGCTCGCGCTCACCGGCGCGCAGCAGCCCGTGGTCGACGAACACGCACGTCAGCCGGTTGCCGATCGCCCGTTGGACGAGCGCGGCCGCGACCGCGGAGTCGACGCCCCCGGACAGGCCGCAGATCGCCCGCCCGTCACCGACCTGCTCGCGGATCGCCGCGACCGTCTCCTCGATGATCGAGGAGATCGTCCAGCCCGGGGCGACCCCGGCGACGTCGTGCAGGAAGCGGCGCAGCACCTGCTGGCCGTGCGGGGAGTGCCCGACCTCCGGGTGGTACTGCACGCCCGCGAGCCGCCGCCCACGGTCCTCGAACGCCGCGACGGCCGCCCGCTCCGACGCCGCCGTCACCGTGAAGCCCTCCGGCGCGCGGACGACCGAGTCGCCGTGGCTCATCCACACCGGGTGCCGGGCCGGCAGGCCCTCGTGCAGGGACCCGGCGTCGTCGGCGACGGTCAGCTCGGTGCGGCCGTACTCGCGCGTTCCGTCCGGGACGACCTCGCCACCGAGGGCCTGGGCCATCGCCTGGAAGCCGTAGCAGAGCCCGAGCACCGGCACGCCCGAGGTGAAGAGCCGGGGGTCGACGGACGGTGCTCCCGGCTCGTAGACGCTCGACGGCCCGCCGGAAAGGATCAGCGCCGCAGGCTCACGGGCGAGGATCTCGTCGACGGGGGTGTCGCCGGGCACGATCTCGGAGTAGACCTGCGCCTCCCGCACCCGGCGGGCGATCAGCTGGGCGTACTGCGCCCCGTAGTCGACGACGAGGACGGTGGGCGGTTGCACCCCGCCCAGGGTAGTCAGCGACTTCCCCGTGACCTTCCCCGCTCCGGCCCACGTCCGTGTTCCCGCCCAACGGGACCGGGTACCAGGCGACGTGCGCGCGTTCACCTGCCCCGACTGTTCCTCCCTCGTCCCCTTCGAGGGCACCCGCTGCCTGGTCAGCGACTCCGACCTCGGGTACTCGCGGGCGGACCGCGGGATGCTCGTGCTGCGCGACGGGCGGACCGACGGCGGACTGGTCCGGTGCGTGAACGCCGGCATCGCCGCGTGCAACTGGCTCACGACGCCCGACCGGCCGCTGTGCGACTGCTGCGCGCTCACCCGCACCCGGCCGGCGGACGGGGACACCGCCGCACTGGCCACGTTCGCGCGCACCGAGGCCGCCAAGCGCCGGCTGCTCTACCAGCTCGACGACCTCGATCTGCCGGTCGTCGGCCGGGACGCTGCGAATGGGGGGATCCCCGGGGCGGCCTGGCCTTCGACCTGCTCTCCAGCGCGCACGAGAACGTGACCATCGGGCACGCCTCCGGGCTGGTGACCATCGACCTGGCCGAGGGCGACGACGGCTACCGCGAGCAGCTCCGGATCCGCCTCGCCGAGCCCTACCGCACGATGCTCGGGCACCTTCGCCACGAGACGGGCCACTGGTACTGGGAGGTGCTGGTCGACCGCCCGGGCAACACCGACGCGTTCCGTGCCCTGTTCGGCGACGAGTCCGTGAACTACGCCGACGCCCTGCAGCAGCACTACGGGGGCGAGCCGCCTGCCGGGTGGGAGCAGGAGTACGTCTCGACCTACGCCACGGCCCACCCGTGGGAGGACTGGGCCGAGTCGTTCGCCCACTACCTGCACATCCGCGACACCGAACAGACGGCGGCGGCCTACGGCCTGGTGGTCGAGGGCCCGGACGCCAAGGCGCCGGCGGCCGCGCCGTTGGAGGCGGTGCCCAGCGAACGGCCCGCGACCTTCGACGAGATCGTCGAGACCTGGCTGCCGCTGACCTACGCCCTCAACGCGGTGAACCGCAGCATGGGCGCGCACGACCTCTACCCGTTCGTCCTGGCCCCGAAGGTGCTCGGGAAGCTGCGGTTCGTGCACGACCTCGTGCAGGCGCGCATCCCGTACCGGACACCGGACGAGGCGGTCGCCGCGGCGAGCGCGTGAGCATCAGGGTTGGCGGGCTCGTCTCTGCAGAGTGACGGCGTCGAGCAGCAGCGCGACCCCGAGCACGCAGGCGACCGCCGTGCAGAAGCCGCCGACGACGTCGGTCGGGTAGTGCGCGCCGGCGACGACCATCCCCGTGCCGACCGCGCCGCCCGCCACCACCGCGCTCGCGGCGGCGAGCAGCAGGGTCTCCTGCGCGCGGAGTTCGAGCGCGGCGGCCAGCAGCAGCGCGCAGACCAACGCGAGCGACGTCGCACCGCCCGTGTGCCCGCTGGGGAAGGCCAACGACTCCTCGCGGCCGATCGTCCGGTCCACGACGGGCTTGCCGAACGTGGTGACGAGCCCCGTCAGCCCGGGGCCTGCGACGGCGAGCAGCGCCGCGCGGGGCTTGCGGGCCAGGAGACACAGGAGCGCGAGCGCCCCGGCCGCGACCGTGACGACCGGCGGCGAGCCGAACACGGTCACCGCCCGGGCCAGACCGTGCCCCGTCGCGGGCAGTGCGTCGACCGCACGGTCGAGGTGACCGTCCACGCCCCCCGCCGTGCTCTCGCCCGCGTACCGGACGGCCAGTACCGCGAAGATCGTGGCCGCGAGCACGACGACGGCGGCCGCCACCCGGCGTGAGCCGTCGGGAAGCACCGTGCGGTCGGCGGAGGGCACCGGGCCGACGCTACCGAAGCCGGCGCGGTCCTTCCGGCCGGTTGTTCACTCAATGTGAGCAATCAGTGACACCAGGCAATTGCGACACGTCATGCTGCGGGTACCGCACGGCAGCAACCGCCGCCCGGCACATGGGCGACGTCCATCACATGAGGGCGCTGGGAAGCGGCTCTGCTGAGAATGCACTGAGGAGGGCCGTGGAGGCCGCGGACCGTGGACGACCGCCGGCACCGTGTGCCCGCCGCGGCGGAGTCGCGAACGGCGGCGACGACCAGCGGCGGGACGACCGAGGGGATGACCAGGAAGGCAGCCGCCGGAGGCGTGATCGACGTGCCCGGTACGGTATGCCGGCCCGTGACCCTTCGGGTGGCGAACGGCCTCTCGTCCGGCGCACGAACGGCCGCGACCGGACCATTCGTCAAGATCGAATCTGTAACAACCGTGTAGCAGCGATCGACAAATTTGCGTACGAATGGTGGAGGTGTCGCGCCGAGATGCCGCTGGGGCGCGACCGGGGGGACGCACAACGCCGGCGGCAGGTCGGGGGGAAATTCGTGGTGGAGCGCGTGCACGTGGCCGTTGTCGGCTACGGGTACTGGGGGAGCAAACACGTCAGGGTGCTGAGCACGATGCCCGACGTGGCGGTCTCGGTGGTCGACGCCGACAAGCGCCGGCGGGAGGAAGCCGAGGCGCTCTATCCGTCGATACGGCGTACAGCCGGCACGATCGACGAGGTCCTGGACGAGGTCGACGCCGTTCTGGTGGCGACGCCCCCGGGCAGTCATTACGACGTGGCGATGCGCGCGTTGAGCGCCGGCAAGCACGTCCTCGTCGAGAAGCCGCTGGCGACGTCCGTCGACGACGCCGAGGCCATGGTGGCCGCTGCCGACGACAACGACGTGCAGCTGATGGTCGGCCACACGTTCGAGTACAACCCGGCGGTGCGCCAGCTGCGCGACATCATCCGGTCCGGAGAGCTCGGACGGGTGCTCTACGTCGACTCGGCCCGCCTGAGCCTGGGTCTGTACCAGCGCGACGTGAACGTGATCTGGGACCTCGCGCCCCACGACATCTCCATCGCGTCCTACCTGCTGGACGAGCTGCCCGTGGCGACCTCGGTGTGGGCGCACCGCAACATCGGCCCGTGGCGGGAGGACGTCGCCTACCTGCGGCTCGACTTCCCGAGCACGCACGCGTTCGTCCACGTCAGCTGGCTGAACCCGCAGAAGGTGCGCCGCACGACCGTCGTGGGCGAGCGCCGGATGGCCGTCTACGACGACATGTCGGACAACGAGCGCATCCGCATCTACGACATCGGCGTCGACCCGGCGGACATCGACAACCCGCACATGGCCCACGAGATGCCGGTGACCTACCGGACGGGCAACATCATCTCCCCGTTCGTCCCGTTCCGGGAGCCTCTCCTGGTGCAGGACCGCGAGTTCGTCGACAGCATCCGCTCCGGTGTCCGCTCGGCCACCCCGGGCGAGCGCGGGCTCGACATCGTCCGCGTCCTCGCCTCGACGGACGTGTCCATGGAGACCGGGAAGGTCGCACCGGTGCTCAGCCGGTCGGCAGCGGCGCGCGGCGTGAAGGCCTCCTCGTGAGCGATCGCGACACGGACGGGGCGGTGGACCCGGAGGGCGCCGTCCCTGCCCCCGTCCCGTTCCTCGACCTGCACGGTGTGCACGCAGCGCTCCGCGACCCGCTCAACCAGGCCTGGTCTGCCGTCCTCGGGCACGGCCGCTTCATCAACGGACCGGAGGTCGCCGCGTTCGAGGGCGCCTTCGCCGAGTACTGCGAGGCGGAGCACTGCGTCGGTGTCGCCAACGGCACGGACGCACTCGAGCTCATCCTCGCCGGCCTCGGCATCGGCCCCGGCGACGAGGTGCTCGTGCCGACGAACACCTTCGTCGCCACCGCCGAGGCGGTCGTCACCGTCGGGGCCACGCCCCGGTTCGTCGACGTCCTGCCCGACACGCTCCTGATCGACCCGGACGCCGCGGCGGCCGCGATCGGTCCCCGGACGGCCGCGATCATGGCCGTGCACCTGTTCGGCCAGATGACGGACATGCCGGCGTTGTCGGCACTCGCGAGCAAGCACGGCCTCGCCCTCATCGAGGACGCCGCCCAGGCGCACGGCGCCCGCTTCGCCGGTCGGCGGGCGGGCGGCGGTGGCGTCGCGGCGGGCTTCAGCTTCTACCCGGGCAAGAACCTCGGCGCCCTCGGCGACGGCGGTGCGGTGGTCTCGAACGACGCCGCGCTGGTCGGCCGGATCAGGCAGCTGGCCGACCACGGACGTTCGCAGACGGACCGGTACGGGCACGAGGTCGTCGGACGCAACAGCCGGCTCGACACGCTCCAGGCGGCGGCGCTGCACGTCAAGCTGCCGGTGCTGGACGAGGCGAACCGGGCCCGGGCGGCGGCCGTCGCGCAGTACCGGAAGTCGCTGCCGGCGTGGTGCGTCCCGGTGGGTGTGCATCCGCACGCCGAGCCGGTGTACCACCTCGCGGTGGTGCAGGTCCCGGACCGCGCGGCGACCGCCCGCGCACTCGACGCGGCCGGCATCGGCTGGGGCATCCACTACCCGGTGCCCTGCCATCTCCAGCCCGCGTTCGCCCGGTACGCCGTGGAGCCGCTGCCTGTCGCCGAGGCCGCCGCGGAGCACATTCTGTCTCTGCCGCTGTCGCCCACGTTGACGAATGAGCAGGTGGAGCGGGTCAGTAGGGTGCTGGACAGTGCCGGTCCGTGACACGGTGAGCCAGGGGGCGCTGACGTCCGGGGTCGCTCACGACCCCGGACGCCGTGGGCTGCCGCGGTGGTCGCCGCGGGTGCTGATGTACCACTACTTCGGAGCGCCTCCGGGGCCCGACCCCGAGAAGTTGTTCATCGACCGGCCGATGTTCGAGGCCCAGCTCGACCACCTGGACCGGACGGGGTGGCGGGCCCTGAGCCTCGACGAGTACCTGGCGGCGCTCGACGGCGCGCCGACACCGCGCCGTTCCTTCCTGCTCACGATCGACGACGGGCACGAGTCCGTCGGCAGGCTCGCCGCACCGCTGCTGGCCGAGCGGGGGATCCCGTCGGTGCTGTTCGTGTGCCCGGGCCTGTTGGGCGACCACGCCCGCTGGACGCCGCCCTACCGGGAGGAACGCCTCTCCCCGGCCGACGACCTGCGGGCCCTGCCCGGGCTCGGGATGGAACTGGGCGTGCACAGCTGGAACCACACCCGGATGGTCGACCTCGACGCGTCCGCGCTCGAGCAGCACGTGCGGCGGTCCCGGGAGGCGCTCGAGTCGGCGACGGGGGTGACGGCACGGGCGTTCGCCTATCCGTACGGCACGCACGACCTCGGGTCGCGCACCGCCGTCGCGGAGGCCGGGTACGACGCCGCGTTCGCGGTCGCCCGCGAGCACGGCCGTTACGCGGTGGACCGCATCTTCGTGCAGAGCACGGATTCGTTGTTCGCCTTCAAATGCAAGCTCACCGCCGGCTACCGGCTGGTGTCACGGGTGGGGGGCCGGGCGTGGAAGCTCCGGCACGGCGTCCGATCTGCGGTGGCGCGTGTACGGCCGGCGGGCGCCGGCCGGCGCGCGTGATGTTGGTAACGAGGTCACCACTTACTCGGTAACGCTCCGATGTCGCCAGGCGATGGCGAGTTGGAGCTTCATGTGCTGGTCCGCTAGATGTAAATGAGTGGGGTTGTCGATGGTCACGCGTTGTCATGTGAGGTCTTCGGGCACGCAGTACAGCGACGCAGCCGACGCCGTCCGACGGTTGGCTGACGTCCTGGTGTCCGGAGCTCTCTTGGTGGTCTTTCTGATCCCCATGGCGCTGATTGCCATCGCGGTGCATCTGGAAGACAGTGGACCGGCGCTGTTCCGTCAGGAACGCGTGGGTCTGCGTGGGAGCCGGTTCACGCTCCTGAAGTTCCGGACGATGTTCCAGGGCGGCGACGACCGCGCCCACCGCGACCTGATCGCGCGCGAGCTCCGCGGCGAGGACACCGTCGAGAACGGCAGTTCCAAGCTGAGCAACGACCGCCGGGTCACCCGCGTCGGGGCGTTCCTCCGCAAGACGAGCCTGGACGAGCTGCCGCAGCTGTTCAACGTGCTGCGCGGTGAGATGACGCTGGTCGGCCCGCGGCCGTGCCTCGACTGGGAGGCCGAGATGTTCCCCGCGGAGTTCGAGCCGCGGTTCAGCGTCCCGCCGGGCCTCACGGGGCTGTGGCAGGTCAGTGGCCGCAGCACGATGGGCACGCTGGAGATGCTGACGCTGGACGTCCGCTACGTGCGCATCCGGTCGCTGCGGACGGACATGAGCATCCTGCTGCGCACGCTGCCGGCATTGCTGTGGGGCAGCGGCGCGCGGTGACGACCGCGTTCATCGCCACGACGGGCGGCCATCTGACCCAGCTGGTCAACCTGGCCGAGCGCATCCCTCCGGACCCCGACTCGATCTGGATCACCCACGCGAACGAGCAGAGCACGTCGCTGCTCGCGGGTCGGGACGTGCAGTACATCCCGTACGTCGGTGTCCGTGACATCCCGGGAGTCCTGCGGTGCGTGCTGCGCGCCCACGCGCTCTACCGGAGCCGTCGCCCGACACGCGCGGTGTCGACCGGCTCCGGGATCGCGTTGGCGTACCTGCCCTACCTCGCGGCCCGCGGCGTCGAGTGCCACTACATCGAGAGCGCGGCGCGGGTGGGCGGCCCGTCATTGACGGGCCGGATCCTGCGCCGGGTCCCCCGTGTCCACACCTACACGCAGTACAGGCACTGGAGCGACGCGCACTGGCACTACGGCGGCAGCGGCTTCGACGCGTTCGAGCCGGTGGCCGCGGACGCGCCGCTGGGCGACCGGGTGCGCGTGGTGGTCACGGTCGGGACGGCGGCGGAGTTCCCCTTCACCCGGCTGATCCGCGCCCTCGCCCCGCTGCTCGCCCCGGGGGGCGACCTCGAGCGGGCCACCGGCCGTCCGGTGGACGTACTCTGGCAGACGGGCTGCACACCGGTCGACGCTCTGCCCGTGGACGCCACCCCGTTCCTGCCCGCCGCGGACCTCGCGGCGGCGCTGCGGGAGGCGGACATCGTGGTCAGTCACGCCGGCACCGGCTCGGCTCTCGCCAACCTGGCGGCGGGCCGCTTCGCCCTCGTCTCCAGCCGCGTCGCCCAGTACGGCGAGGCGGGAGACGACCACCAGCGCGAGCTGGCCGACGAACTTGAGGCGCGCGGACTCTCGACGTACCGCGCCCCGGAGGACATCACCGTGGACGACCTGCTGGCCACCCGCAAGCACGGGGTGCGACGGCTGCCGCACGTACCCCCCTTCGCGCTGCGATGAACCGCGCGGACACCGCACCGGCCGTGACCGTCGTCGCCGCGGACCCGGTGATCGACCCGCGTTGGCGTGCTCTGGCCACCGGCCCCGACGCCGGCCTGTTCACCTCGCCGCCGTGGATCGCCGCCGTCTGCGGCACCTACGGGTTCACCGCACAGTCTCGGATCGCGGTCGACGCCGCGGGCGCACCCGTCGGCGGAGTCGCCTGGGTGACCGTGGACGACGCACGCGGCCGTCGGCTGCTCAGCCTGCCCTTCTCCGACCGGGCCGATCCCCCGGTGCCCGACACCGCCACCTGGGACCTGCTGTTCGACGACCTGAGTGCGGGCGAGACGGCTCCGTACACGCTGCGGTGCCTCGACCACTCCCCTGCGGCTTCCGGTGCCCGGCTCGACGAGGTGGGCGCCGCGGCGTGGCACGGCACCCCGCTCGACACGGACCTCGACGAGCTCCACCGGCGGATCGCCGGCCAGTCCCGGCGCAACATCAAGGCGTCGGCCCGGGCCGGGGTCCGGGTGGAGGTCCGCGACGACCTGGAGGCCGTGCGGATCATGCACGGCCTGCACGTGCGGCTCCGGAAGAACAAGTACGGCCTCCTGGCCCAGCCGCAGGAGTTCTTCGAGCGGATCTGGCAGGAGTTCGCGCCGGACGGCCACTGCCACACGCTGCTGGCGATCGTCGACGACGAGGTCATCGCAGCGGCGCTGTTCCTCGAGTGGAACGGCGTCCTCTACTACAAGTTCGGCGCCTCGCTCCAGGAGCACCTGCAGGTGCGGCCGAACGACGCGATCTACTGGACGGGGATCCAGCAGGGCGTCGAGCGCGGCCTGCGCCTCGTCGACTGGGGTCTGAGCGACCTCGACCAGCCCGGCCTCGTCGGCTTCAAGCGGAAGTGGGCAACCGACGAACGCCGCCTGCTGACCCTGCGGTCCGGGACCGTGGAGCGCACGCCGGCACAGCAGGAGTTCGGCGATGCGCTGGGCGGGCTGACGAAGCTGCTCACGGACGAGGCGGTGCCGGACGACGTCACCGCGCGGGCGGGTGCGCTGCTCTACCGCTACTTCTGCTGACCCGCACCTCGTCCGGTCAGCACTTCTGCTGGTTCGTCTTGTATTTGGCCAAACTTGCGCTCGACGCACGGAAGGGACATCACCATGACGGTCGCGCACGAGAGCCGGGTCGTCGTCGTCGGCCAGGGTTACGTCGGGCTGCCGCTCGCGGTGCGCGCGGTGGAGGTCGGCCACTCGGTGGTCGGCTTCGACCTCGACAAGGACCGCGTCGACCGGCTGCGCCGGGGCGCCAGCTTCATCGACGACATCACCGACGCCGACCTGGCAGCCGTCCTCGAGACCGGCCGCTACACGGCGAGCGACGACGCCGCGGACCTCGCCGGGTTCACGGTGGCCGTGGTGTGCGTGCCGACGCCGTTGCGCGACGGTGCGCCGGACCTGCGCTACATCGAGGACGCCGCGCGGCTGCTCGCCCCGCACGTGCGAGCTGGAGCCACGGTCGTGCTGGAGTCGACGACGTACCCGGGCACCACCGAGGAGGTGTTCGTGCCGATCCTGGAGGCCGGATCCGGCCTGCGTGCCGGCGCCGACTTCCACGTCGGGTTCTCGCCCGAGCGGATCGACCCGAGCAACCAGACCTGGGGGCTGCAGAACACCCCGAAGATCGTCTCCGGGATCGACGAGGCGTCGGCGTCGGCGGTCACCGCCTTCTACGACACCGTGGTCGACCGCACCGTGCCCGCACCCGGGACCCGCGAGGCGGAGCTGGCCAAGCTGCTGGAGAACACCTTCCGGCACGTCAACATCGCGCTCGTCAACGAGCTGGCCGTGTACTGCCACGAGCTCGGCATCGACGTCTGGTCGGTCATCGACATGGCGGCGACGAAGCCCTTCGGGTTCATGAAGTTCACGCCGGGCCCCGGCGTCGGGGGGCACTGCCTGCCGATCGACCCGTCGTACCTCTCGTGGCAGGTCCGCCGGGTGCTCGGTCGCACCTTCCGGTTCGTCGACGTCGCCAACGACGTGAACGACAACATGCCTGGCTACGTCGTCACGCGGGTGATCGAGCAGCTCAACCGCCGCAAGCTGGCCGTCAACGGCAGTCAGGTCCTGCTGGTGGGGCTCGCCTACAAGCGGAACTCGGGAGACGCCCGCCAGTCGCCTGCCATCGCGGTCGCCCGGCGCCTCGCCGACCTGGGCGCGACGCTGTCAGCGGCGGATCCACTGATCGTCGCCGGAGAGGTCCCGGCCGGGGTCCAGCTGGTCGACTGCACGCCCGAGACGGTCGAGGCGGCCGACATCGTGGTGGTCCTCACCGATCACGACGAGATCGACTGGGAGCTCCTCGAGCGGCACTCCGACAAGGTGCTCGACACCCGCAACCGGCTGACGACGCCGGGAGTGGACAAGCTCTGAACGCGGGCGGTGGGCCGCCACGTCCGGCCCCACCGCGTCCCGCCCGGTGCTCAGTGCTGCTGGGCCCGGCGGCGCTCGCGCACCGTCCGCCTGACCGACGTCACGCTGCTGCGGAGCCGGCGGAACCCGTCGTGCTGGGTGGCGCGGTGGAGGCGGTAACGCCACTGCGGATAGCCGCCCCGGCGGGCCCAGAGCGCGTACGCGAGGTCCACCACGTCGTCGCCCTCGGGCCCGTCCAGGACCGTGCCGGCCTGCTCGAACCACTCCATGCTGTGGCGGGCCGAGACCTGGCGGGGTTGCAACGCCGCCCGCCGTGCCGCGTCGTAGGCGGATGCGGCCGCGGCGACATCGTTCCCGTACCGCGCCGTGCAGGCCGCGAGCTCGACGGAGTCCTGGACGGCGAGCCTCGTGCCCGCTCCGACCGAGAAGTGCGTGGTGTGCGCCGAGTCGCCGGCGAGGACCACGTTGCCCGCGGTCCACGTGGCGTTCGTGACCTCCCGGAACCGCTGCCACGCCGAGGGCGCGGGGGCCCCTTCCGGGCGGTCGAGCAGCGGCAGGCCGTCGAGGTGGTCGGCGAAGATCTCACCGAGCAGCGCGCTGCTCTCGGCCGGTGTCCGCCCGTCGAACCCGAGCCCCTCCCAGGTGGCGGTGGGGCACTCCACCACGCAGGTGCTCACCCCGTCGCCGGACGGGTAGCCGTGGAACCAGATCCAGCCGGCCGGGGTCTTCTCGAAGGCGAAGGTGAACGCGTCGAAGACCTTGGGTGTGCCGAGCCAGACGTACCGGTTGAGCCCGGTACGGATGCTCGTGCCGAACGTGTCGCGCCGGGCCTCACGCAGTCCGCTGCCGGCACCGTCGGCGGCCACCACGAGGTCCGCCGCTGCCAGCTCCGCCGGGTCGGCCTCGCTCTCGAACCGCAGGTCCACGCCGAGGTCGTCGGCACGCTCGGTGAGGATCTGGAGGAGGCGGGCACGACCGATGCTGTAGCCGTACCCCCCGAGGTGGGCGGAGCGGTTCCCGGGCAGCCGGACCTGCTGTCCCTCCCACAGGCAGGCGGCCGAGCGCACCGCGCGGGAGACGGCGGGATCGTCGGCGTTCAAATCGTCGAGCAGGTCGTCCCAGAACACCACTCCCCAGCCATGGGTGGCACCTGCCGCGTTCCGCTCGACGACCGCGACGTCCAGCCCGGGCGCGCGCCGCTTCATCAGCAGGGCCGTGCACAGCCCGGCCGGACCACCTCCGACGCAGACGACCTTCACGACCGTCCCCTGCACGGATCCGAGGTGCCCGACGCCGATCCGCGCCGCATCGACCGCCGGGCCCGGTCGATGACACGACGGCCGGAGCGCGATCGTAACGTCAGGTCGTACGCCATCCGCAGCGGCGGCGTGGGGATCAGCTCGACGGCCTGCGGATAGCGGAAGGCAGTGCCCCCGAAGGTGAGCTTGGGCTGGTCCGCGGTGGGTACGTGCTCCGGCCGCCGGTGGGTGTCGAGCAGCGCGTCCAGCGTCGCGGACGACAGGCCGCCGAAGTCCAGCCAACGCAGCCCCCGCGCCTTCCCCCACTTGAGGATCTCCCACCGGATCGCGGCCGGGACGCTGAGGCCGGCCGTCTCCTCGCCGCGCTCGAAGCCGGTCAGGCGCCCCCGGATCATCCCGCCGCAGATCGTGACGAGGTCGGCGGCGACCGGCACCCCGTCCACCCGCCCGACGAACAGGGCGGCGTTGCCGGTCGCGGCGAGCTCGCGGTAGAGGGTGTGCACATAGTCGTCGGGCGGGGCGACGAAGTTCTGGCGTCTCGCCGAGTCGGCCATCAGCCGGGCGAGCAGCGCGACGTCGTCCGCCCCGCCCTCGGTCACCGTGACGCCTCGCGACTCCCAGCGGTTCGGCCACGACCGCAGGCGCTTCCCGAACCTGCTGCGGATGACCGACAGGTCGTCGCTCAGGTCGATGCGGATCGACCCCGCCGGTGCGATGGCCGCCGAGGACGGCCGGAAACCGCGGGCGAGCAGGGCGGCACTGACGGCGTCGTCGCCCTCGGCGGGCTGGACGAACAGCATCCGCAGCCGGCCGGGGCACAGTCCGCGCAACGCGTCGGCGAGCGCGTGCCGTACGGCCGCCGGTTCCTCCGCCGCGGGATCGACGACCGGACCGTAGGGCAGGTAACCGATCGCGCCGAGCAGCGGGAGCTTCCGGCAGAGGATCTGGGCACCGCCGACCATCACGCCGGCCCGGTACGCGAAGAGATGCAGAGTCGTGAAACCGACCGTGCGCCGGACGCGCATCCACGCCGACATCTGGGTGATGTCGGTGCCCGGGCTGCGTTCGACCAGGCTGTCCCAGATGTGCAGGACATCGGGCATGGGGTTCGCGCACACGGTTACAGCGACACTTGCGACGCCCCTTGTCCGAGGCCAGGATTCGCCGCTGAACACGGGATACAGGGGACGAAGGCGCACAGACACTCCGTATTGCGAGACCAACAGATATTGATCCCAACGACCGTAACAGAGCTTTAGTGACGCGGCGCGTCGATCAATTTTGCGAGGTCGGCTACGTCGATCACGAAGTTCGGGACGACACAATTCTCCCGTTTCCGGCCGCGCGCGCTCACCGTCCGACCACACGCATGAGCGCACTGCGACGCACTGCGGGTGGTCGGGTGTCCGACGAGGCGGAATCGTCGTCGCCGGTCCGGGACAGGGCCGCGAGAATCCCGGCGATCCCGAACAGCAGAGCGAAGGTAGGCGGCCCGGTGAACGTGACGGTCGCCACCGACTGCACGAGTCCGGCGACGATCCATCCGGAGGCGGTGAGGCCCACCCAGCGGGTCAGCGGGGAGCGGCTCCTCCGCCACAACCGCACGCCGGCGCGGTAGATGCCGGCCAGCCCCAGCGCGAACGCCAGCGCCCCGAAGAAGCCCGTCTCCCCGATGATGGCGGGCCACTCGGTGTCGGTCAGGAACCGCCCGTCCTCCGCGGTGCGCCCGAGGCCCCAGATGTCCGGGTAGCCGCGGGCGACGTACTCCGGGCTGTAGTTGGTGGCGGCGACGGCGGAGCCGAACCGGCCGAAGCCCGCGCCGCCGGGGAAGTGGGCGGCGGCGACGGCGAACGAGTCGCGGGTCAGGACCGTCCGGGCCTCGGGGTTGCCGTTGCCGAGGTAGTCGTTGTACGTGGTCGTGACCACCTGGCCCAGCGGCGCCGCGAGCACGACGGCCGCGACCGGCACGCAGGCCAGCAGCGCCATCAGCACCGCCGTCGACTGCAACTTCGCCTGAACCCACAGCCAGGCCGCCACGATGCCGCCGGCCGCGGTCCGGCGGGCGCTGCCGAGCACTCCGAGAGCCGTCCCCCAGAGCAGCACGAGGGTGAACGGCGTCTTCCGCACGGCCGCGCGCCACGTGGTCAGGGCGATGAACGACAGCGCCATGAACTGACCGAAGTCGATCGGATGGGTGAACGGCCCGATCAGGGACGGGAGGAAGGAGCGCGCCTCGGTCGCGTTGGTGTCGCTGGAGAGGATCGCGTTCCACGCGGTCGGCATCATGAGGTTCACCACCGCGGCGGCGAGGCTGATCACGATCAGGACGCCGCCGATCCGCGCCGCGCGGACGAGGTGCTCCTCGGCCCAGTCGATCTGCGCGACCGCCCACCCGAACAGCAGTCCCTTCGAGATCACGAAGGCCCCGGTGAGGAAGATGGCGACGGGGACGTGCAGGAGCAGGGCGCTGAGCAGCCCGCACACGATGAAGCCCGCGAACCACCACTGCCCGGGGAACGTGCGCAGCGACTGCCGGGCGACCACGCGCCGCAGGGGCATCGTGATCAGGCACAGCACCACCAGCGCCTCGTCGAGGTAGCCGACCTGCGGGACGGGCACCAGATGCTCGATGGGCCGGACGAACAGCACCACCAGCGCGGTGATGCCGGCCGTCGCGCGCGGTGCGACGATGGCGAGGACGATCGCCGCCACGGCGACCAGCAGGATGAGCGTGGGAATCGGCCAGAGGGCCCCGAGCACGCCGAGCACGATCGCCGCGGCGGGCCAGGGCCAGCCCAGCTGCGAACCGGACCGCGAGGTCCGGGGCCGCGACCGCACCGGCTCCGGCGGCGAGCCGGCGTCGGCGGGCGCCCTCCGTGCGGTCGGAGCGGCCGTCATCGGCTGCATTCCCCCACCCTCACGCTGTCCCCCGATCCGGTCGACACTTGCCGAGACCCGACGCCGCCTGATTCGATGCCTCATTCGATACTGACACCGACGCTACCTGCTCACCAACACCGCCTCCGACCTCGGCATGCGGTGCCGGACGCCGCTCCTCGACGCCGGCTCGGACCGCGTCACCTCACGGCGCCCGACCCGCTTCCCCGAACACGCATACACTGGTGTCGCGGAGCGTGCTCCGCGACACGAGGAGAGGCGGGCCCGGGTGTGAGTGTGAACGAAGCCCTGCGTGTCGTACGCAGGCGCTGGCGCATCGTTGCGCTGTGCGTGCTCCTGGGTCTGCTCGGGGCAGGCGTGGCGAGCTATCTGACCCCCCGCGAGTACTCCTCGGACGTGACACTCTATGTGTCGCTGCAGGGTCGCGCGGACAGCTCGGACGCGGCCTACCAGGCCAGTCAGATCGCCAAGGAGCGCGTGGTCTCCTACGCGCCGCTGCTGCAGGACGAACGGATCACGCAGCCCGTCATCGACAAGCTGCAGCTCGGCGTGACATCCGCCCAGCTGGCCCAGCGGATCACGGTGACGGTGCAGCCGGAGACCGTCGTGCTGTCGGCAGCCGTGACCGACACCTCGCCGCAGCGTGCCGCGGACATCGCGAACGCCCTCGCCGACGAGTTCGTCGGCCTCGTGTCGAGTCTCGAGCAGCCGTTCGGGCCGCAGCCCCCGGCCGCCGCGGCCGGCCAACCGGCGGCGCAGCCCACCAAGATCGGCGTGCAGATCATCCGCCCGGCCACCGCCGTGAACCAGCCGATCTCGCCGAACATCCCGTTCAACATCGCGCTCGGCACGGCGCTCGGCCTGCTGGTCGGGCTCGCCGCGGCCTTCCTGCGCAACGCGCGCGACACCAGGATCCACTCGGTCGAGCGCCTGCGTGAGCTCACGGGCGCCCCGCTTCTCGCGGAGATCCCGACGGAGCGCAACGCCCGCATGTACCCGCTGACGCTCGGGGCACCTCCCGGATCGGCGCGGGTCGAGGCGATGCGCAAGCTGCGCACGAACCTGCAGTTCCCGCACGGCGGCCGCCCGAGCCGGGTCGTCGTCGTCACCAGTGCGACCGTGGGCGAGGGGAAGACGACCACGGCCTGCAACCTCGCGCTCGCCCTTGCCGACGCCGGTGCCCGGGTCTTGATCATCGACCTCAACCTGCGCCGCCCGGACGTGCACCACTACCTCCAGGTGGACCCCGGAGCCGGCGTGGCGAACGTGCTGGTGGGCCGCATCGCGGCAGCGCGGGCGACGGTGCGCTGGGTGGACGGCGGAGTGGACGTCCTGCCCGCAGGCCCGATCCCGGCCAACCCGAGCGAGCTCGTGGCCTCCCGGGCCATGGGAGCGCTGCTCGACGAGGTCCGCCACAGGTACGACTTCGTGATCCTGGACACCCCGGCGCTGCTGCCCGTCACCGACGCGGCGGCCGTGGCCGCGCGCGCCGACGGCACGGTCCTGGTGGTGCGGTACGACCGCACGGCCGAGGAGCAGGTGGCCGACGCCGTGGGCGGTCTCGAAGCAGTGGGTGCGCCGCTGCTGGGCGTGGTGCTGGCGGGTACACCGGGCACGCGCATGATCCAGCGCGACCGGTCCGGGTCCTACCCGGAGCCGGACGCGGCCTCGGTCGCGCGACGGCCTCCGCCCGCACCTCCGGTCCAGCAGCCGGTTCAGGGGCCCCAGCCACAGCCGCCGATGCAGTCGGTCCCGGCGCCGCCCACGGCTCCCGTGTCGGCTGCGACGGTCGCCGCCGCAGCACAGCGCCCGCAGCAGACGGCTCAGGCCAACGGCGACGCCGCGGACGGCGCGGAGAGCCACAACGGTTCGAGCGGGTCGAACGGATCCAACGGGTCGTCGAAGTCGACGGCGTCGACCGACCAGCCGACCGAGATGCTGTCCGGCAACGGGGTCGAGCGTCCTTCTCCGACGCGCCGGGGCTGACGCGCTCAGGTGTTCCGTCGGCGGACGTCGTCCGCCGGCGGATCCGTCAGCGGTGCAGGCGTGCGGTCGCCAGATCCAGCAGGCGACGTGCGCGGCGCGTCGTCGTGGCCATCCGGCCGGGCCGGATGTGGACCGCGTCGCGGGGAAGCCGTCGGGTCCGCAGCGCGGCCCGGGTCGCCTCGACGTCGTAGGGCTCGGCGAAGAAACGCACCTGCGGACGGTCGAGGTCGACCAGGGCGAACCGGGCCTTCGGAACCGCCTCCCGCTGGCGCGACTGGCCGACCGCCCCCGGGTTGACCAGGTACCGCGCATCCGCCGCGAGCGGGAGCGCAGCCGTACCCGGAGCTCCCGGGGCGCCGTCGGGATACAGGGTGCCGCCGGCCGTTGCGTACAACCACGGCCGATGGGTGTGCCCCAACACGAGCAGTCGCTCGGCCGGGACCGACCCGAGCAGCTCCGCGGCGCGCTCGTCCGTGCGGACGTACTCCTCGGGGTCGTCCGGCGAACCGTGCGCCACGAACATGCCGGCGGGATCGGCGGTGCGCGGCAGGGCGGCCAGGTAGGAGCGGACGTCGGACCGCACGACCTCGCGCGTCCACACGATGCTGCGCC
This sequence comes from Pseudonocardia charpentierae, assembly GCF_031845345.1. Classification (NCBI taxonomy): domain Bacteria; kingdom Bacillati; phylum Actinomycetota; class Actinomycetes; order Pseudonocardiales; family Pseudonocardiaceae; genus Pseudonocardia; species Pseudonocardia charpentierae. The sequence goes on along the minus strand of NZ_JAVREJ010000002.1, from coordinate 210,463 downwards.
GGGCCAGCCGGCCGGCCCGGGTGTCGGGCAGTTCGTCGAGCATCATCAGCTCGTGGTTTCCGACCACGCAGGTCGCTCCGAGCTCCGCGATCGTCTCGACGCACTCGTTGGGGTGCGGACCGTAACCGACCAGGTCACCCGCGCAGACCCAGGCGTCGACCCCCTCCGTACGGAGGCGGCTGATCGCCGACCGCAGCGCGAAGAGGTTCGCGTGGACGTCGCTCAGCAGGCCGATGCGCATGGGTCAGTCGGGGACCTCGGCCGACGAGCCCGAGACCCTGCTCTTGACCCGGACCGCGAGCATGCCCAGCAACGGCCCCGGGTCGTTCCAGCGCCAGACGCCCTTGACGGTGCCCGGGCGCGACAGCCAGCCCAGCCACTCGCGCATGGAGACGCCGTGTGCGCGCGCGGCGAGCGCGTCCTTGGGATGTGCCCAGTCGAGGCAGGCGCGGACCCGGCAGGGCTGCGGCCGCGGCGTGCCGACCAGGTCGGCGTACACGAGCGCCGGCAGGTTGACCCCGGCCCGCGCACCCGGGTGGGCCCAGAGGGTGAGCCGGGCGTTGATCTCGAACAGGTGCAGGCGCCCGTCCGGTGCGTACTTGAAGTCGAGCTTGGCCACGCCGCGCAGGTCCAGCGCCCGGCAGACCTCGCGGCCCAGCCGTGCGACCTCCGGGTCGTCCGTGATCGTCAACGAGCTGGTGTGCCCGTACTCGGCCGGGATCGTCCGGATCTTGCGGCCGGTGAACTCGCCCGCGACCTCGCCCTTGTCGTCGACGTAGACGTGGTAGCTGACCACGGCGGTCTCGGGCCCGGGGATGCTCTGCTGCGCGACGGCGGGCTTGCTCAGCCCGCTCAGCCGCGGCCAGAACTCGAGCAGCTCCTCCTTGGACTCGATGCGTAGCGCCTTCGTGGAGCTGCCCACGGCCTCCACCCACGTGTGGTCACGCGCCGTGGGCTTGATGATGATCGGCATGCCCATGTCGAGCAGCTCACCGGGCGGCTCCAGCAGCGACCGGTCGAGGACGACCGTCGGCGGCACCGGGAGCGAGTGCTCGGCGGCGAGGGCCGCGAACTGCGCCTTGTCCTCCATCGCCGCGACGAGCTCGGGATCCGGCACGATGAAGCGGAACCCCTCGGCGAGCCGCTCGCGGTGCTGGGAGACGAAGACCATCGACTGGTCCGAGCAGTACATCAGCACCGGCGGCACGGCCTGCTGCCGGGCGAACGCCACGAGACGGTCGGCCAGGGCCTCGTCGTGCCGGTAGGACGGCATCATCCAGTCCCACGTCATGACGTTGCGGACGCAGCGGGACCAGCGGGCCGGGTCGCCGGTGGGGGTGACGAGCCCGACCGGGATGCCTTCCATCGCCAGTGATCGCACGACCTCGATGACGCGGGCACCCAGTACCACGGCCATCGCCCGATCGTCGCTCGCACTCATCGGGCCTGCCCCGACAATGTCATCGACGTCGTCGATGTCGCCATTGTCGTCGATGCCGTGGTGCTTTTCTCGGCGCATTCGTCTTTCACGCGTCTGCTCCCGTTCCGGACCGGAATGGCAGGGCTGACAAGGGCCCGAAGAAGTCGAGTCGGACATTCTTCGCGACTCGACCTGCGCTGGCCGTCGGCCCCGGACCCACCTTCCGCCCAGAAGTCGACCCCAACCGATTCGGCCCGTATCCGGACCGGTTCGGGACATTACCCGGGCGGGTGATCAGACCGCGGAACCGGGTCGCGGGACGGCGAGTCGCGCTCCCCGTCAGGCGCGACGGTGCCGTCCCTCGCCGGGCTGAGCCCTGTCTGACGGCACGCTGTCGGACGGCGCTCCGCCGGACGGCACCGCCAGCTCCTGCCCGATGGTCTGCGGGACGACCTTGCGCAGCAGGACCAGGTACACCCCCGCCATGACCCACCGGACGCCCACGGTCGCCACGACGATCCCGATCGGCCCCAGCCAGAAGTAGAGACCGGTGTCGAGCACCGCGTTGAGCACGGCGGTAGTGATCGCGATCCCGACCATGTAGTGCTGCTTGCGGGCCACGACGAGCAGCCGCGTGCCCACGACGTTGAACGCATGGGCGGGCACGGAGACCATCACGACGGCGGCCCACCAGAAGCCCTGGGTCCAGTCCTGCGGGAGCAGGCCCGACACCAGCGCGACCAGGCACCCCAGCATGCCGGCCACCGTGAGCACGGTGACCACCACGCCGAGGAGGCGGCCGTCGCGGCGCAGGAGGTGCCGCGCCTCGTCGGGCTCCATCGTGGGCAGCCGCGCCCAGATCGCCACGCGCCGGTACAGGAACGTCATCGTGAAGAACTGGGTCGCGGCGTAGAACAGCCGGTCCGACATCTCGTAGCTGGAGATGTAGCCGGCTCCCGACGACGACAGGTACACCCGGTCCACGGCGGGTCCGAGCTGCGTCACCCCCTGCGACGCGGCCTGGGCGAGGAGGCCGTGCGGGGCGAGGACGTCGGTGGGCTCGTCGCCGGCCTGCGCACGGCGCGCCCGACGGCACGACACCAGCAGGACCGCCCCGCGGGCCGCCTCCCCCACGGGCAGGGCGACCGCGAGCAGCCAGAGCGGCGCGCCGGGCCAGGCGAGCAGCAGCAGCGCGGGCACCAGTGACCGCATGGCCTGCACCGCGATGGGCACCGCAGGAGCGCCGCGGGCCACGCACTCGCCGGACAGGATGCTGGCCAGCGCGGCGAGCACCGGCGTCGCGGCGACCGCGCAGACGAGCGCGACGAACTCCCCCCGGTCCGCGGACCGGGCCGAGTAGGCGAAGGCCAGCACCGGAGTGACCACGACGGTCAGCAGCAGGGCGAAGCGCAGCACGCGCCAGCGGAACGCCCGGAGCGCGGCGGCGGTCGGTTCCACCCGACGGCCCAGCATCCTGCCGTACTCGGCCACGGTGGTGAGCTCGGCCGCCGAGCTGACGATCACCGACCGGGTGACGGCGATCGACACCGCCAGCAGCAGGAGATCCGAGGCACTCGGACTGAGCACCAGAGCGGCGACGAACGGGAGGGTGAACCCGGGCAGCGATCCGACGATCGCCGCCACGGCGCTGGCGAGGTCCTTCCTCACCGGCGCACGGCGTGCCGGGCCCCTGAGGGCCCTAGGCGAGGACGCTGGTGGCCCACCGGTACTGCTCCTCGAGTCCCTCCCGCAGCCCGACCTTCGGGTCCCAGCCCGTCGCCCGCCGGATCGCGTCGGTGGTGCCACCGGTACGGAGCACGTCGCCCGGCACCGGTGCGGAGCGCTCCACCCGGACCTCCTTGCCGGAGATCGTCCCGAGCAGTTCCAACACCTCGTTCATGCTGACCGACGAGCCGCCCGCCACGTTGTACACGGCTCCGGCGGGGACCTGCCCCGTGTCGGCGTCGCCGACCCGCAGGTTCGCCTCCACCACGTCGTCGACGTAGGTGAAGTCGCGGATCTGCTCGCCGGTGCCGTACAGCTGGATCGGAGAGCCCGCGTGGACCCAACGGCAGAAGCGGGTGAAGGCCATGTCCGGTCGCTGACCCGGGCCGTAGACGGTGAAGTAGCGCAGCGACACCGTCGGGAGCCCGTAGTTGTGCGCGTAGAGGCTGCAGAGGTGCTCGGCGGCCAGCTTGGTGACCCCGTACGGGCTGACGGGCTGCGGCCGGTCCGTCTCCTCGGTCGGGTACCGCTCCGCGTTGCCGTAGACCGACGACGAGGAGGCGTAGACGAACCGGCGGAGGCTCCCGGACTGCCGTGCCTCCTCGAGCAGGCGCTGGGTCGCGCAGATGTTGTCCGACGCGTAGCGGCCGAAGTCGCGGCCCCACGACGAGCGCACGCCGGGCTGGCCCGCCTCGTGGAAGACGACCTCGGTGTCGGCCAGGAGCGACGCGAGGTCGAGGGTGTTGAGATCACCCTCGACGAACCGGAACCGGGGGTTGTCGGCGCGCTGCAGGTTCGACCGCTTGATCTGCGGGTCGTAGTAGTCGGTCAGCGCATCCACGCCGACCACGTCGTGGCCGTCGGCGAGCAGTCGCCGGGCGATGTTGCTGCCGATGAACCCGGCGACGCCGGTCACCAGTGCCTTCACGATGTCTCCTGAACGCTGTCGGATCCGGCGACGGCGGGCACATCCGCCGAGTCCGGGAAGAAGTTCTCGCGCACCACCCGCGGTGCGCTCAGGGCCGCGACGGCCTCGGTCACCTTCGCCCGGTCCAGGCCGCGGGCGGCGCGGACGGCGTCGGCGAGCTCCTGCGGGTCGCGGCCGCACGTGAAGCCCGAGACACCCTGCTGGACCAGGCCGCCGGTGTCGGCGCCCTCGGTCACCACCGCGGGCAGGCCTGCGGCCATGGCCTCGACCAGCACGCGGGGGAAGCCCTCGTAGCCGGCGTGGGAGGTCATCAGGAACACACCGGACCGGCTGCGTGCCTCGGCGACGTCCGCCGCGGCGAGCCTGCCGCGCAACGTGATCCGGCTCGCGACGTCCGGCGGGAGGGTGGCGATCAGCGCCTCCAGCTCCGGCCGCAGGGTGCCCGAGCCGATCACCTCGAACGTCCACGGCTCCTCGGGATCGCTCTTCGCGAGCGCGGCGAACGTCCGGATGGCGAGCTCGGGGTTCTTCGGGGTCTCCAGCCGGCCCACCCAGACCAGTGCGGGCGGGTGCGGGTCGGGCGCGGGGACGGTGATCGCCGGGTCGAACCACGTGGGCGCGGCGGCCGTGCGCGGGTTCCACCGCCGCACCTTCTCGGCGTACGCCGGGTTGAACACGATCACCCGGTCGGCGCGCCGCACGATCCAGCGGTCCAGCCGCTCGTGCAGGTCGCCGAACTTGCGCCAGAAGGAGTCGGACGTGGGCCCGAGCAGGCCACGCTCCTGGGTGTGGATGCAGTAGACGAGGGGGCCGCGGAACAGCAGGCGGGTCGCCAGCCCGACGTCCACCCGGTGCGCCTGCAGCGACTCCGCCCGCGGGATCCGCGCCCGGTACCGCAGCAGACCGGCGATGAGCCGGACCGAGAAGGGCACGACGCCCTTGGGGCGGGTGGTGTCGATGCGCGCGACCGGGAGGAACCAGATGTCGCGCTCGCCCTTGCGGACCTTCTGCCACCGGCCCAGCACGCCGCCGCCCGAGGCGTCGTCGAGGACCCCCACGACGCCGATCCTGACGTCGGGCGGGGAGTACTCCAGGACGCCGCGCAAGCAGGTGTCGATGCCCCCGATCGTCAACGTGCGCTGGGCGTCGTACTGCTGGACGATCAGACGGTCGATCCGCTCCACCCCGGGTCGCTCCCGTCGCCACGGCCAGGCCATTCTTCTCCCCCTTGCGCACGTCGGCGCCACCACCGACACTTGAGAATTCCCCCGTCGACGACCGACGTTACCCGCATGCCTACCGTGCGGGCGGACCCTGGTATCCCTCGCGGGCCGACGGGTGGTCGAAGCCCACCTCGCGCCCGTACCCCGGTCCGATCCGGTTGTCGCGCACCACGACGCTCGTGGAGCCCTTCCCCAGGGCGAACGCCTTGTTGCCCTGCCCGACCATCTCGTTGTTCGAGATCGTCACGTCCTGGATGTCCTCCAGCGCCACCGACTGGGCCTCCGCGTGCGGGTCGCAGTAGTTCCCGTCGAACAACCAGCCGCGGCTGACACCCTCGCCCGAACCGCCTTCGTCGTCCGGGCCCTCCGATGCAGTCCACGTGCGAGTCGCCGACGTCGTTGGCCTCCAGGTCGCGCACGGCGTTCTTGAGCGGCTCGTCGAGGTCGTCGGTGTAGCAGATCACGTCGCCGGCTGCGGGTCTTCCGCGTCGCCGCGGAAGTTGAAGCGCCCCCCGAGGGTGTCCCATCCACTGTACGGAGAGCGTGGCCACGCGGGCCCGTGACGAGCGTCAGCGGGCGAGGCCGACGCGGCGCAGGAACCGGCGCAGGGCGCCACCGCGGCGGCGGTACGCGCGACATGTGCCGGACCCGCAGATCCCGCAGTCGGTGCCACGGCGCCAGTGCTCGTGCGCGGCCTTCGGGTGCAGGCAGACGCAGAGGCCGACCGCCGGCTCGGGCGGAGCCGCCTGCCGCGGGGGCGGTACGACAGGTCGCGCGTCATCGCCCACCGTCGGCAGCCCCGCGGGCGGGGTGAGCGTGGCGGTGTGGGGCGCCGGGGACCGCCTGCGCCCTGATGCAGAGTCGCGCGGACCGTGCCGCCGCGCTGCGTCGTCCATGTCCGTCCTGCCTGTTCGGTCGTGCGTGGCCCTGGTGCGCCAGGTCCAGTATGCGACGAACGTCCCGCAACCACCTGTGAAGTGGAGAAGGGCAGGTGTGTCTTTCCGCTCGGACGGGCCCGGACGGGCCGGGCGTCACAGCCGGATGGTGAGCCCCACCCGCTGGAACTCCTTGAGGTCCGAGTAGCCCGTCTTCGCCATCGCCCGGCGCAGGGCGCCGAACAGGTCGACGGTGCCGTTCGGGGTGCTCGACGGGCCGAACAGCACGGTCTCCAGGTCACGGGCTCCCGGGCCGCCGAAACCCGTCACCTCCGACCGGGGAAGCGACGGGTGCGCCGCGGCGGAGGTCCAGTACAGGCCCCGGCCCGGAGCGTCGGCGGCCTCGGTGAGCTGCTCACCCAGCATGACGGCGTCGGCGCCGCAGGCGATCGCCTTGGCCACGTCCCCGGAGTGGTCCATCCCGCCGTCCGCGATCACGTGCACGTAGCGGCCGCCGGTCTCGTCGAGGTAGTCGCGCCGGGCGGCGGCCGCGTCGACGATCGCGGTGGCCATCGGGACACCGATGCCGAGTACCGCGTCCGTCGTCGTCGCCGACGACTGCCCGTAGCCGACGATCACCCCGGCCGCGCCCGTGCGCATGAGGTGCATCGCGGTGCGGTAGTCGCCGACACCCCCCGCGACGACCGGGATCTCCAGGGAGGCGATGAAGTCCTTGAGGTTGAGCGGCTCGCCCCGGGACACGTGCTCGGCCGAGATGATCGTGCCCTGGACGACCAGGATCTCGACGCCCGCGGCCAGGAGCACCGGGGTGAGCTCCCGTGCGCGCTGCGGGCTCACCCGCGCGGCGACCGTCACGCCGGCCTCGCGGACGGTGCGCAGGGCCTCGGTGAGCAGGTCTTCGCGGATCGGTGCCGCGTGCAGCTCCTGCAGCATGCGCACCGCGGCGTCCGGGTCGTCCGACGCGGCCGCCTCGACGATCCGGGCCAGCGCGCCCTCCGCGTCGGCGTGCCGCGCCCACAGCCCCTCGGCGTTGAGCACTCCGAGGCCACCCAGCTTGCCGATCCGCACGGCGTTCGACGGCGAGACCACGGCGTCCGTCGGGTGGGTCACCAGCGGGATGTCGAAGCGGTACGCGTCGAGCTGCCAGGTGGTGGAGACCTCCTTGGAGCTGCGCGTGCGCCGCGAGGGCACGATCTCGATCTGCGACAGGTCGTAACTGCGGCGGGCCGTCCGACCCATCCCGATCTCCACGAGGTCACGCACGGGAGACGAGCGTAGGGCTTGGGTCAGCGACCGGCGTAGTTCGGGGCCTCCGCCGTCATCGTGATGTCGTGCGGGTGGCTCTCCTTGAGCCCCGCCGCGGTGATCCGCACGAGCTGCGCCTCCTGCAGCCGCTCGATCGTCGCCGCACCCGCGTACCCCATGCCCGACCGCAGGCCACCGACGAGCTGGTGCACGACCTGGGCCAGCGGCCCGCGGAACGGGATCCGGCCCTCGATGCCCTCGGGCACGAGCTTGTCCTCGCTCAGCACGTCGTCCTGGGCGTAGCGGTCCTTGGAGTACGACTTCGCGTCGCCGCGCGACTGCATCGCCGCCAGCGACCCCATGCCCCGGTAGGTCTTGAACTGCTTGCCCCCGACGAAGATCAGCTGACCGGGTGACTCGGCCGTGCCCGCGAGCAGACTGCCGAGCATGACGGTGCTCGCACCGGCGGCGATGGCCTTGGCGATGTCGCCCGAGTACTGGATCCCGCCGTCGCCGATCACCGGAATGCCGGCGGCCCGGCAGGCCAGCGACGCCTCGTAGATCGCCGTGATCTGCGGCGCCCCGACACCGGCCACCACGCGGGTGGTGCAGATCGAGCCCGGCCCGACGCCGACCTTGACCGCGTCCGCGCCCGCCTCGACCAGCGCCTGGGCGCCGGCGCGGGTGGCGACGTTGCCGCCGACGACGTCCACCGAGTCGCCCACCTCGGCCCGCAGCTTGGCCACCATCTCCAGCACGCGCCGGGAGTGGCCGTGCGCGGTGTCGACCATGAGCACGTCGACGCCGGCCTCGACCAACGTCATGCCGCGGGCGAACGCCTCCTCGCCGACACCGACCGCGGCGGCGACCACCAGGCGGCCATCGGGGTCCTTCGTCGCCAGCGGGTACTTCTCGGTCTTGTTGAAGTCCTTGATGGTGATCAGCCCGCGCAGGATGCCCGCGCCGTCCACGATCGGCAGCTTCTCCAGCTTGTTGCGCCGCAGCAGGCCCAGCGCGGCCTCCGCGGACACACCGATCTTGGCGGTGATCAGCGGGGCGTCGGTCATGACCTCCCGCACGGGACGGCTGTGGTCCATCTCGAAGCGCATGTCGCGGTTCGTGATGATCCCGACGAGGCGGCCCTCGGCGTCGGTGACCGGCAGCCCGGAGATGCGGAACCGCGAACAGAGGGCGTCGACATCGGCGAGGGTGTCGTCCGGTGAACAGGTGACCGGGTCGGTGACCATGCCGGCCTCCGAGCGCTTCACCACCTCGACCTGGGACGCCTGCTCGTCCGGCGCGAGGTTGCGGTGCAGCACGCCGAGCCCGCCCGCCCGCGCCATCGCGATGGCCATCCGGGACTCGGTGACGGTGTCCATCGGGGACGACACCAGCGGCACCTTCAGCCGGACCCGCCTGCTGATCTGCGTACTCGTGTCGGCCTGGCCGGGAACGACGTCCGACTCCGCGGGCAGCAGCAGGACGTCGTCGAACGTCAGGCCGAGCATCGCGAACTTGGGCGGCAGCCCGGTGACGATCTCGCTGGTCATCCTGGCAGCCCCTCACCGGCGCCGAAGACACCGAGAAGTCGATCTGGACCGGGACCGGGGACGATCCCGTCCGTCCCATCGTATCCAGCCCGCCTCTCCGGCGAGCGCGGCCGTCGGGCGACGCCCCACGCGCGGGTGTCCGGTCGGCGGAGGCGGGTACCCTCCGTGTTGTGTCATCGGACGCACTGCCGCCAGATCCCTTCGCCGGCGACCCGCACGACCCGGCGCTGTCTCTCGACGCCTCCGCTCCCGAGGAGCCCGAGGAGATGAGCGAGGCCGAGCGCGACGAGGTCGTGGCCGACCTGGCCGACCTGGCCGTGTACCAGGCGCTGCTCGAGTCGCGCGGCGTGCGCGGCATCGTCGTCGACTGCGCCGACTGCGGGGAGCAGCACTTCCACGAGTGGAGCCTGCTGCGGGCCAGCCTGCAGCAGCTGCTCGAGGAGGGCCACATGCGCCCGCACGAGCCGGCGTTCGACCCCGACCCCGCCGAGTACGTCAGCTGGGAGTACTGCCGCGGCTACGCCGACGCGGTGCTCTCCGACGGCTGAGACCCACCTCGACGCCGAACGGCCCCCTCCCGAACGGGAGGGGGCCGTGGTCGTCTGCGGTCAGATGGTTTTCGTCTTCGCCGTCGCGGTCGCGTCGATGCTGGTTCCCGCCGAACCCGACGCCGTCGTACCGGTCGCCGTCGTGGTGCCCGTGGTGGCGCCCGTGGTGGTGGTCTCGGCCTGCGCACTGCCCGAGGTCGGGCCGCTCGCACCACCCCGGGGCCCCGGCTGGTCGCCGGACGACGCGGGTGCCGTGGACGTGTCCGCGGAGCCCTCGCTCTGCTCGGGGGCCGGCTTGGGCTCACCCGGAGCCTTCGTCACGTCCGGCGCGGTCGCGGACCCCGGCGAGGTGGCCGGCCCTTCCTTGACCGGTCCGGGCCCCTGCTGCGGAACGAGAGCCTCGCTCTGCCTGCGGCGCGGATCGACGTCGACCGGCTTCGACACCGACGGATCACCCGGCGCCGCCGACTCGGAGGACGAGGCCGACGTGGACGCCGACGACGACGCGGGCGGCGGCGGCGGCGCGGCGGGCGACGTCGTCGAGCGCGCGGTCGGCTTGCTCTTCGGCGGCGTGGACAGGTCCGCGGGCTTCCCCGGGGGCGTCTCGGCCAGCTTCAGAGCCAGGTACTCCTGCTCCTGGGCGAGGCCGGGCTGTCCCTCCTCGCCGCGCACCGCCGGGATCTCGGTGCTGATCGCCTGCAGCTCACGGGCTGCGGTGTCGGTGTCGCCGGTGGACAGCGCCGTCCGCACCTTGTCCAGCCGGCTCTCGACGACGAGCTTGGTCTCGACGGACTCGGCCCGCTCGGGGTTGACGACCTTCTGGACCGCCCACAGGGTGTCGCCGGGCATGGCGTCCTTCGATCCCAGCCCGACGCCGCTGACCGCCGCCACGATGATGGCCGCGGCCGCGACGAGCGGAGCCAGGTGGCGCAGCCGGCCGGCGCGCTTGCGCCGCGTTCCCAGTTCGTCGGCCTTCATCCCGGCGACCACGGCCGCCACGGCGGTGTCGAGGTCGATCAGCTCGGGAATCGGCTCGGCCTCGATCTCGGCCCGCCAGGCGGCCAGCATCGCGACGAGGTGCTCGTCGCGGTTCCGACGCAGGTCCGGGTCGGAGCCCGGAGCGCGGTCACCGAACGCGACGCCCGCGCCCGAGCCGAGCGCGTTCACCAACTCGTCGTCCGCCTGGACGGCGACGAGGTCGGTCGGCCCGTCGACGACGTCGACCGACAGAGATCGGGTGGGAAGGTCGGCGTGCTCGTCGCGGTGGACGCCGTTCGTTCCGCGCGCCCGACCGAAGGGACTCGGAGGTCCCGGGGGGACGCCGTTCCGGTCGTCAGGCATGCAGGTCACTCCCCTCAGGCATGCTCTTGCGGAGGCGGGCCAGTGCCCGGTGCTGTGCCACACGCACCGCACCGGGTGTCGAGCCCACCGCCTCCGCTGTTTCCTCGGCCGACAGGCCGACCACCACGCGTAGGACGAGAATCTCACGTTGCTTGTCGGGCAACTGGTCGAGCAGCCGGCCCATCTCGCCCGACAACTCGACGCGCAGCGCCCGCTGCTCGGGGCCGTCCGCGACCTCCATCGAGTCGGGGATGTCGGCGACCGGCTCCGAGCGGTTACGAGACGACGCACGGTGTGCGTCGATCACCTTGTGTGCCGCGATCCCGTAGACGAACGCCAGGAATGGTTTCCCCTGGACGCGGTACCCGGGCAGGGCCGTCAACACGGCCAAGCACACCTCCTGCGCGACGTCGTCCGCCGAGGCGGACGACCGGTCCGGTGCACCGAGACGGGCGCGGCAATAGCGCACGACCAGTGGCCGGATGATGGTCAGCACACGCCCCACAGCCTCCCGGTCGCCTGCCATGGCGGCTGCGACCAGGTCGTCGGGAACGTCTGTCGTGTCACTCATCGCGCACTGTTGTGGGAGCGTTACCAGGCATTCTCGTTGTCGTCCGATCGTGAGTCCGATCACGCAGAGTGACATTTCTGCGTTCCGGGGCTCCTCAACCGTAGCGGGGCGCCACCGGCGGGCCGGACGAGGCTCACGATCGGGACGGCCTCCGACACCGCTTGCGGGCGCCCACCTGCACGACCTGCAGGTAACGGCCCGGACACGGCAGCGCCCCGGGCCGATGTACCGGCCCGGGGCGCGCGGGGGTGTGGAGCGACCTACGAGACCAGGCCGCGACGGAACCCGTGCGCCACCGCCTGCGCACGGTCACGCACGCCCAGCTTCCGGAAGAGCCGGCGAGCGTGGGTCTTGACCGTGTCCTCCGACAGGTAGAGCTCGCGGCCGATCTGGCCGTTGCTCTTGCCCTGGCTCATCCCGCGCAGCACCTGCAGCTCGCGCTCGGTGAGCTGCACGCCGGGATCGGCGGGCGTGCGGGGTGTCGGCACCGCGGTGCTGGCCAGTGTGTGCGCCAGGGCGGCGACCAGCTCGGGGCGCGAGGCGTCCCAGCGCAGGTAGCCCCGCGCACCGCCGGCGATGGCGGCGGCGATGCTCCCCGCATCGTCCGGGGCGCCGAACACGATGACGTTCGCCTGTGGATGAGCGGCGACGAGGCGACGTGTCGCCTCCACCCCGGTCGGCACGGCACGTTGCGTGCCGACCAGGACGACGTCGACCGGCTGCCGGGAGTACCGGGCCAGCAACTCGTCCCCGTGCGCAACGCAGTCGATCCGGTGCACTCCCGGGACCGCCGACATCACGCGCGTCAGGCCTTCGCGGACGCTGCGACGATCGTCGCAGATCAGTACCGTCGTCACGACGATTCCTTCCTGCAGCTTCCTGCAGCCGGGTGATGTGTCACCCCTCCGTATCGGCGAGTGACCGCCTCACCTTGACACGATCAGGGTGGTTTTGTGCCCCCGTTCGAAGAGCGAAGCGCCGAATGGCGCCTGTCATGTGGGTGACTGCACTTCGAATGGAGTAGCCAGACTACCGACTGCCACACGGGGCCGTGCAGGGACTCCCCCATCAGGCGCTTGCATCTGGGGCGGCTGCTCCGGACGAGGTCGCCCGACGCGGTGAACCAACCGCTAGGCGATCTTCACCCGGACGACCCGTACGAATGCTGCCGACCACTCGTTGGACTACCTCGTCGGCAGCGCAGGGCGACGTGCGCTCCACGGATGCGAACAGCCACTCAACGCAGCACGACCGCAGCGATCCGCTCGCCCGCCTCGACGAGCGAGCCGAGTGCCTCCACGCCCGGCGGCAGGGTGGCGCCGTTCCAGCCGGGGCCCGCCACGAATGCCCGGTAGCGCGGCCGGGTGACCGGCAGTCCGGCGACGACCGAGACGTCCGCGGTCGAGGAGATCTGGGACCAGAGCACGACGGCGGCGGGCGCTGTCCGGCGGACGGCCGCGGCGAGGGCGTCGGCGGGGAGGGCGGCTCCCAGCGACCGGCAGCCGATCCCCCGATCGGCGAGCAGCGCGCCGAGCACGGCGAGCGGGACGACGTGCAGGTCCGACGGCATCGCCGCGAGCAGTACCGGACGGGCGGGCTGCGCCGCCGTGGCGGACGCCCGCGAGGCGAAGACCGCGATGAGGCACTGGCTGAGCAGGTGCTCGATCTCCACCCCGCGGCCGGTGGTCGCCCACCGCTCCCCGACCGCGACCAGGACCGGGCGTGCCACGTCGTCCCAGGTGGCGGCCACACCGTCGGCGGCGATCGACTCCTCGACCAGGGTGTGCATCGCGACCGCGTCCATCGCCAGCGCGGCACGGCCGAGCCCGCGGGCCCGGGGGCCGGCTCCCGGCATCCGCAGCGTGGCGCCCCCGCCGCCCCGGCTGCGCGGCACCGGTGGTGACGCGGAGCCGACGGCGACGGACGCCTCCGAGGGTGGGACTGCCTCCTCGGCCACCAGCGGGGTGTCTTCGGCGACCACGGCCGGTGCGGCCGACGGCCGGCCGGCGCTGCGGGCGTAGCGGGCCGCCTCCGCGGGGGCGGCGCCCTGCATGAGCGCGCGCTGCATGAGCTCCAGGCGGGCCATGTCGTCGGAGGAGTAGCGACGGTGGCGGCCGTGGGCGTGGCCGGTGGGCCCGATGCCGTACCTGCGGTCCCAGGTACGCAGCGTCGCCGGTGCGATGCCGAGACGGCGGGCTGCTCCGGAGACCGTCAGGCGGGGCTCGTCCACGTCCTCCACCGAAGGTCTCGTCTTGTCCATGTGCGGAGCCATCCCCGCTGCTCTTGGCGTCGAATCACCTTACGGCAGCGCACTTGCGTGCTGCATGTCCCGGCACGGTGCGCCGTTCCGGGGCCGTGGCGGGGGCGCCGGCTCCCTGCGTCGTGGGGGACGCGGGACCGGCTCGGCGCTCCCGCTGCGGGTCGCGGCCGGGGGACGACAGGCGTGCTCGCGACGTTGCGGGGTATCCGCCGTACGGGCGGACCGAAAGTCGCGACCCCGATTTCCTTGAACAACGTTTGGCGCGGTTCTACCGTGGACACACCCGCACCTGTTGGCGCGGACCTGGGGTGGACGGGCAGGGTGAGTGCGATGGCGGATATCCGGAGGCTTCCGGTTCCGGTGACGGACATCTGGGACTGGCAGATGAACGGCGCCTGTCGTGGGATGGACAGCGGCTTCTTCTTCCACCCGGAAGGCGAACGCGGCCCCGCCAGGGCGAACCGCGAGGCCCGGGCGAAGCAGATCTGCCGGACCTGCCCTGTGCTGGAGCAGTGCCGCCGGCACGCGCTGGCCGTGCACGAGCCCTACGGCGTGTGGGGCGGGCTGTCGGAGGCGGAGCGCGAGGAGATCATCCGCGGACGCACCCGACGGCTGCGCGTGACCACTGCGCCGCGACAGCCGGTCCAGCCCGCCGTCGCCCACTGACGGAGCCCGGAAACGACGGTGCGGGTGGGCCGTCCGAGGACGGCCCACCCGCACCGGGGTGAAGCGGGAGCGCGGTCAGTGACCGTGCCCGTGCCCGTGCCCGCCCGCGGGGGCCGGAGCCGGAGCCTCGGGCTTGTCGACCACGGCGCTCTCGGTGGTGAGCACCATCCGCGCGATCGACGCGGCGTTCACCACGGCCGAGCGGGTGACCTTCACCGGGTCGATCACGCCGTCGGCGAGCAGGTCGCCGTAGGTCAGGGTCGCGGCGTTGAAGCCCTGGCCCCACTTCCCCTCGGCGACCTTGTTCACGACGACGGCACCTTCCTGGCCGCCGTTGGCGGCGATCCAGAACAGCGGCGCGGTCAGCGACTTGCGGACGATCTCGACGCCTGTGGCCTCGTCGCCCTTCAGGCCGAGGCCGTCCGCCAGCGCCGCGGCCGCCTGCACCAGCGCGGAACCGCCGCCGGGCACGATGCCCTCCTCGACGGCGGCGCGGGTGGCCGACACGGCGTCCTCGATGCGGTGCTTGCGCTCCTTGAGGGCCGTCTCGGTCGCCGCCCCGACCTTGATCACCGCGACGCCGCCGGCCAGCTTCGCCAGCCGCTCCTGCAGCTTCTCGCGGTCCCAGTCGGAGTCGGTGTCCTCGATCTCGCGCTTGATCTGCTCGACCCGGCCCTTGACCGCGTCCGCATCGCCCGCGCCGTCGATGAACGTGGTGGCGTCCTTCGTGACGACGACCCGGCGCACCCGGCCCAGGCTGTCCAGGCCGGCCTCGGCGAGCTTAAGACCGACCTCGGCGGTGATGACCTGGCCGCCGGTGGCGACCGCGAGGTCGTCCATGAAGGCCTTGCGGCGGTCGCCGAAGAACGGCGACTTGACCGCGACGACCCGCAGCGTCTTGCGGATCGAGTTGACCACCAGGGTGGACAGCGCCTCGCCCTCGACGTCCTCGGCCACGATCAGCAGCGGCTTGCCGTCGCCGAGCACCTTCTCCAGCAGCGGCAGGAGGTCGGCGATCGCGCCGATCTTCTCGCGGTGCAGCAGGACGTAGGCGTCCTCCAGCACGGCCTCCATCGACTCGGCGTCCGTCACGAAGTACGGCGACAGGTAGCCCTTGTCGAACTGCAGGCCCTCGGTGATCTCCAGCTCGGTGGCGAGCGTGGAGCCCTCCTCGATGGTGATCACGCCGTCCTTGCCGACGGCGTCGAGCGCCTGGCTGATGAGGTCGCCGATCTCCTCCTCGCGGGAGGCGATCGTGCCCACCTGGGCGATGGCCTTGCCCTCGACGGGCGTGGCCTTCTCCTTGAGGAACTCGGAGACGCGGTCCGCGGCCTTCGAGATGCCCACGCCGAGCGCCATCGGGTTCGCCCCGGCGGCCACGTTGCGCAGGCCCGCGGCCACCATGGCCTGGGCGAGCACGGTGGCGGTGGTGGTGCCGTCGCCGGCGACGTCGTTGGTCTTGGTGGCGGCGGTCTTGGCGAGCTGGGCGCCCAGGTTCTCGAACGGGTCGCTCAGGTCGATCTCGCGGGCGATGGTGACACCGTCGTTCGTCACCGTCGGCCCGCCGAACTTCTTCTCCAGCACGACGTGGCGACCGCGCGGGCCGAGGGTCACCTTGACGGCGTCGGCCAGCTGGTTCACCCCGCGCTCCAGCGCCCGGCGCGCGGTCTCGTCGAAGCTGATCTGCTTCGGCATGTTCTCGAACTCCCTATCGGTTCAGGGGGAGACGCCACCGCCCCGGCAGCCCGTCCGGTCGACGGACCGCCGGGGCGGTAAGAGGCTCAGTACGGGGTGAGCGTCAGTTGACGACCGCGAGGACGTCGCGGGCGGAGAGGATCAGGTACTCCTCGCCGTTGTACTTCACCTCGGTGCCGCCGTACTTGCTGTAGATGACGACGTCGCCGACCTGTACGTCGAGCGGGACGCGGTTGCCGTTGTCGTCGATGCGGCCGGGGCCCACCGCGAGGACCTTGCCCTCCTGCGGCTTCTCCTTGGCCGTGTCGGGGATGACGATGCCCGACGCCGTGGTGGTCTCGGCCTCGCTGGCCTGGACGACGATCTTGTCCTCGAGCGGCTTGATGTTCGCCACTTGATGACCTCCCCTTCCCTGGGGTGCGTGCGATGTCCTGACGTGATGTCGTGTCGCGAGCAGCCGGTCCGAGAGCGGCCCGTCGTCGCGGGTGCCGGGACGCCCGGTCGGGCGCTCGCTGTGAGCCTGGGCTCATTGGCACTCTACCCATGAGAGTGCCAACCGCTCAACGGCGGCCCCGATGGGTGTCGAGTCGATGTCTAGGCTCGCGGCATGGCAACCATCGGAACCAGCGGCATCGACGTCTCCCGGCTCTGCCTGGGAGCCAACGTCTTCGGCTGGACGGCCGACCGCGACACCTCCTTCGCCGTGCTCGACGCCTTCGTCGGTGCGGGTGGGAACTTCGTCGACACCGCCGACTCCTACATGTGGCGGATTCCCGGCAACTCCGGCGGGGAGTCGGAGACGATCATCGGCGAGTGGTTCGCGGCCCACGGTCGCCGCGACGACGTCGTCCTCGCGACGAAGGTGTCGTCGCTGCCGGCCCGCAAGGGCCTGGCCGCCGCCAACATCGCCGCCGCGTGCGACGACTCGCTGCGTCGGCTGCAGACCGACCACATCGACCTCTACTACGCCCACTACGACGACCAGAGCGTCGCGCAGGAGGAGTACCTCGACGCCTTCGACTCGCTCGTGCGGGCGGGCAAGGTGCGGGCGATCGCGGCGTCCAACTTCACCGCGGAGCGCCTGCGCAGCGCGCTGGAGATCTCCCGGCGCGACGGGCTGGCGGAGTTCGTCGCGCTGCAGCCGCACTACAACCTCGTGGAGCGGTCGGAGTTCGAGACGGCGCTGCTGCCGGTGCTGGAGTCCGAGGGCCTGTCGTGCATGCCCTACTACGGGCTGGCGAAGGGCTTCCTGACCGGCAAGTACCGCGACGGCGGCGCCGCCGTCGACAGCCCGCGCGCCGAGGGCGCACTGGCGTACCTCGACGACCGCGGCCGCGCGGTGCTCGCGGTGCTGGACGAGATCGCCGCCGGGCACGAGGTGCCGGTCGCGGCGGTGGCGCTGGCCTGGCTCGCGGCGCAGCCGACCGTGGTGGCGCCGATCGCGAGCGCCCGCACCACCGAGCAGTTGGCGGAGCTGCTGCCGGTGCTGGACCTGAAGCTGACCGACGACGAGGTGCGGTTGCTGACCCACGTGAGCGGCTGACCCAGCCTGCCGAGGGGGCCGGGTTGTTCGCAGCATGGTGGCTTTGCTGCGGTCGGAGTGCAGCAAAGCCACCATGCTGCACTCCCCGAGCCCCGCACCGGGGCTCGTCAGCCGACCAGCACCTCGGTCACCGGCAACGACGAGTTCGCCGGCAGGTCCAGCCGCGACGGCTTCGCCCCTCCCGCCAACAGGTGCGCGCCCAGCGCCGCGACCATCGCGCCGTTGTCGGTGCACAGCCGGGGGCGCGGCACCCGCAGCGCGATCCCGGCCGCGGTGCAGCGCTCCTCGGCCAGCGCCCGCAGCCGGGAGTTCGCGGCGACACCGCCGCCGAGCACCATCGTCTCCGCTCCTTGCTCCCGGGCCGCGCGCACGGCCTTGGCCGTGAGCACGTCGACGACCGCCTCCTGGAAGCTCGCGGCCACGTCGGCGACCGGGACGGGCTCCCCCGCGCGCTGCAGCGCCTCGACGTGGCGGGCCACGGCGGTCTTCAGCCCGGAGAAGGAGAAGTCGAAGGGGGCGTCGCGCGGGCCGGTGAGCCCGCGCGGGAACGCGACGGCCGCGGGGTCGCCGTCACGCCCGACGCGGTCGATGTGCGGGCCTCCGGGGAACGGCAGCCCGAGCAGGCGCGCGACCTTGTCGAAGGCCTCGCCCGCGGCGTCGTCGATCGTCGCGCCGAGCGGCGTGACCGGGCCGGCGAGGTCCGGGACGTCGAGCAGGCTCGAGTGCCCGCCGGAGACCAGCAGCGCCAGGCACGGGGGCAGCGGCCCGTGCTGCAGGGTGTCGACGGCGACGTGGGCGGCGAGGTGGTTCACGCCGTAGAGCGGCACGTCCCACGCCGCCGCGTAGGCCTTCGCCGCCGCGACCCCCACCAGCAGGGCACCCGCCAGCCCCGGGCCGGCGGTGACCGCGACGGCGGCGACGTCGCGCGGGCGCACCCCGGCCGTCTTCAGCGCCCGGTGCACGGCGGGGACCATCGCCTGCAGGTGCGCACGGGAGGCCACCTCGGGCACCACGCCGCCGAAGCGGGCGTGCTCCTCCACCGACGAGGCGATCTCGTCGGCGAGCAGCTCGACGCGGCCCGTGTCGTCGAGTGAGACGATCCCGACGCCGGTCTCGTCGCACGAGGTCTCGATTCCCAGGACGACGGTCACCGGGCCTGCCTCCGCATCGTGTACGCGTCCGCCCCGCTGGGCCGGTAGTAGTTGCGGCGCAGGCCGACCACGACGAAGCCCTCGGTCTCGTACAGGGTCCGGGCCGCGTCGTTGTCCGTCCGGACCTCCAGGAACACCGTCGCGTGCAGCCTGTCGGCGGCGGCGAGCAGACCGCGCAGCAGGGCACGACCGATCCCGCGGCCCTGGTGCGCCGGGTCGACGCCGATGGTGTGGATCTCGGCCTCGGCGCCCGGTGGCTTGCCGACCACCGCGACCCCGCCGTAGCCGACCAGCTCGCCGTCGATCCTGGCCGCCAGGTAGGTGTGGCCCGCGCGCAGTTCCTCGCGGAACGCGGCGGCGTTCCACGGCTCGTCGCCGGGGAAGAGCACCTGCTCCAGTGCGGCGCACCGGAACGCGTCCGCCGGTCGCAGGGCCTCGAGCACGACATCAGGGGGAAGGGTCACGTCTCGCGCCCTCATCCGGTGCCGACCGGCTTGCGCGGCCCCGGGGCCACGGCGTCCGGCCGGCGCAGGTACAGCGGCTCCAGCGGGCCCGGCCGCACGCCGGCGCGCAGCGCGTCGACCGCGCACGCGACGAGACCGGCCGGACCGGGTGCCTCCGGAGCCACCACCCGCAGACCGGTCCCGGCCGCGCAGGCCCCGGCGGCCGCGACCGCGCCCAGCTCGGGAATCCGGGCCACGAGCGCTGCCGGCGCCTCGACGTGCGGTCCGGTGATCTGGACGCCCCCGGAGTACGCCGCCCAGTAGACCTCGCGGCGGCGGGCGTCGGTGACGACGAGCAGCGGACCGCCTGCATCGAGGGCCTCCGCGGCGATCGCGTCGAGCGAGCAGACACCGTGCACCGGGACGTCCAGCGCGTCGCCGAGGGCGGCGGCGGTCACCATCCCGACCCGCAGGCCCGTGAACGGGCCCGGGCCGGTGCCGACGACGACGGCGTCGATGTCGGCGAGCGCGACACCCGCCTCGGCACACGCGGCGAGCGCCTCCGGCATGAGGAGTTCGCCGTGCTTGCGGGCGTCGCGGGTGACCCGGACGGCTAGGGTGGCCGTCGCGTCGGCACGGTCGGGAGCGACCTCGACGATGCCTGCCGTCACAGCGGGCGTGGCGGTGTCCAGGGCGAGCACGAGCACACACCGAGCCTAATGCGCCTGTGGACAACTCCCGCCGCGCGGCCCGGTTCCGCCCGGAGTCGTCGGACCGACCGCCGACGGTGGCCCCATGACACACCTCATTCCCCTCTCCCCATGGGACTCCTATCGGGCGCTGGGCCCGATCCGCGACGTCTACTCCCACCTGCTCGTGGCGGCGGCGCGCTGGCAGGACGGCCGGGAGCGCCGCACCGATCCCGACCACTTCACGCTGATCTGCGTCGCGTCCGACGCCGGGTTCGTCCGCGAGGTCTCCCCCACCCGCTGGACCCGCACAGCCATGGACAAATTCTGGGCTGTCTACCACGTGCTGCGCTGCGACGTGCCGAACTGGTGCTCGTTGCACGGCTGCCTCTGGCCCGTCGACCTCGCCGAGGCCCGAGGGAATTCCATGGGGTGGCAGTGGTTCGACTTCCTCACCGAGACAGACCGGCTGGACGGCGCGAGCGATCCCCTGGCGGAGCTGCGCAAGCCGCTGCTGTGCTACGGCGGGCTGGACCGGCACGGCCGGCTGCGAGGAGAGGACGCGCCGGCACCGGTCGAGTGCGAGTGCCACCTGCCCTACCGGGAGACCGTCCAGCTGCTGAACCGGCTGGGGCAGCAGTGCGAGTACCACGGGCGGAGCCCGCTGGACGTGCTGCGGGCGTTCGTCGGCGACGGGCCGCGGCATCCGGACCCGGCCGAGCTCGAGACCCTGCGCACCGAACTGCGCGACGACCT
Organism: Pseudonocardia charpentierae; assembly: GCF_031845345.1. NCBI lineage: Bacteria > Bacillati > Actinomycetota > Actinomycetes > Pseudonocardiales > Pseudonocardiaceae > Pseudonocardia > Pseudonocardia charpentierae. The sequence continues at coordinate 189,813 of NZ_JAVREJ010000002.1, read as the reverse complement.
GCGCGACATCCTGCGCGACATTGAGCAGGGCGGGATCAGCGGGTTTCCGTACCCGCCCGACGATCCGTCGCCGGACGATCCGCCGTGGCGGTGAGCCCGACGCGGTGCACGTGGGCGATCCGCACGTCGTCGGGGCGTCGGTCGAGCCGCACGAGCAGGTGGCGGGCGGCGAGGCGCTCGGCCACGCCCTCGCCCCACTCGACGGCGACGACGGCGCCGTCGAGGTCGGTGTCGAGGTCGAGGTCGTCGAGCTCGGCGGCGACGTCGCCGACGGTGCCGAGCCGGTAGGCGTCGACGTGCACCAGCGGCACGCCTGCGCCGCCGGGCAGCGGCCGGTGCTCGCGGGCGATGACGAACGTGGGCGACGTGACGGGCCCGGCGACACCGAGTCCGCGGGCCAGGCCGCGCACCAGGGCGGTCTTGCCCGCACCCAGCGGTCCGGAGAGCACGACCAGGTCGCCCGCGCGCAGGTCGGCAGCGAGCCGCTCGCCGAGGGCCTCGGTGTCGGCGGTGTCGGGCAGCTCGAGCGGGGTGTCCAGCGGCACCGGGTCGACGTCGACGGTGCTCATGCTCGCCTCCAGGTGGGCAGGTGCTCCGCGGAGCGGGCGATCAGGTCGGCCAGCGCGGCGTCGATCACTTCGGGCTGCTCCAGCATCGGCATATGTCCGACACCGGGCAGCCGTACCAGGGTCGCGCCGGGCAGCTCGGCGGCGATGACCTCGCTGTGCCGAAACGGGATCAGCGCGTCCGCGTCCCCCGCCGCGACCAGCACCTCGCAGCCGGCGAGTGCCGGGAGGGCGGCGATGCGGTTGTGGGTGCCGAGGGTGTCGACGAAGTCGGTCAGCGCGTCCACGGCGTTCGCGCTGATCATCGAGTCGACGAGGTCGACGCGCGCGGGGTCGATGCGGCGGTCGCCGTAGGAGAACCGCCGGGTCAGCGACCAGATCAGGTCGTGCCCGACCCGCCGGGCACCCTCGACGAGAAGCGGCTGCCAGCTCGCGACGAGGCCCAGCCCGCGAGTGAAGGGATTGCGGCGCGACAGGAACGTGCCGGGCAGCCCGCGGCTCCCGACCTCCGCCGCGGACGTCGCGAGGAAGGCGACCCCGAGCACCCGCTCCGCGAAGAACTCCGGCTGCTGCTCGGCGAGCGCCATGATCGTCATGCCGCCCATCGAGTGGCCCACGAGCACGAGGGGGCCGTCGGGCGCCAGCGCCCGCAGCACGGCGGCGAGGTCGTGGCCGAGCTGGTCGATCGTGCAGCTCGCCCGGGGCGCCCGCTCGGAGCGGCCGTGGCTGCGCTGGTCGTAGATCACCTGACGGAGGACCGGGTCTGGGAGGTCGGCCAGGAACCGGCGCTGGAAGTGCCAGGTGCGCCGGTCGAGCGCAAACCCGTGCACGAGCACGACGGTGAGATCGGCGGGCACGCCCGGCGGGGGTTCGATCTCCTCGCAGGAGAGCCGCACGCCGTCGTCCGCCGTCACCGACGACGGCGTGCCGGCGGGCAGCGCCCCGGTGTCGTCGGCCCCGGTCGACATCTGGGTGGCCAGCGTGTGCCGGTCGACGGCGTCGCGGTGACGCCGTCGGGCGGCGAGGCTGACCGCCGCGCCGGTGGCGGCCGCACCGGCCAGTCCACCGGCCACGCCGACGGCCTGCCAGGCCCGTCTGTACGTCATGCCCGCCTTCCTGCGGTCGCATCGTCGCCGTCGACGACGGTGCGGCGTACCCGCGCGCCGTGCACGCCCGTCACGACCTCGTAGTGGATGGTGCCGAGCTCGTCCGCCCAGTCCTGTGCGGTCGGCTCGCCCGCGTCCCCCGGCCCGAACAGCACCGCGCGATCGCCCACCGCCACCGCGTCGCCGCCTCCCGGGCCGCAGTCGACGACCACCTGGTCCATGCACACCCGCCCCACGACCGGGCGCAGCCGGCCGCCGAGCAGCACCTGCATCCGGCCGCCGAAGTTCAGTCGCCGAGGCACACCGTCGGCGTACCCGATCGGGACGAGCGCGAGCGTGGTGTCCGTCGCAGCCGTCCACTCGTGCCCGTAGGAGACGCCTTCACCGGCCGGGATGCGCTTGACCAGCACCACCCGCGCGGCCAGCGTCATGGCCGGGCGCAGCGGGCTCTGCCCGACGGGGCGTCCCAGCGGGTCCAGGCCGTACACCGCGATCCCGGGGCGGACGAGGTCGAAGTGCAGGTCGGGCCGGGTCAGCGTGGCCGCGGCGTTGGCCAGGTGCCGGATCGGCGCGAGGCCGCGGTCGACCGCGGCCCGCCACGCCGCGTTCAGCCGCGCGGCCTGGACGTCGAGCATCGGATGCCCGGGGGTGTCGGCGTGGGCGAGGTGCGACCACACCGCCACGACCTCGCACTCCCCTTCGGCTGCGGCCTTCGCCGCGGCGTCGACGAGCTCCGGCCAGTCGGCCGCCACGGCGCCGTTGCGGCTCAGCCCGGTGTCAGCCTTGAGGTGCACCCGCGCCGCTCGGCCGGCCCGGCGTGCGCCGTCGCACACGGCGGCCAGGTGCGCCCGCGACGCGACGGACAGGTCGATCCCCGCGGCGACGGCGGGCGCGAAGTCCTCGTCGGGCAGGTGCAGCCACGACAGCAATGGCGCGGTGATGCCCGCCCCGCGCAGCGCCATGGCCTCGTCGAGAGTGCAGACGCCGAGCCAGGTCGCCCCCGCGTCGAGCGCCGCGTGGGCGACCGGGACCGCCCCGTGGCCGTACCCGTCGGCCTTCACCACGGCCATCACCGCGGCGCCGGGGGCCGTGGCGGCGCGAAGCACCCGGACGTTGTGCCGCACCGCGGCGACGTCGACCCTCGCCTCGATCCGGGCCGCGGCGCCGGACGCGGGGCGGAGGTCGGCCATACCGCCATCTTCCCATCCGGCCGACGGCAGCCGTGCCGGCCGGGCGGCGCGCACTGCGCACCGGTTCAGGGGTCAGTGCCGGACGGACCGGATCGCCGCGGTGATCGCGTGCTGGATCGCCGACGAGGGGGCAGGCGCACCGTCCGCCGCCAGCTCGGCCGCCCGGGCGTGCAGGAACGCTCCGCAGCCCGCCGCCCACCACGGCTCGAGCCCGGCGGCCAGGAGTGCTCCGACGATCCCGGTCAGCACGTCGCCGGAACCCGCCGTGGCCGCCCACGACGTCGTCGACGGGTGCACGAGCGTCCGGCCGTCCGGGTCCGCGACCACCGTGGCGTTGCCCTTGAGGAGCACGGTCACCCCGAGCGCCGCCGCGGCCCGCCGCGCGGCACCGATCCGGTCCGCACCGACCTCGCCCGCGACCCGGGCGAACTCCCGGTCGTGAGGGGTGATCAGCACGGGCCGGCCGGCGACCCTGCTCCGCAGGTCCGCGTGCAGGCCCAGCAGGGTGACGCCGTCGGCGTCGACGCACACGGGGACGTCACGGTCCAGCACGGCCTCGAGCAGCGCCCGGCCCGCGTCGTCGGTCCCGATGCCGGGCCCGACCGCCCACGACTGGGTGCGCCCGGCGTCGGCGACGTCGTCCGTGGCGATGATCTCGGGCCAGCGGGCGCGGACCGGGTCGGCGGCCGTCCCGGCGTAGCGCACCATGCCGCTGGTCGCGAGCACGGCCGCACCCGAGGCCAGCACGGCCGCACCCGGATAGGTCGCCGATCCGGCCGCCACGCCGGTGACGCCCTGGGTGTACTTGTCGTCCGTCGGGCCGGGTATCGGCCAGCGCGCCGCCACGTCCGCCTCGCCGAGGACGACCGCATGCGGCTCCGGCAGCTCCGGCCCGAGCCCGATGTCGACCAGCTCCACGGAACCGCACCAGTGCGCGGCGAGCACGTGCACGGGCTTGAGCGCACCGAAGGTGACGGTCGCGGCCGCGGTGACGGCGGGCCCGTCGACCGCTCCTGTGTCGGGGTCGACGCCGCTGGGCGAGTCGACGGCCAGCACCGGGGTCGAGAGGCGCTCCGCGACGCCGACGAGCTCGGCCGCGGCCGGACGCAACGGCCCGCGGCCGGAGAGGCCGACGATGCCGTCGAGCACGAGGTCCGCCCGCGCGATCGCGGCGGCGCCGTCGGGCCCGTCCGCGACGATCCGGCCCCCCGCCCTGCGCAGCGCGGCGAGACCCTCCTCGTGGGCCCGCTGCGGATCGAGGAGCACTGCGGTGACCCCGACGCCCCGACGGCGCAGCTCCGCCCCGGCCCACAGGGCGTCGCCGCCGTTGTCCCCGGCTCCCACGAGGAGCGCGACGCGCCGTCCGCCGCGGTCGGCCAGCATCCGCCGGGCGACGACGGCGAGCCCGAAGGCGGCACGACGCATCAGGGCGCCCGGCGGGACCCGTGCCAGCACCACCTGCTCAGCGGCGCGCACCTGCTCGGCGGTGAAGACCTTATGCATCCCGGGACGTTAGCGCGACGGTGTGGTCGTGGGGGTCTTGTCCACCTGGATGTCGAACTTGACGTCCGTGCCCTGCACGCTCGTGACGGTCACCGTCACGCCGTAGGTGTCGGCCCCCGCCCGGAGCACGCACCGCTGCGACGCCCCGACCGTCGCCGTCAGGTCCGGGCAGCTGACCTCGTCGACCTGCTTGTCCTCGGCCTTGAGCTGGAGGAGGACGCTCTGCGCGACGGACTTCCCGTCGACCACTCCGGTGCCTGCGGTCGACGGCGGCACGGTGGTCGGCACGGTGGTCGGCACGGTGGTCGGCACGGTGGTCGGTGTACTGACCGTCGTTTCGGCGGCGGCGGGGCCGCCGACACGTTCGATCATGAAGTTGATCGTGCTGCCGGAGACGGAGGTGACCGTGACCTTGACGTCGAACGCCTCGGCACCCTTCGTCGCCGTGCACACGATCGACTGACCCGGCTCGCCCTTCAGGTCGGTCGGGCAGTCCGAGGTGTCGGTGCCGAGCTGGCTCTTGATCTGCTCCTCGACGCTGTCGTCGGTGGCGACGCGCCCGCACGCCGTGAGGGCGACCGCTGTGAACACGCCGGTGAGCACCGCCACCAACCGACCCGACCCGCTCATGTAGGACCCGCCTGCTCGATGGAGTAGTCGATTTTGCCGCCGTCCACCGAGGTGGTCCGGACCGTCCAGCGCGAATCACCCTCGGGGCCGGACAGTGTGCACCCGACGGTCGCCCCCACCTGCGGCGGCAGGTCGTCCACGCAGCTCGCGGTGCCCGCGGGCACGCCGGCCTGCTGGAGCATCTGCGCCACCGACCGCTCGAGCACATCCTTCATGACGGGCCGCGCCTCGGTGTGCACGTCGTAGGTCACGGTGCCGGCGTCGACCGCCAGGATCTTCGCGACCGCGTCGACCGGCTGGCCGCCGACCGTGAACGTGCACCGCACCGACGCGCCGACCTCGGCCCGAAGATCGTTCGGGCAGCGCAGGTCGTCGGCCTGCACGCCGTGGCGCCCGAGCTCCGTGCGCAGTGTCGTCACGACGTCGTCGTCGTCGAGCTCGGCGCTCGAGCACCCTCCGAGGAGGCTCGCGAGCAGAACGACCGCGGCGGTACGACGCCAGGACGGACCGATCCGGAGCGCCATCGGTTCTCCCAGGTCTCAAGGTCCGCAGTCTTCTCGGCATCGCTGGCGCGCCGATCATCGTTACCGCAGGTGGCGCGGCTCGGGCGAGATCACGCCGACCACGCTGGGCCGGGTGTGATCGTCGGCGGTACGGTGCAGCGCTGTGAGCCCCACCAGCGCGTTCGCCCGGCCGCCCGAGGTGAGGAGCGCGCGCGAGGCGGTGTCGCGGCTCGCCGACAAGGGGCCGCACGAGGTGCTGCGCGGCGACCTCGGCATGGTCGGGGTGCCCGGAGTGGTGTTCGCACCGACCGAGGGGCTGGGGCTGCCCGCGGTCGCGTTCGGGCACGACTGGCTCCAGCCCGTGGGGCGCTACGCCGAGCTGCTGCGCCACCTCGCCTCGTGGGGGATCGTCGTCGCCGCACCGGACAGCCAGCGGGGTGCGTTGCCCAGCCACGCCCGGTTCGCCGCGGATCTCCGTACGGCGCTGGAGGTGTGCGTCGGCGTCCGCCTGGGCGACGGCAGGATCAGCGTCGACGGTCGGCGTACCGCGCTCGTCGGCCACGGGATCGGTGGAGGCGCCGCGCTGCTGGCCGCCGCGGACACGCCGCGGCTGGCCGCGGTCGTCACCATCGCCGTCGCACAGACCCGGCCCTCCGCGCTCGACGCCGCGCGGCGGGCCACCGTGCCGGCCCTGCACATCGCCGCAGGGCGCGACACCGTCGCGCCCTCGGCCGGGCACGCGGAGCCGATCGCCGCGGCGGCGGGCGGCCCCGTCTGGCTGCGCACGCTGCGCAAGGCCGAGCACACGGGCTTCCTCGACGGGCGGCACTGGAGCGACATGCTGCTCACGGGCAGCCCCAGCGCGAAGACACGACAGCTGACCCGCGCGCTGGTCACGGCCTTCCTGTTGCACCATCTCGTCGGCGAGGACCGCGGCGACGTGCTGGTGGAGGGCAAGGTCAAGGGCACCGAGCTGATCACCCGCTCCTGAGTCCGGCCGCGGTCACCCGCCCGGAGGGTCGTCCAGACGCGGGATCCGGACGCCGCGCTCGTCGTCGGCGCGGCGGGCCGCGATGCCGCCGAGGCGCGGTCCCGCGGCCGCGGGACCGATCGGCTCATCCGTCGCCCGCTCCACGGCCTGTCCCAGCCGTACCGCCGCGTCGGCGTCGTCCGCAAGGGTGTGCCGCAGCACCTGGAGCCGCTCGCTCCACCCCCGGCCGTGGGCGTCCGGCCAGCCGGCGGCGAGCCGCCGCGCGAGATCTCCGACCTCTGCTCCAGCGGCATCGAGTGCCGCCGCGAAAGCGCTCGACCAGTCGCGGGCCCGCTGCAGCTCCGGCCGCCCGGAGGACGTCACCGGTCGGCGACGGTCAGCGACCGCACCGCGTGCGACTCCGCCGCCTCCAGCTCGGCCAGGGCGATCCCGAGCGCGTCGTGCAGCTCGGTGACCTCCCGGACCGCCCGATCGGCGGCGGCGAGCAGCCGGTCGTGCTCCGCGGCCAGCCCCGCGCCGCCCGGAACCGCCGAGAGCGCGGACAGGTCCGCCGGATCCAGCCCGTCCGGCCGCAGCGCATCGAGCAACGCGCGGGCCGATACCCGGGCGGAGCGGAGCGCGGCGAGGTCGACGTGCAGGTCGTGGGGCACCGCTCGATGGTGCACCACGTCGCCGGCGCGGCGTGGTCGTTCGGGGAGATCTACCGGTCAGCTCGCCGCGACGACGGCGCTCAGCTCCGCCACGGCCGCACGGGCCTCGTCGATCGTCGGGGCCTCCGCCATCACCCGCACCAGCTGCTCGGTGCCCGAAGGCCGGAGCAGCACCCGGCCGGTGTCGCCCAGGCGTGCCTCGACGGCGGCGACCGCATCGCGGACGACCGGCGACGCGGCCACGGCGGCCTTATCGGCGACGCGGACGTTCTCCAACACCTGCGGGAGGACCGTCACGACGCCCGCGAGGTCGGCGAGGCTCTTGCCGGTCTTCGCCATGCGCGCCATCACGCGCAGCGCGGTCAGCAGTCCGTCGCCGGTGGTGGCGTAGGCGGGCAGGACGACGTGCCCGGACTGCTCGCCGCCGAGCGAGTACCCGCCCGCGCGCAGCTCTTCGAGGACGTACCGGTCGCCCACCTGGGTGGCCAGCATCCTGATGCCGTGCTCGCGCATCGCCAGGTGCAGGCCGAGATTGCTCATGACCGTGGCGACCAGCGTGTCGTCGACGAGCTCGCCCGTCTCGTGCATGGCGACCGCCAGCACCGCCATGATCTGGTCGCCGTCGACGGCGCGGCCGTCCGCATCGACGGCGAGGCAGCGGTCGGCGTCGCCGTCGTGGGCGATGCCGATGTCCGCGCCGTGCGCACGGACGGCCTCGCGCAGCGGACCGAGGTGGGTCGAGCCCACACCGTCGTTGATGTTGAGACCGTCCGGGTCGGCGTGCAGGGCGACGACGTCCGCGCCGGCACGCGCGTAACAGTCGGGGGCGACGGCCGAAGCGGCGCCGTAGGCGCAGTCGACCACCACGCGCAACCCGGCCAACGGCTGCGGGGTGCTCGCCAGCAGGTGCGCCAGGTAGCGCGATCCGGCGTCCGGCAGGTCGCGCACGCGTCCGACGCCCGCACCGGTGGGGCGGGCGAACGGTGCTTCCAGCCCCTGCTCGACCGCGTCTTCCATGGTGTCGGGCAGCTTGTGCCCGCCTGCCGCGAACAACTTGATGCCGTTGTCCGGCATCTCGTTGTGCGACGCGGAGATCATCACGCCCAGGTCGGCGCCGAGAGTGTCGACGAGATGGGCGACCGCCGGAGTGGGCAGAACACCCACACGCACGGCGTCCGCACCGGCGGAGGCGAGCCCGGCGACGACCGCCGCCTCGAGCATCTCTCCGCTGGCGCGGGGGTCGCGACCGACCACCGCGATCGGGCGGTGGGTGCGGTCGCGTTCTGCGAGCACGCGCGCCGCCGAGGCGGCCAACGACAGAGCGAGCTCAGGAGTGAGCAGCTCACCGTTGGCCAGCCCGCGGACGCCGTCCGTGCCGAACAGCCGTGCCACGCCTGCGATCAGCGCTTGCTGTACTGCGGCGCCTTGCGCGCCTTCTTCAGGCCGTACTTCTTGCGCTCGGTTGCACGGGAGTCGCGGGTGAGGAAGCCGGCGCGCTTGAGCGACGGGCGGTCCTCGGCGTCGACCTCGATGAGGGCGCGGGCGATGGCCAGGCGCAGCGCACCGGCCTGGCCGGAGGTTCCGCCGCCCTGCAGATTCGCGAAGATGTCGAACCGCTCGGTCTTGTCGACCGTGACGAGAGGCTCCCGGATGAGCTGCTGGTGCAGCTTGTTCGGGAAGTAGGTCTCGAGGCTCTTGCCGTTCAGCGTGAACTTGCCGGTGCCGGGCATCAGGCGGACCCGGACGATGGCCTCCTTGCGGCGGCCGACGGTCTGCACGGGACGCTCGGTGAAGACCACGGGGATCTCGGCGGCGTTGCCGACCTCGGCCTCGTAGTCGTCGTCGGCCGCATCGGCGAGGTCGAGCGCCTCGGCCTCGACAGCGGCCTCCTCGACGGCCTCGATGGCCTCGATCGCGGGCTCGGGGGTGGTCACGGGCTGTCCCTCTTCCGGGTACTCGGTGCTGGTCGGCTCGGTCACTGCGCGACCTGGGTGATCTGGTAGTCGACGGGCTTCTGGGCCGTGTGCGGGTGCGCCGGACCGGCGTACACCTTGAGCTTCTTGCTCATCGCACGGCCGAGCCGGTTCTTCGGGAGCATGCCCTTGATGGCCTTCTCGACCAGCCGGTCCGGGTGCTTCTCGATCATCTCGCCGACCGAGCGCTTGCGCAGACCGCCCGGGTAGCCACTGTGCCGGTAGACGAACTCGTTCTCGCGCTTGCTCTGCGCGACGGCGATCTTCTCCGCGTTCACGATGACCACGAAGTCGCCGGTATCCATATGCGGCGCATAGGTGGGCTTGTGCTTGCCACGCAGGAGCGTGGCGGCCTGCGAGGCGAGCCGGCCGAGCACCACGTCCGTGGCGTCGATCACGTGCCAGGCGCGGGTGATATCGCCGGGCTTGGGGCTGTACGTGGGCACGGATCTACCTCGTCGTTCTCGGCTCGTGTGCTGCCTGTCGCTGCGGCCGGTTTGGGGCGGGAGGCCCCGGGCGGGCGCGCGGGCCGCGGTTGGGTCGCGGCCGCGAGTCGCCACTCGCCGCACATCGAATATCGAGGGTACCCGCCGCCGACGGGCGACTTCAAATCACCCCCCTGGCGGGGGACATCGCGCTCTCGGCCCGGCCGTCCGGGACCCTCATCCCGACCGCCAGAGGTTCGCGTTGGCGGTCTCCGCGGCGCGGTAACCCGCCTCCGCCTGTCCGAGCGCGCGGCCGACGTCGCCGAGCACGCGGACGAGGTCCGCCGCCGCGACGTCCCACTGCCGTTGGCGGCCCCGGTACTCCTGCGCGGCCTGCCCTTGCCAGGTCGACGCGAGCGGGACGACCGCGCCGCGCAGGTCGTCGAGCCGCCCCGAGATCCGCGCCGCCGTGCCCACGACGTCCGTACGGGCCGCCTCCAGCGCCGCGAACGCCACCTTGATCTCACCCATCGATCGCTCCTTCTCTGCCCGCGCTCAGCCCAGAGCCGCGCGGATCGCCGACAGCCCGGTGTACTGGGCCTCTTCCTGCTGCTGATAGGTGCGGCCCGAGCCCTGGATCGCCTCACCGATGGCGCGCAGCGCCTCGCTCAGCGCACGGGCGTCGGCGTCCCACCGCACCATCAGAGCGCTGAAGGTGCTGGCCGCCTCGCCCACCCACGCGCCCTGCAGCGGCGCCAGCTGCCCCCGCAGTGCGGCGAGGTCGGCCTGCACCTCCGCGTCGACGTCGAGCACGTGCCTGCCGGCGCGGGCCATCTCCTCGACCGTCGTGCCGAACCCGGCCGCTCCCGCTCCGCCGATGTCCTGTCCGTCCGCCATGTCGTCTCCCGATCCCCTGCTGCCCCGTGCTGCTGCCGACTGCCGTCCGATGAACGGTGGCAGCACGGCCGGCGTCCGCGTGGGCTTATCGGGAAACCGTGTGCATCTGCGAACGCCGCCGGTCCCCGGCGATCACACCGTGCGGTGGAGCGACCCGACGACCGTCGCGCACGCCCTCGCCACCACGGCGGCGTGGGCGGCGGTGTGCCGGCAGCCGACGCTCACCTGCGCGTCGCCGTCGAGCAGCACGTACCAGTCGACCTCGGTGGGGTCCGCGCTCGGCCCGTTGCCGTCCGTCCCACCGGGGCCACCGGTCTCGCGGTACGTCACGACCGGCCGGCCCCCGAAGCGGGCGTCGGCGTCGAACCCGGACAGCGCCGCGCCCACCGACACCGTCCGGTCGAACTCGGTCCGCAGCTCGGCGCGGGCGCGCTGCGGCTCGGCGTCGGCGTCGTACCCGAGCGGTGTGCGCTCGACGGAGATGAGGTCGCTGCCGTCCGGCGCGCCGAGGGGCGTCAACAGGCTGCGCCGCCGTTCCGGCAGTCCACCCGTGTGGGCCCACCCTGCCGGCAGCCGCACGGCGTAGCCGTACTGGACGAGATCGCCACCGTCGGCGGCCGGGGCGGGGCCGGTCGCCGGCAACGCGGTGCCCGCCGCGTGCAGTCCTGCGACGGCGACGCCTGCCGTAACCCCGACGGCCATCGCCCGGAGCAGACGGTGCCGGGGCCGAGCCACAGGTGGAAGCCAGAACGCCTCGGGCGGGCCGCCGGAGGATGCGGACGGCGCGGTCGACCGGGAGTCGGGCGGTGCTCCCGCAGGCAGGCGCGGTGGCAGACGCAGCGCACCCACCACCGCGGCGCTGTCCGGGTGCGGGATCACGCGCACGTCGGGAACCCCCGCCGCGTCGAGCAGCTCGGCGAGCAGCGGCGACCGGGCGACTCCGCCGATCAGCAGCACCGGCGGCGGTACCGGCCCGGCGCCTTCCGTCAGCGCACGGACGGCATCGACGATTCCGGCCATCGACGGGGTCAGTGCGTCACGGAGCGCGAGAGCGTCGAGTTCGACCGGCGGATGCCCGACCTCGACCGCCGGCTGCAGGGACAACGTCTCGCGGGCGGCGTGCGCCTCGGCCGGGCCGACGGTTCCGCGGACGCCCTGCTCGGTACCGATGAGACCGATGAGCTCCGCGGTGACGGCGTCGAGCACCGCGCCCCCGACCGGGACCCGACTCGCCGCCACGATCCGGCCACCAGCGAGGTGCACCACGTCGGTGCCGCGGTGGCCGCAATCGACGACCACGGCGTCGGGCACCGGGCGATCGGGGTCGCCGGTCGCCGCGGCGTCGACGGATCCGAGCGCCGCGACCGCCGCCGGAACGAACCGCACGACGGCCGCTGTCGTGGCCGGCACCACCGGCAGCGCGCCCAGGCCGTGCACGACGAGGAGCTCGTCGGCAGGCCGGTCGAGCAGTGCGGTGTACCCGGCGAGGTCCGGACCGGACGGACCGGTCTCCGGTACCGGCAGCTCGGCGAGCAGCCGCGGCCGCGGATCCGCGATCGCCACCCGCAGCCGTGCGGTGCCGAGCTGGACCGCCACCCGGTTCACGGAGGCACCGGTTCCGGTTCGGGCTCGGGCGGGATCCAGGCGAGCTGGACATGGCGGTCGCCGCGACGGCGGTCGACGAGCGTGGCCCGGCCCGGTGGCAGCGGCCGGGGTCTGACGGTCCCGAGCAGCATGCCCTCGTCCGGGCTGCCGTTCATCACCAAACCGAGGACCGCGAGCTCCCGCAGCCTGCCGAGCACCGGGTCGAACAGCGCTCGTGCCGCTCCGCCGCAACGCCGGGCGAGTACCACGTGCAGCCCGACGTCCTTGGCCTGCGGCAAGAACTCGACGAGCGGCAGCAGCGGGTTGGCCGTGCTCCCGCCCGCCGGGGCGACGAGGTCGTAGTCGTCGACGAGCACGACGACCTCGGGGCCGCTCCACCAGTTCCGCGCGCGCAACTCGCGCGGGCCGACGTCGGCGCCGGGGAGCCGGGCGCGCAACGACGCCGCGACGTCCCGGGTGGCCTCCGCCGCGGCGTCGGCCGTACCGGCGTAGGCGATCAGGTGCGACGCGGGGACCGCTCCGAGCAGGCCCCGGCGGTAGTCGACGACCACGATCCGCAGCTCGTCCGGCGCGTACCGCCCGACGAGGCCACGCACGAGCACCCGGAGCAGCGTGGTCTTGCCGCTCTCGGCGTCGGCGAAGCAGAGCAGGTGCGGGTCGGCGGCGAGGTCCACACCGACCGGAGCGAGACCCTCCTCGTCGACGCCGATCGGGACGCCGACGAGCTCGTGGTCCGGACCGTCGGCGCGGACGTCGTCCAGACGGACGAGGTCCGGGAGCAGCGACACCGGCGGGAACGGGCTGCCGGTCCACGCGCCGCCGACCGCGGCCACGAGCCCGCCGGTGTCGCCGTCGCCCTCCGCAGGGGCACGGGCCGACAACCACGGTGCGGCGACCACCATCGGCGCGCCGTTCGCGTCCAACCCGTGGCCCGGCCGTGCAGGCACGGCGGCGGCGCGCCGCCGGTCGATCTCGGACTCGGCCGGCTCGCCCAGTCGCAGCTCGATGCGGCTTCCGAGAAGGTCCTTGACCGCGGGCCGCAGCTCGCTCCACCGGTTCGCCGACACCACGAGGTGCAGGCCGTAGGAGAGTCCCTGGGCCGCGAGTGGCAGCAGCGCCGCCTCCAGGTCGTCGAACTCGCCGCGCAGCACCAGGTAGCCGTCGACCACGAGCAGGACGTCCGTCGCCGGCTCGTCCGGGAACTCGCCTGCGGCGCGGCGGGCCCGGAACTCCTCGATCGAGGCGACGCCCGCGGCCCGGAAGAGCCGTTCGCGTCGGACCAGCGCCGCCGTGAGCTCGGCGACGACACGGCGCGCGACGTCCGGGTGCTGGCGGTCGGTGATCGTGCCGACGTGCGGCAGGCCCGCCAGCACTCTCATGCCACCGCCGCCGAAGTCCAGGACGTGCACGCCGAGCTCGGCCGGGGTGTGGGTCAGCGCGAGTGCCAGCAGCACCGTCCGCAGCGCCGCCGACTTGCCCGCCCGCGGGCCGCCGACCACCACGACGTGGCCGGCTGCATCCGTGAGGTCGACCGTCCGGAGCTCGTGGCGTTGCAGGTACGGCCGGTCGACCACACCGACGGGAACACGCAGGCCGCCGCAGGGCACCGGGGCCACGAGGCCCCGCCCCGGTCGGACGACGGGCCTGCCGAGCAGCTCGTCGAGCGGTGGTGGCGCGTCGAGCGGAGGCAACCACACACGGTGCGCAGGCGGTCCGTGTCCGGCCATCGCGGTGATCATCGCGTCCAGCACCGTGGGACCGCCCGCCTCGCCGGGAAGCGGTCCGGGGGCGGGCGCGGCACCCACCGGCCCGACGCGGAAGCGGTGTGCCCGGCGGGGCGGGGCGGGCCCCCCGACGTCCGCGGTGGTGGGAGCCGGACCGGAGACGTACGCGGCCCGGAACCGCACCAGCTCGCCGGTACCCGTGGACAGGAACGCGGATCCGGGCGCGGACGGCAGCTGGTGCGCGTCCGGGACCCCCAGCACTGCGCGCGACTCGGCGGCCGAGAACGTGCGCAGCGCGATGCGGTAGGACAGGTGCGAGTCCAGGCCGCGGAGCCGGCCCTCGTCCAGCCGTTGCGACGCCAGCAGCAGGTGCATGCCCAGCGACCGGCCCAGCCGCCCGATCGTGCCCAGGAGCTCGATGAGCTCCGGCCGCTGCGCGAGCAGCTCGGAGAACTCGTCGACGACCACGAGCAGCGCCGGCAACGGCGGCAGGTCGCTGCCCGCGGTGCGGCGCACCGCCGCGTACTCCGCCGTTCCCGTCAGGTTCCCCGCGGCGCGCAGCAGCTCCTGCCGCCGGGTGAGCTCGCCCTCCAGGGCGTCCGCCATGCGGTCGACGAGCGGCAGTTCGTCGGCCAGGTTCGTGATCACGGCGGACACGTGCGGCAGGGCGGCGAGGCCGAGGAAGGTCGCCCCGCCCTTGAAGTCGACGAGCACGAGGTTCAGATCGGCCGACGAGTGCGTGGCCACCAGGCCGAGGACCAACGTCCGGAGGAGTTCGCTCTTGCCCGAGCCGGTGGCCCCGATGCAGAGGCCGTGCGGACCGCTGCCGCCCTCGGCGGACTCCTTGAGGTCCAGCGCCACCGGCGCGCCCGCCTCGTCGACGCCGACCGGTACGCGCAACCGGTCCGCGGCACGGCGGCCGTGGCGCGCACGCAGAGCGCCGACGGCGGCGGAGGTGATCGCCCCACGACGCGCACCGGGCCCCGGAGGGTCCAGCCCGAGCAGCTCGGGGAGGCCGGCCGCCGTGGCCGGGCCGGCGGTGGAGCCCGAACCGGCGGGCCGGTACCGGGCGAGGCGACGGGCCAGCGCCGACGCCTCCGCGGCGGAGAACACGTCCGGCCGCCCGACGGCCGCGGCGGTTCCTGCACCGTCCACCCACGAGAGTTCGGCCGGACCGACGAGGAGGCGCACCACCGCAGGTGTGGGCCGCCGACCGGGCGGGGCACCGACGCGGAGCACCGTCGTCCCCGCGACGGCGGCCCACGAGCCGGGGCCGGCCGCGTCGTCGACGACCACGAGCAGGTGCGGCTCCCCCGGCCCGCCTCCCGGCGTCCGGCCGGCGAGCGCGGCCTCCCACCACCGCCGGACGTCGTCCACCTCCGCCGTGACCATCCGCACCGGGCCGACGGCGTCGACGGCCCGCGGGTGGCCGACGTGCGGCAGCCACTTGACCCACTCCCACTCCGGCGCCAGGTAGGGCGGCGCCACGACCGCGAGCAGCGCGTCGGCCGGGCCGTGCCAGAGCACGTACTGCGCCACCAGTGCGCGGGCCAGCGCACGGACGTGTCCGGGCTCGGCCCCCGGTGCGGGCTCGAGCCAGATCGCGGAGGTGCCGCGGAGCGACAGCGCGACCGGCAACTCGGGGACCACCGCGTGCGCGCGCAGGAAGCGGCGCAGGGCGAGGGCCGTGACCGGCTCGAGCCCCTCGACGGGGCCGGTCTGCGGGGCGATCAGCGTGGTCGCCAACCGCTGTGCACCGGTGCCCACGCGCAACAGGCCGAAGTCGGGGTCCGCACTCCGGCGCTCCCACAACCGGCCCGACGCGACGACCACGGGCCACGCCGCGGGATCTGGGTGAACGTGCTCGAGGGCCGCCCGTTGCTCGGTGGCGATCGCCCGGACGCGCCGCCGGGTCGTGGCCAGGTAGCGCAGGTAGTCGCGCCGCTCCTCGTCCACCGCCGCCTGCCGCTGGCCGGCGCTGCGTCCGCCGCCGCCGACGAGCAGCATCCCGACGGTCGACAGCGCGAACATGCCGCCGAAGAGGATCGACGAGGGTTCCCGCGGTCCCAGGGCGACGAAGGCGACCGAGCCCACGAGCATCACCGCCGGGAGCAACCGGGCGAGGAGCCCGGCGGGAACCGGCCGCTCGGGCTCGGGGGGCGGCTCGAGAGCCAGCTCGCCGCCCGGCATGCGCGGGACGACACGCGGCGGCCGCGGCACCTCGACCGTGCTCATCGCACTCCCCCGAGTTCAGCGAAACGGCCCCGTACGGGCCCTCGGCGCGGCGATAGTAGGCAGTTGTACCGACATTTCGTGGCCGTTCCGGGGAACCGTCGGCGGCCCCCGTCGATGTCCGGGAAGACGATCTGCGAGGAGGCTCCGTGCCCGCGCCGCCCGCCTACTGCCGGCTGACCGTGCTCGCCCCGGGCACCCGCGCCGACGTCGCCGTGCCCGCCGACGTGCCGGCCGCCGAGCTGGTGCCGATGCTGATGGAGCTGTTCGGCCGGCACGGCGATTCCGCGCGGCCCGAGCCGTGGCGGCTCACGGGCGCGACCGGCGGCGTGCTGCCTCCGGACGCCACGCTGGACGAACTCGGCGTCGTCGACGGGGAGCTGCTGCGCCTCGGACCGATGGCTCCGCCCCCGCCGCCCGTGGTGTTCGACGACCCGGTCGACGCGCTGGCGGCGCTCACCGCATCCGATGCGGAGCCCGCTCGGCAGCGACGGGCCGCGGTCGTCCTGGCCGGCGTCGTCCCGGCCGCTGCACTGGTGCTGGGCGGAGCCGGCGACGGACCCGCGCCGTACGCCTGGGGCGCGCTCGCCCTCGGCGGGCTGGGGGCGACCGCGGCGATCGTCCGGGCCGCACAGCTCGGCCGGGACACGGCCGTTCGGGAATCCAGCGCATCGCCGACGGCAGCGCTGCTGCCGGCCCTGTGTGCGGTGCCGCCGGCCGCTTCGGCCGGCTGGGTCGCCGCACCCGGACCGTCCGACGTCGCCCGGCTGCTGCTCGCCGTGGTAGCCGCCGGAACGGCTGCCGCGCTCGCACAGGTCGCCGTGCGCACGGCCCGGTCCGCACTCATCGGCATCGTTCTGGCCGCCGTACTGACCGCCGCGGCCGCCGTCGCCCGCCTGTGGTTCGACGTGCCCACGCACGCGATCGCCGCCCTCACCGCCGCAGCCGTGGTCTCGGCGGTACCGCTCCTGCCCCGGCTCACGCTGCGCCTGGCCGGCCTGCCCCGGCCCGCCGTCCCCACCGACGCGACCGATCTCGTCGCCGCGGACACGGGCCGGGACCTGCTGCCGCCCGCCGACCTGGCTACCCGCGCCCGCCTCGCCCGGGCCGTGCTCGCCGGGCTGTCCGGCGGCTGCGCCGTGGTCGCCGCCGTGGCCGCACCGGTCGTGGCCGCGGACGGGCGGTCCGGCTGGGCGGGCCCGGTGCTGGCTGCGGTCGTCGCGGCGGTGCTGCTCCTGCGCGCCCGCGGGTACGCCGACCCGCCGACGGCGTGGGTACACCTCGTCGCCGGTACGGCGACCGCAACGGTCCTGGTGGCTTCGGCCGCGCTCGCGACCGGTCCGGTCGGCCGACTGGGTGGCGCACTCGCACTGCTCGGGGGCGCGGCGGGGGTCGTCGTCGCGGTCGGCCGGGCACCGGACGTCGCCTCGCCGGTGCTCCGCCGCGCCGTCGACATCACCGAAGGCCTCCTCACCGTCGTCGCGGTCCCGCTGGCACTCGCCGCCGCGGGCGTCTTCGCCCTGGTCCGCGGGCTGTGAGCGGCGTAGCGGCGGTCGTCGCGATGCTGACCTTGCTCGCCCCGGTTCCCACACCCGGTGCGTCGTCGGTCAGGTGCCAGCCTCCGGCGGCCGCCGCCGAGCGCGCCGGACCCGGTCCTGCCGAGCGGCTGTGCCTGCCCGCGGTACACACCGTGGCCACCGGACGCGGACAGCGGATCGCCGTGATCGACACGGGGGTGGCGCCACACTCCCGGCTCGCGGGGCGGCTCGTCGGACTGGGCGACGCCCTCGCCGGCGGCACCGGGCTCGACGACTGCGACGGCCACGGCACCGCGGTGGCCGGGCTGATCGGCGCCGCTGCCGACTCGCGCGACGGCTTCGTCGGGGTCGCCCCGGACGCCCGGATCCTCGCCGTCCGGCAGTTCAGCCCGACGGTGGCCGGCGCCGACGGCCACCCGGCGGGCGACCTCGGTTCCCTGGCTGCGGCGGTGCGACGGTCGGTCGAGGCCGGCGCCACCGTCGTGAACATCTCGGGCGCGGTGTGTCTGCCCGCCGAGCGGGCCGCGGTCGACGGTGCGGCGGTGCATTCGGCACTCCGGGCGGCCGCTGCCGCGGACGTGGTGGTCGTGGCGGCGGCGGGCAACCTGGACAGCGGCGGTTGTGCCGCGGACCGGCCCGACCTGGTCTCCCTGCCCGGCTGGGACGACGACGTGCTGACCGTCGGCGCTGTCGGCCCGGACGACCGCCCGGCGCGGTTCACGATGCCGGGCCCGTGGGTCGACGTGGCCGCGCCCGGCACGGACGTGCGCTCGTTGACCGCCGGCGGAGGAACCGGGCCACTGCTCGACGGCACCAGCTTCGCCGCCCCACTCGTCGCCGGGCTCGCCGCGCTGATCCGCGAGCACCACCCCGGCCTCAGCGCGCGCGAGGTCACGAACCGCATCACCGCGACGGCCCGGCGTCCACCGGCCGGCCGCGACGACGCGGTCGGATCCGGAGTCGTCGACCTGGTCGCTGCATTGACCAGTGAGCCCGCGTCGCTCAGCTCCCCCACACCCGGCGTGACGTCCGAGCTCGCCAGGCCCGCGCCGGCGACGCCGAGGGCCGGGTGGCCACTCGCCGCGCTGGCGACGCTGCTGACGATCGCGACGGCGACGACGGGTGTGCTGCGGCGCCACCCCCGCACGCCGCCCTGACCGAGGCCCTACTCCACGGTCGCCACGTCGACTGTCCGCGTCGCGGTGGCGACATCCAGCACGGGTCCGGTGGGCAGGAGCCGCAGTGCCGACTCCGGTGCCGGCGCAGGGTCACCGATCCCGAGAGCGGCAGCCGTCGCGTCGTCCGCGACCCCGTGGGCGACCCCTCCGGAGGAGACCACCCACACCGTGCCCGCCCCCGGCGCGACACCCGGCGCCGACGCCCGCACCGCGCCGCCCTCGCCCACCACCACCGCATCCAGCCCGATGCCGGCGCCGTCCGCCCCGGCCAGGGCCACGGGCGGGCCCACTGTCGGCATCCGGCCCAGGTGCACGCCGCCCGCCGGGGCCCCTCCGGGCTCGCCGGACCAGGTCCAGCAGGTCACCGGCGTCTCAACCGGTTCACGGAGTGCCGGCGCGGCGACGGGCCAGCCCGCGACGTCGAGCCGGCGCACCGGGGCGACGCGGGCGACGACCCCGGGGCCGATCTCGGTCGCCGCGGCACCGGATCTCGCGGCCAGTACGTCCGCCGCCAGCGGCGACACCTCCTGGAGGCCACCGTCGAGGACGACGTGACGGCGTGGGGCGGCACCCGCGGGCCGGCTCACGACCACGTCGCCGATCCGCGCCCGCAGACCCGGCGGCCCGGGTGCCCCCGCGCGGCGGACGACCGGCGTCACCAGCGGCGGCCCCTCGGGAAGGGCCGAGACGAGGCCGGGCGACGCCGGACGAGGTGTGCGGCCGGTGAGCCCGAGTGCCGTGCGCACCGGAGCGTCCCGGAGGTCGACCCGGTGCCGGCGGCCCCCCGTGACCAGCCACGTGTCTCCCCCGGGCACCGCGAGCAGAACGGCTTCGACCGGGTCCGGGCCGGGCACCGCACCCGAGACCACGGTCGTTCCGAGCAGCGTGCCCGTGGGCCCGACCTCGTCGCAGACCGCCCACCGCGGCGCGATCCGCCGCTGCGGGTCCGCGCCCACGGCGCCCGCGACGGCCGCCGCGGGGGTCCGCGGTGCACCGACGAGGGCCTCGTCGTCGACGAGTACCGGGCCGGCACGCACCGGCACGGACCGCAGCGCGGCGAGCACGAGCCGCCCCGCGACGGCGTTCGCGACAGGCACCAGCCGGTCCGGTTCGTGCGCGACGACGTACAACGCGCCCGACGGCCTGCCGACCACCAGGTCCTGCTGCTGCCACGGCGGACGCGGAGCGACGACCGCCGTCACCAGCGCCCCGACCAGACCGAGGACGCCGAGCACGACCCCGGCTGCGACGGCCCGGCGCTGTGCACGCACCTGCTCGTGCACGGGCACCGGGTCGCCGCGGACCAGGGCGGCCTCCAGCCGACGCAGGCCGAAGCGGTACGCGTCGGCCTGGTCGCGGGTGGCCGGTGTCGGAGGCGCCACTCGCAGGACGCTAGACGGACGTCACCGGCCCCGAGGCCGTTCCGGAAAACCGGCGGACCGTTCCCTGATCAGCCCACGGAGATCGCGTCGAGGCGCTCCCGGGTGAACGGCGCGGTCACCACGGGGTCGAGCCCCCCGTGCCTGCCCACCGGCGGAGCCAGCGGGGTGACGACGGTGTCGTGGTCGAGCTCGTAGAAGAAGACGAGCGACATGAGCTCCTCGTCCGGATGCGCCGCCTGTGGCGGTAGCACGCGGTGGCGTCCCGAGCTCCACCGCAAGGCCGGTCCGGTGAGCGAGCGGAGCGAGCACCTCGTTGGGCCAGACGTTGGGCGGGAGCACACCGCGTCCACGTCGGGGTCGCCGGTCGGCGTGTCCGGTCCGGCCGCGAACGGCTCCTTGAGGCCCGGCGGTGTCTCCGGTGCCCTCGACGAGGCCGTTGGCCTCCACACCCGGCGCGAGCCACCCGCGCCCGCCGATGTGCACCGCGTAGCGCCGCTAGACGTCGTCGGACAGGGCGAAGAAGCGCCGGGCAGGGGATGGCGTTGTGCCCGGCGCCGTCACGGGGCCTCCCCGATGTCCTCGTGCCACAGCTCCGGCCGTGCGGCGATGAAGTCCTCCATCAGCGTGACGCACCGCTCGTCGTCGAGCAGCGTGACGTCGACCCCGTGCTCGGCCAACCAGTCGCGGCCGCCGGTGAACGTGCGCGACTCCCCGACCACCACCGCGCCGATGCCGAACTGCCGCACCAGCCCGCTGCAGTACCAGCAGGGCGACAAGGTCGTCACCATGACGGTCTTGCGGTAGTCGCGCTGGCGGCCCGCAGCACGGAACGCGGCCGTCTCGGCGTGCATCGACGGGTCGCCGTCCTGGACGCGGCGGTTGTGGCCGCGGCCGAGCAGGGTTCCGTCGGCGGCGAACAGCGCGGCCCCGATCGGGATGCCGCCCTCCGCGAGTCCGGCGCGGGCCTCGTCGAGGGCGACGTCGAGCAGTGACGTGAGGTCGGATTCGGGCACGACCGCCACTCTGCGGGGCCGTCACCCCGTTCGGCAACCGGTGCATGTTGCGAACACGTATATGAATCGAGAGCAGTGCTCTTGACGAAGCTCGACCAAGCGCGCACGATGCTCTCAAGAGAGAGCACCGATCTCGCCGGAGGCATCCCATGACCAGCCGCCACGCCACGCGCGCCCTCATCGCCGGTGGCGTCCTTCTGGCGCTCTACCCCGCCGTCCGTCCCTGGGGCGACGTGACCGCCGACGGCGAACGGACGGCTTTCGCCTCAGTGGCGTGGCCGCTCGCCCACCTCGCCGCCGTCGCGGGGTTCGCGCTCGTGGCGGTGGGCCTGCTCGGGCTACGGGACGTGCTGTCGGACGGCCCGGAGGCCGGCGCCGCTCGAGGGGCGCTGGGCACGTGGTGGCTCGGCACCGCGCTCGTGCTGCCCTACTACGGCGCCGAGGCCTTCGCCCTGCACACCCTCGGCACGCGCGGCGACGTCGATCCCGCGCTCGTCGAGGCGATCCGGATGGGCGCGATCCAGGTGACCGTGTTCGGTGTCGGGCTCGCCGCCTTCGCCGTGGCCGGCGTCCTCGCGGCGGTGGCGGTGCTGCGGTCGGGGGTCCTGCCCCGCGGGGGAGGTGCCGCGTTCGCCGTCGGGTTCGCGCTGTATCTGCCGCAGTTCTTCGCCGCCCCGGAGCTACGCATCGCGCACGGCGTGCTGGTCGCGGCCGGCTGCGTGCTGCTCGCCGCAGCGGTCGCCGCCTACGCGCCGCCGGGCACCCGCAGCCGACGGGTGACCTCCGCCCGCGCCGCCAGCTCGTCGTCCGGCGGGTAGTCGACGCCGACGAGCGTGAGCCCGTGGGCGGGAGCCACGCCCACGTCCGAGGCCCGCTCAGCGCGGCTGAGGAGCGCGGCGGGCCAGGTGACGGCCCGCCGGCCGCGGCCCACGTCGAGCAGCGCCCCGACGAGACTGCGCACCATCGAGTGGCAGAACGCGTCGGCCGACACCGCCGCCTCGACGACGCCGTCCGGCCCACGCGTCCAGTCCAGGCGCTGCAGGGCTCGCACGGTCGTCGCGCCCTCCCGGCGCTTGCAGAAGGCGGCGAAGTCGTGCTCACCGAGCAGGCCGGCGGACGCGGCGGCGACGGCGTCGAGGTCCAACGGATGCGGCCAGGCCAGCGTGTCGCGGGCGCGCAGCGGGTCGGCACCCCACGGCGCGGTGGCGATGCGGTAGCGGTAGTGGCGGCGGAGCGCCGCGAACCGGGCGTCGAACTCCGCCGGAACGGGCCTGACCGCGGTGATCCGGACGTCCGACGGCAGCAGCCGGGCCAGCCTGCGCACGAGCCGGGTGGGGTCGACCTCGGCGGGCAGGTCCGTGGAGGCGACCTGCCCCGTGGCGTGCACGCCGGCGTCGGTCCGCCCCGCGACGGTCAGCGCGACGGACTCACGCAGCACGACCGCCAGCGCATCGGTGAGCACCCCGGCGACGGTGCGGCGTCCGGGCTGGGCCGCCCAGCCGGAGAAGTCGGTGCCGTCGTAGGCGATGTCGAGCCGGAACCGGGCGGTGCGGCGTCGCTCGGGCACCGGAGCCTCGGGGAACGGGGCCGGAACGGCGACGAGCCCGCCGTCCGGGGGGACGGCGGGCTCGCGCATGTCGTGCAGTGGGGTCAGGACTCGCGTCCGGGCCCCACGGGCCCCGAAGAGCCCTCCTCGGAGTCCGTGCGGGCCGCCGCCGAACCGGGTGCCGACGCCGTGGTCGGCGCCGACTCCTGCTCGTCGGCAGGCTCCGCCGCCGACCCCTCGGCCTCGTCGACCGCGTTGCGGTCGGCGGTGACCTCGGTCGTCGACCCCGCGGTGGAGTCGGCGCTCGACGTGTCGTCAGCGGCCGGGGCCGCCTCCGTCGCGGTGTCGTCCGCGGCAGGAGCCGTCTCCGCCGGAGCCGCCGTGGCGGCCGGCCGACGGCTCTGCGACCCGGCGACGCGCCGAGCCCGGTCCGCCTCGTCCGTGACGGTCTTCTGCGACACCAATTCGATCACTGCCATGGGAGCGTTGTCGCCCTGGCGTGACAGCGTCTTGGTGATGCGCGTGTAGCCGCCGTTGCGGTCGGCGAAGAACGGGCCGATCTCGTGCATCAGACGGTGCACGGTCTCCCGGTCCCGGATCAGCTTCTGGATCTCGCGCCGGTTGTGCAGATCGCCGCGCTTGGCCTTGGTGATCAGGCGCTCGGCGTACGGCCGCAGGCGCTTGGCCTTGGCCGCCGTCGTGGTGATCTTGCCGTGCTGGAACAGCGAGGTCGCCAGGTTGGCCAGGATCAGCCGCTGGTGCGCGGGCGAGCCGCCGAGGCGGGCACCCTTGGTGGGCTGGGGCATGGCTAGAGCTGCTCCGTCTCTGCGTAGTCCTGGCCGTCGTCACCGAACGGCTGGTCCGGGTCGAACGTGTCCGTGGTGTAGTCCGCCGCCGCGACGGACGGGTCGAACCCGGGCGGGCTGTCCTTGAGCGCGAGGCCGAGGCCGACGAGCTTCATCTTGACCTCGTCGATCGACTTCGCACCGAAGTTGCGGATGTCGAGCAGGTCGGCCTCGCTGCGGCCCACGAGCTCACCCACGGTGTGGATGCCCTCGCGCTTGAGGCAGTTGTACGAGCGGACGGTGAGGTCCAGCTCCTCGATCGGCATCGCGAAGGCCGCGATGGTGTCGGCCTCCTGCGGCGACGGGCCGATCTCGATGCCCTCGGCGTCGACGTTCAGCTCGCGGGCGAGCCCGAACAGCTCGACCAGGGTCTTGCCGGCCGAGGCCAGGGCGTCCCGCGGGGTGATCGAGGGCTTGGACTCGACGTCCAGGACCAGCCGGTCGAAGTCCGTGCGCTGCTCGACACGGGTGGCCTCGACCTTGTAGGTCACCTTCAGCACCGGCGAGTAGATCGAGTCGACCGGGATGCGGCCGATCTCGGCGCCGGTGGTCTTGTTCTGCTGGGCGGGCACGTAGCCACGGCCCCGCTCGACGACCAGCTCGACCTCGAGGCGGCCCTTGTCGTTCAGGGTGGCGATGTGCAGGTCCGGGTTGTGCACGGTGACGCCGGCCGGAGGCACGATGTCGCCGGCGGTGACCGGGCCGGGGCCCTGCTTGCGCAGGTACATGGTCACCGGCTCATCCTCCTCGGAGCTCACGACGAGCTCCTTGAGGTTGAGGATGATGTCGGTGACGTCCTCCTTGACACCCGGCACGGTGGTGAACTCGTGCAGCACGCCGTCGATCCGGATGCTGGTCACGGCCGCGCCGGGGATGGACGACAGGAGGGTGCGCCGGAGCGAGTTGCCCAGCGTGTAGCCGAAGCCGGGCTCGAGCGGCTCGATGACGAACCTGGACCGCGTGTCGGTGACCGTGTCCTCGGCCAGAGCAGGGCGCTGAGAGATCAGCACAGGTGTTTCTCCATTCGGTTTGCCGCGGCACCCACTATTTGATGCCGCAGTGAGCCCCCGACCCCACTGCAGGGCCGGGGGATCGAGCACTACCCCTTACTTGGAGTAGAGCTCGACGATCAGCTGCTCGGTGACCTGCGTGTCGATCTGCGCCCGCTCAGGGAGCTGGTGCACGAGGATGCGCAGGTTGCTCGGGACGACCTGCAGCCACGCCGGGACGGGCCGGTCGCCGACCAGCTCCTTGGCGATGATGAACGGGTCGGTCGCCATCGACTTCGGCTTGACGTCGATGACGTCGTACTGCGAGACGCGGAAGCTGGGGATGTCGACCTTCTTCCCGTTGACCAGGAAGTGGCCGTGGTTCACCAGCTGGCGCGCCATGCGCCGCGTGCGGGCGAGGCCCGCGCGGTACACGACGTTGTCCAGGCGCGACTCGAGGATCTGCAGCAGGTTGTCGCCGGTCTTGCCCTGGCGACGGTTGGCCTCCTCGTAGTAGCGGCGGAACTGACGCTCCAGCACGCCGTACCCGAAGCGGGCCTTCTGCTTCTCCTGCATCTGCAGGAGGTACTCGGTCTCCTTGATCCGGATCCGGCCGTGCTGGCCGGGCGGATACGGGCGACGCTCGAACGCCTGGTCGCCGCCGACGAGGTCGACCTTGAGTCGGCGGGACTTGCGGGTCATGGGGCCGGTGTAACGAGCCATGAGTTGTTACTCCCTTTCCCTAGACCCGGCGCCGCTTGGGCGGACGGCAGCCGTTGTGCGGCTGGGGGGTGACGTCGGAGATGGTGCCGACCTCGAGGCCGGCGGCCTGGAGGGAACGGATCGCGGTCTCCCGGCCGGAGCCGGGGCCCTTCACGAACACGTCGACCTTCTTCATGCCGTGCTCAGCGGCCTTGCGGGCGGCGCTCTCGGCGGCCATCTGCGCGGCGAACGGCGTCGACTTGCGCGAGCCCTTGAAACCGACGTGACCTGCGGAGGCCCACGCGATCACCGCACCGGTCGGGTCCGTGATGGACACGATGGTGTTGTTAAAGGTGCTCTTGATGTGCGCGTGGCCGTGCGCGACGTTCTTCTTCTCCTTGCGGCGGACCTTCTTCGGTCCGGCCGCCGTACGGCTGCGGGGCGGCATTACTTCTTACCTGCCTTCTTCTTGCCGGCGACGGTCTTCTTCGGACCCTTGCGGCTGCGGGCGTTGGTCTTGGTCCGCTGGCCGCGCACCGGCAGGCCCCGGCGGTGCCGGATCCCCTGGTAGCAGCCGATCTCGATCTTCCGGCGGATGTCGGACTGCACCTCGCGGCGCAGGTCGCCCTCGACCCGGAAGTTGGTCTCGATGTACTCGCGCAGTGCGACGAGGTCTTCGTCGGTGAGATCCTTGGTCCGCTGGTCGTAGCCGATCCCCGTGGCGTTGAGGATCTCCTTCGACCGGGTGCGTCCGATCCCGTAGATGTAGGTGAGCGCGACCTCCATCCGCTTGTCGCGGGGGAGGTCGACGCCGGCGAGACGTGCCATGCGGCGGGGTGCTCCTGTCGTGTGCCGGGTACTCCCGACGACCGTCCCGGCCGCACGAGCGGCCGGGCCCCGGCCCGGTTCCGGGAGAGAGCCGCGCCCGTGTGGCGCGGCAGGTTCGTCGGGTTCCGCGGTGGTTCTTGTCGTGCTGTGCTGCGGTCAGATGACCGCGACGTGCAGGCTGCTGTGAGAGGAGCTCAGCCCTGGCGCTGCTTGTGGCGCAGGTTCTCGCAGATCACCATGACCCGGCCGTGACGGCGGATCACCTTGCACTTGTCGCAGATCTTCTTGACGCTCGGGTTGACCTTCACGTCGTCGATCCCGTCTTGGTTGTCGCTGTGTAGGTGGTGCTCCCGGAAAGTGCGGGGAGCGTCGGCGTCACTTGTAGCGGTAGACGATGCGGCCGCGGGTCAGGTCGTACGGCGACAGCTCCACCACCACCCGGTCCTCGGGGAGGATCCGGATGTAGTGCTGCCGCATCTTCCCGCTGATGTGGGCCAGAACCCGGTGTCCGTTCTCCAGCTCCACGCGGAACATCGCGTTCGGCAGGGGTTCGACGACCCGGCCCTCGACCTCGATCGCCCCGTCCTTCTTGGCCATGTCCTCCGCGTTCCGTGACAGATGGTGTGTCGGTACTGGCTCTCGGGCACGCCACGAACCGATCCGTGAAGTGCGGGAGGCACGACAGGACGAGCCCAGAGGGCGCGCGCGAAACACCAGTGTACGTCGCTTGCACGACCTGCTGCGCGTGGGGTAGGAGCCGTGCGCGACCGCGACCGTCGACGGCCTGTCCGGTCGGGATCCAGCGTAATCCCGGCGAGTTCTGTCGGGGTTCCCGGCTAGCTTGTCGGCGGAGGAGAGGCGAGCGATGTCCGACGAGCGGGTTCCCCCGGACGGCAGCACCCGGAAGGCGGAGCGGCACGGGCCGCGGGCGCTGCGGCCGTTGCGGCACCGCGAGTACCGCCTGCTGATCGCCTCGGGCTCAGGGTCCCTGCTCGCCGACGGCCTCTGGCTCGTCGCGCTCGTCTGGCAGGTCATCGAGATGGGTGGGGGCCCGTCGGACCTGTCGGTGGTGGCGACGGCGACCAGTCTCGGGCTGGTCGTCGCCGTGCTGATGGGCGGAGTGGCGGCCGACCGCTTCCCCAAGCGGGCGGTGCTGGTGGGCGTCGAGGTGGTGCGCACGGTCGTCCCGCTCGCCACCGGTGTCCTCGCCCTCGTCGGTGCACTGCAGATGTGGCAGCTCGCGGCGCTGGCGTTCGTCGTCGGCGCCGCGGGAGGCTTCTACTACCCCACGTGGTCGGCCGTGGTGCCGGTTCTGCTCCCCGCCGACGAACTGCTGGCCGCGAACGGTATCGAGGGGATGCTGCGCCCGCTCGCCCAGCAGGCCGCAGGCCCGGCGCTGGCCGGACTGCTGGTGGCCGCGTTCTCCCCGGAGGTCGCGCTGCTCGGGGCCGGGGTCGCGTACCTGGGTGCGCTGCTGCCGCTGACGGCGATGCGGGCCGTGGCGCGGACGCTCCCGGGCGGCGGCCCGGAAGCTCTCGCGCCGTCGGTACGCCGCCAGCTCGCCGAGGGCTTCGCCTACCTGTTCCGCACCGGCTGGCTGTTCGCCACGCTGGCCTTCGCCATCCTCTACGTGCTGGTGGTCATGGGCCCGATCGAGGTGCTCCTGCCGTTCGCGATCCGCGACCGGGTGGGCGCCGGACCCGCCGCGCTGTCGCTGGTGCTCGCGGCCTACGGAGTCGGCAGCGCAGTGGGTGCACTGCTCGTGTCGTCGGCGCGCCTGCCCCGCCGGTACCTGACGGTGATGCTGCTGTGCTGGGGCCTGGGCGCGCTGCCGATGGTCGCGTTCGGGCTGTCGACCCTGCTCTGGGTGATGGTCCTGGCGAGCCTCGCCGTGGGTCTGACCGACGCCGCCGCGATGGTCATCTGGGGCACCCTGCTGCAGCGCCGGGTGCCGGCCCACCTGATGGGGCGGGTGTCGAGCCTCGACTTCTTCGTCTCGCTCGCGCTCATGCCCGTGTCGATGGCCCTGGCCGGCCCGGTGGGCGAGCGGATCGGGATACCCGTGACGTTCGTCGTCGCCGCGATCGTGCCCCCGGTGCTCGCGGTGATCGCACTCGTCGCCTGGCGGCTCCCCCGCGACGAGCTCGCCCATCCGCTCGACGTCGATCGGCGGGCGCCGGTCGCCGCGTCGTGACCCGGCACCGCTCCCACCGGTTCGTCGGTGCTGTGGGGGCGCCCGGTACCGTCGGATTCCGACGAGCCGACATCCGGCACGAACAGGTGGCGTCGGCACATTCGGAGGGGGCGGGATGGTTCGGCCGTGGAGACGTGGGCGACGCCCGGAGCGCCTCGATGACGCCTCGACCGGCGCAGCGGCGGGTGACGCACCGCGTGCCGGCGAGATCGACCGCCTGATAGTCCAGCAGCACGACCCGAACCGCGCCGTGACCATCGGGGGCATCGACACCTGCCTGCGGGGCGTCCTCAACTACGCCCCACCCGGCGTCGCGCTGGGTGTCGTGGGTATCGACACGTCGGGCTCGACGGATCGTCCGCTCGGGCGCTGGCAGCGGGTGCAGCGCGGCGAGCGGCAGATCTGGTTCCTGCCCGTCGCCCGCATCGACACCACCCGCCCCAAGGGCTACATCCCCTATTCCGCGCGCCTCATCGCGGGGTTGCTGCGCTACCGGTCCCGGATCCCGCGCGCCGCATCCGTGCAGGCGCACCGGGTGGACGTCGGCCTCTTCGCCCGCCTGCTGTTCCGTGGCCCGCTCGTCTACTGCATCCACACCCAGGAGCGCGGCCTGCTCGGACCGACGTCCGACTCCTTCTGGCGCCTCCTCGGCGACCTGCACGAGCGGCTGGACCGGTCGATCGTGCGGCGCGCGGTGCGGGTGATCGTGTTCAACCCGGCGTACGCCGAGAAGGTGCAGCGGTGGAACCCGCGCACGGTCTCCGCGCCCACCTGGTTCGACCCCGCCATCTCGGCGGCCCCCGCGGAGGAGCCCAATCCGTACGGCGTCGTGTGGGTCGGCCGGCTCGAGGTGCCCAAGGACCCCGAGCTGGCCGTCAGCGCCTTCGCGGCCCTGGCCCGCGACGAGGCCGCGGAACCGTGGACGCTCGAAGTGGTCGGCTCCGGGACCCTGCGTCCTGCGGTCGAGGCGCAGATCGCGGCGCTCCCGCCCGACGTGAGCCGCCGGATCACCCTCCGGGGCCGCCTCGCCCCCGTGGACGTCGCCGAGGCCCGGAGCCGCTCCGCGGTGTTCCTCATGACCTCCCACGCCGGCTACGAGGGCTTCCCCCGTGTGCTGGTGGAGGCCATGGCGGCCGGGCTGCCCGCGGTCGTGACCGACGGCAGCGACACCGGCGGCCTGATCCAGCAGGGCGTGTCGGGTTTCGTGTGCGGACGCGACCCGGAGGAACTCGCCCGGGCCATCTCCGACGCCCGGGGCCTCGACCGCGCGAAGGTGGTCGAGGCCGTGGCCGCGCTGAGTGCGCCGCGCGTGGTGCGGGAAGTCTTCTTCCCGGACGCCCGTTCCGCAGGATGAGCGGCCGCGGCGAGCCCTTCTCCCACCGTGACGGGCGCCGGTGAAGAAGGACCTGTCGAGCGCGGTGGCGGCGATCATCGGATCGCTCCCCGGCTTCACGCTCCCGTTCGTCGCCGCGCTGGTGCTGAGCCCGCGCGCCTCCGACCTCCTGCTGCTGGCCCTGTCGGTCGCGATCACCCAGTCGGTGATCGTCAGCTCGGCCGTCGACCTCACCACGATCGCCGAGTACGGCCGGCAGTTCGGCCGTGGCGCCGAACCCGGCCCGGCGGCGGTGCGCGCGTTCCGGTGGCGCGTCCTGCGGTTCGCGCTGCTGCTGACCCTGCTGGTCACTCCGGCGCTCGCCTTCGCCTACGCGAGCGGGTCGTCGGACCGCGGGGAGTTCCTCGCGCTCGTCGCCGTGGTCGCGGTGTCGCCCGTGCTGGCCGCGGTGGCCAGCATGCTGTCCGGGGAGTGTGTGGCCCGCGGTGCTCCGGTCGTCCCCGTCGCGGTCCAGGCCATGCGCTCGCTGGTGCCCGCCATGCTCCTCCTCGCCTGGCCGAGCGCCCCGCTGTGGCTGGTGGCGGCGGCGCTGCCGGCGGGTGAGGTGATCCGCGGCGTCATCCTCACGATCTCCTGCCGCCGGCTGCGCCGGATACAGACCCGTGAGGCTCAGGAGCAGGCGGAGGTCCTCCCCGCGCACGGACTGATCGCCCAGGCGGCCTCGTCGGGGGTCACGCAGCTCGGACCGGCCGTCGACCGGCTGTTCCTGACGTCGTCGGGCACGGGCTACATCTCCGCGTACGAGATGGCGGACCGGCTGATGTACGCGGCGGCGCAGTTCTTCTCCCTGACGTTCGTCTACCGCCGGGTCGCCACGTGGGCACGGCTGCCCACGATGGAGGCCGACCGGGCGGAGCGGATGCTGCGTCGCGACGCCCGGACGCTCGGCGTGGCGTCGGCGGTGCTCACCGTCGCCGGAGTGCTGGGGTGCGCGGCCGCACTGGCCTCCGGCCTGCTTCCCGCCGACTGGACCCAGGGGTTCTGGTGGGGTGCCCTGGTGATGCTGTCGGTGCCCGCGCACGGGTTCAACGTGGTGGGCACCCGGATGCTGGTGGTGAGCCGCAAGCAGCACTTCATGGTGTGGATCGCCATCGCCACCGCCGTGCTCAACGCCGCGCTCGACGCCGCCTTCTACCTCTGGATCGGGCCGATCGGGATCGTCGTGGCGACCGTGGCCGTCCGGTGGATCATGGCGGGGGTGTACCTGGTCCTGCTACGCAAGATCGTCCCGCGGACGATCGGCCAGGACCTCGACGACGTCCGTCACGCCACCGGTTCGTAGGCGGCGCGTCCACGCCTCCCCCGGCGGAGCCTGCTCCGGATCCTGTCCGCCGCGACCCGCACCGTGTCGACCCCCCGTGCCGCCGCCGGGCCAACATCACGACGGTCCATCACCGCGAACACACAACCCCGCCGATACGGCTCCGCGAACTCCGCCCACGAATAACCCGGGCGGCCCAGATAGTGCCGCAGGTTCTGCAGATCCCGGGTCACATCCACCCAGTACACGCCCTGCTCATAGCCACCCGGCTCGTAGCCGACCGGCTCGACCCCCTCGACGAGATGCCGGTACTGGATCCACGGGAAGTTCACCCCGCACCGGGTCGCCAGCAACGACGACAGGTTGTGCCGGGCGTTGACCTCCATCACCTTGTACGTGCCGTCACGCGGATCCCGCTTGAACTCCGTGCACGAGTACCCCGAGAACTTCGCCGCCCGCAACAACCGCCGGCCCTGCTCGGCGACCTCCGGCATCCATTCCGAGACCACCACCGACGGCGATCCCGTGTCCGGCGGAGAGTTCCGAATCTTTCGCGACGTGAACTCCACCAACGGCTCACCGTCACAGAAATAGGAGTTGTAGACCGCACCGCACCGCTCGTCACCCGGAATCAGCTCCTGGAGAACCACCTCCAGGCCGTGTGACCGCGCCACCCGGTACGCCTCCACCGCGTCGCGCGTGCTGTCCACCCGCGACCACTTCACCCCCACCAACTCGCGGTAGACGTGACTGAGCTCGGGTTTGAGCACCGCAGGGAACTCCGCGGACGCGCAGAACCGGCGCACGTCGTCCTCGTCGGCCACGGCGAAGGTCACCGGGGCGGGCACCCCCGCCGAGCGGGCCAGCGCGAACGTCGACGCCTTGTTCAGCAACGTCTCGGTCACCGGAGCGTCGTCGCTGGCGACCACCAGCCCGGCCACCTCCAGTGCCGGCTTGTGCCGGGCCACCGCCCCCAACGCCGCATCCGAGGCGGGAATCAACAACGCCCCCGGGAACCGGCGGGCCGCCTCCAGCAGGACCTGCACGAACCGCGGCTCGTCCCGGTCCGGGTGCGGAGCCCCGATCACCTGCCGCGCATACCGCGAACTCGACGCGATGTCGCGCTTGTCGTAGCTGACCACGACAACGCGAACACCCTGACGACCCAGACTCCGCACCACGCCCAAACCGTGGGTCGCTCCGGACACCACAATCGCCGTGGCCGTCACCGCGGCGCCGGCTTGCAGTGCAGATTGTCACGTCTCAGGTCGGACATGGGCGGAATGTTACCGCGACGAGGAATGGCTCAAACCCGCAGACCCTCCACCATTCGGCGTGTCGTGCATTTCGCAACGCCGTTTTGTCCGATTTACCGACTACCGACCGTGATCAGCCGCATCCGGAAACACGTTTCAGCTTTACAAGGCCTTGAGCTCCTCGGTGACCTCCATCACGGAGCTCTTGGCGTCGCCGAAGAGCATGACGGTGTTCGGGGCGTAGAACAGCGGGTTGTCGATGCCGGCGAACCCGCTGTTCATGGAGCGCTTGAGCACGATCACCGAGCGGCTGCGGTCGACGTCGAGGATGGGCATGCCGTGGATCGGCGAGCCGGGGTCGGTGCGGGCAGCGGGGTTGGTGACGTCGTTCGCCCCGATGACCAGGGCGACGTCGGTCCGCGGGAACTCGTCGTTGATCTCGTCCATCTCGCGGAGCGCGTCGTAGGGCACGTCGGCTTCGGCGAGCAGCACGTTCATGTGTCCGGGCATGCGGCCGGCCACGGGGTGAATCGCGTACTTGACCTCGACGCCGCGCTCCTCCAGGAGGCTGGCCATGTCCTTGACCGCGTGCTGCGCCTGCGCGACGGCCATGCCGTACCCGGGCACCACGATCACCTGCGAGGCGTAGGCCATGCGGATGGCGGCATCTGCCGCGGTGGTCGCCGTCACCTGGCGGTCCGCCGCACCCTCAACGCTGGGCGCCGTCGACGTCCCGCCGAAGCCACCCGCGACGATCGCCGGGATCGAGCGGTTCATGGCGGTGGCCATGAGGTTGGTGAGGATCGTGCCGGACGCCCCGACGATCATCCCGGCGACGATCATCGCGGTGTTGCCCAGCGCCAGGCCGGCCGCGGCGGCCGAGAGCCCGGTGAGCGCGTTCAGCAACGAGATCACCACGGGCATGTCGGCGCCACCGATGGGCAGCACCACCATCACGCCGAGCACCGCGGCGAGCACCAGCAAGCCGATCATCCACAGCTCTGCGCCACCGATCGCCGCCGACGTTGCGCAGGCCGCGGCGCCGGCGAGCAGCAGCAGGTTCACCACCTGCTGCGCGCGGCCGAGCCCGAGCGGGCGTCCGGGCAGGATCTCCTGGAGCTTGCCGAACGCCACCAGGGAGCCCCAGAACGACACCGAGCCGACGATGGCGCCGAACAGCGACGCGATCACCACGTAGAGCGGCTCACCGGCGAACGCGTCCGTCGTGCGGAACTCCGACCACGCGATCAGCGCGACCGCACCGCCACCGACGCCGTTGAACAGCGCCACCATCTGCGGCATCGCCGTCATCCGCACCCGCCGGGCCGACGGCACACCCAGCGCCCCGCCGATCACCAGCCCGACGAGGATCAGCAACCAGTTGTGGCGCACCGTGAGCAGCGTGGCGACGACGGCGACGACCATTCCGACAGCGGCGACCTTGTTGCCGCGCACCGCCGTCCGCGGTCCGGTGAGTCCGGACAGGCCGAGGATGAACAGCCCGAACGCGACGATGTAGAGCAGCGGGACGACGACGGTCACCGCCCGCCCTCCTTGGGCCCCGTGACGTCCCGCTCGAGCGACTTCTTGGGTTTGAACATCGCCAGCATCCGGTCGGTGACCAGGAACCCGCCCACCACGTTGATCATGCCGAAGACGATCGCCACCACGAGGATCACCACGTCGAGGAACGACGGGTTCTCCAGCCGCCCGAGCACGACGATGCCGCCGAGCAGGACGATCCCGTGGATCGCGTTCGTCCCCGACATCAGCGGCGTGTGCAGCGTGTTGGGCACCTTGGAGATCACCGCGAACCCGACGAACCCGGCCAGCACCAGGATCGCGAGGTCCGCCAGCAGGTCTCCGGTCGTGTCGCCGACCGACTGCCCCGGAATCATCAGGTCCGTCCCTCTCGCGTCACGCACGACCCCACCAGCACCTCGTCGTCGCCGCCCGCGATCCGCTCGGGCACGAGCGCACCCGAGTCGTCGAGCATCAGCTCCAGCAGGGCCACGACGTTGCGGGCGTACAGCTCGGATGCGTGCTCGGGCATGGATGCGGGCAGGTTCAGCGGCGACGTGACCGTCACGTCGTGGTGCACCACGGTCGCCCCCGGTGTCGTGAGCGCGCAGTTGCCGCCGCTCTCCCCCGCGAGGTCGACGACCACACTGCCCGGGCGCATCCCGGCGACGGCCGCGGCGGTCACCAGGGTGGGCGCCCGCCGTCCCGGAACGTTCGCGGTGGTGATCACCACGTCGAACCCGGTGATCGCCTCCTCCAGGCGCTTCTGCTGCTCTGTCCGCTCGTCCTCGGTCAGCTCGCGGGCGTACCCGCCCTCGCCAGCTGCCTCGATGCCCAGGTCGAGCCACTGCGCGCCCAGTGAGCGGACCTGCTCGGCCACCTCGGGACGGACGTCGTAGCCGGTGGTGCGGGCACCGAGCCGCTTGGCCGTCGCCAACGCCTGCAGGCCCGCGACCCCCACACCGAGCACGAGCACCGTGGCCGGCTTCACCGTGCCCGCCGCGGTGGTGAGCATCGGGAAGTAGCGGGTGAGGTACTCGGCCGCGACCAGCACGGAGCGGTAACCGGCGACGTTGGCCTGCGACGACAACGCGTCCATGCTCTGCGCACGCGAGATCCGCGGCACGGCCTCCATCGCGAAACCGTGCACGCCTGCCGCCCGCAGGTCGGCGACGGTCTCCGGTGCGGTGAGCGGTGCGAGGAAGCCGATGAGCACGGTGCCGGGCCGCAGCCGCGGCACCTGCTCGGACGTCGGCGGGGTGACGGTCAGGATGACATCGGTCGTCCAGGGATCACCAAGAACGGCACCGGCGGCGGCGTACGCCTCGTCCGGGATCAGCGCGCCGAGCCCGGCGCCCGGCTCCACCACCACGGTCAGTCCCCGCGACCGCAGCCGCCCCACGACCTGGGGGACGAGCGCGACGCGCCGCTCCCCCTCGGCGATCTCCCGCGGCACGCCGACGGTGACAGGCCGCTGCTTCCCGATCTGGCCGCTCTCGGCCTCGGCATCTGCGCCCATGAGCCGAAACCTAGCCCAGAGCAACCGGTGCGCGCGGGACGACGGGCGCGATCAACCGAGCGGGAGGGTGAGGATCCGCGGGCCGTCGTCGGTCACCGCGACCGAGTGCTCCCAGTGCGCCGCCCGGCTGCCGTCCGCCGTGACGACCGTCCACCCGTCGTCGAGCTCGCGCGTCTCCGCATCACCGCCCGTCAGCATCGGCTCGACGGCCAGCGCCATGCCCACGACGAGCCGCGGGCCGTGCCCGGGGGCACCGTGGTTGGGCAGGAACGGGTCCATGTGCATGGACGTGCCGATGCCGTGCCCGCCGTACTCCTCGACGATGCCGTACGGGGAGCCGTCGCGGCGCCCGGCGGCCTCCGCAGCGGCCTGCACGGCGTGCGAGACGTCGGTGAGGCGTGCGTCGGGCCGGACGGCCGCGATCCCGGCGTCCAGGGCCTCCCGGCACGCCGCCGACAGCGCCAGGTCGGCCGGCGCGACGGTGCCGACGGCGAGCGTGACGGCGGCGTCGCCGTGCCAGCCCTCGACGATCGCCCCGCAGTCGACCGACAGGAGGTCGCCGTCGGCGAGGACCTGCGTGCCTGCGGGGATGCCGTGCACGATCTGCTCGTTCAGCGATGCGCAGATCGACGCCGGATAGCCGTGGTAGCCGAGGAACGAGGGCACGCCGCCGCCGTCGCGGATGACCTGCTCGGCGATCGCATCGAGTTCCCCCGTGCTCACGCCGGGCCGGGCAGCCGCGGTGACGGCGGCCAGGGCCTGCGCCACGAGGCCGCCGGCGACCCGCATGGCGTCGATCTCGCCGGGACTCTTGAGCTCGATGTCGCGGCCACGCCAGCGCGCGAGTACCGCACGCACACCGGTCCGCGTGCCCTTGTTCACGAGTGGGTCCTGCTCACCGGACGAGGAGACTCACCGGCGCGGCAGCGCGTCCGCGAGCCGATCGGTGATCTCCTCGACCGAGCCGACGGCGTCGACGCTCACGAGCTTGTCGCGATAGTGCTCGAGCAGCGGTGCGGTCTCGTCGCGGTAGACCTTCTGCCGGTTGCGGATGACCTCTTCGGTGTCGTCGCTGCGGCCGCGGCCGAGCAGCCGCTGGACCACGACCTCGTCGGCCACCGCGAACTCCACGACGGCGTCCAGGTTCACGCCGAGTTCGTCCAGCATGATGTCGAGGGTGTCGGCCTGCGGGAGGGTGCGCGGGAAGCCGTCGAGGATGAAGCCCTTGGCGGCGTCCGGCTCGGCCAGGCGGGCGCGGACCATGTTGCTGGTGACCTCGTCCGGCACCAGGTTGCCCGCGTCCATGTAGCGCTTGGCCTCGACGCCCAGCGGCGTCATCTCCTTGAGATTCGCGCGGAACAGGTCTCCGGTGGAGATGTGGGGCACGTCCAACCGCTGTGCCAACCGCTCCGCCTGTGTGCCCTTGCCCGCACCCGGCGGACCCACCAGAACCAATCGCACGTTTCCTCCACACCTTCGACGCGACAGGAGCCTCGACATGACCCGACGGCTCGAACGCCGACGGTGGCCGTGCCGACGTTAGCGCAGGAACCCCTCGTAATTGCGCTGCATGAGCTGGCTCTCGATCTGCTTGACGGTGTCGAGCCCGACGCCGACCATGATCAAAACCGCCGTGCCGCCGAACGGGAAGTTCTGGTTCTGCCCACTGCCGGTGATGCCGAGGAAGAAGTTGGGCAGCACGGCGATGAGACCCAGGTACAGCGAGCCGGGCAACGTGATGCGGGAGAGCACGAAGTTCAGGTACTCGGCCGTCGGCCTACCGGGCCGGATGCCGGGGATGAACCCGCCGAACTTCTTCATCTCGTCGGCGCGCTCGTCCGGGTTGAACGTGATGCCGACGTAGAAGTACGTGAAGAAGATGATCAGGCCGATGTACAGGATGATGTGCAACCAGTTCGACTGGTCGACGAGATAGGTCTGGACGAACCGCTGGAAGGCCCCACCCTCCGTGCCCGCCAGCCGGGAGATCAGGTCGGGCAGGTACAGCAGCGACGACCCGAAGATCACCGGGATGACGCCGGCCTGGTTCACCTTGAGCGGCAGGTACGTCGAGGTGCCGCCGTACATCCGCCGTCCGACCATGCGCTTCGCGTACTGGACGGGGATGCGCCGCTGGCCCTGCTCGACGAACACGACGCTCGCGATGATGGCCAGACCGAACACGCAGACGCCCGCGAAGACCAGCCCGCCGGAGTTCTGCAGGATGTTGCGGCCCTCCGCGGGGATCCGGGCCGCGATCGAGGAGAAGATCAGGAGCGACATGCCGTTGCCGATGCCGCGCTCGGTAACCTGCTCGCCCAGCCACATGATCACCGCGGTGCCCGCCGTCATGGTGATCACGATGATCGACAGCATGAAGATGCTGGATTCGGGGATGACCGGCTGGGTGCAGTTGCCGAACAGCTGCCCGCGGTCCGCCAGCGCCACGATGCCCGTGGACTGCAGGATCGCCAAGGCGATCGTCAGGTACCGGGTGTACTGGGTCAGCTTGTTCTGACCCGACTGCCCTTCCTTCTTCAGCTGCTCGAACCGCGGGATGACGACGGTGAGCAGCTGGACGATGATGCTGGCGGTGATGTACGGCATGATGCCCAGCGCGAAGATCGACAGCTGGAGCAGCGCACCGCCGGAGAACAGGTTGATCAGCGAGTAGACGCTGGAGTTCTCGCCGCCCTCGACCTGCCGGATGCACTCCTGCACGTTCGGGTACGACACGCCGGGCGCCGGAATGGCCGCCCCTGCACGGTAGACCGCGACCATCGCGAGGGTGAAGAGAATCTTCTTCCGGAGGTCCGGCGTGGTCAGGGCCGACCGGAAAGCGCTGAGCACGGACATCCTCCTGTACTGACTCCGGGCAAAAGGCCCGTCGACCGGCGAGAAAGCCGGCGCACACCGGCGGGCCGACGGCCCGACCGACGGAAGCGACTCTAACAGCGGCTCCGGGGCCGATACGCCACGGACCGGCACTCCTGATGAAGTGCCGGTCCGGGCGGTGGTGACGGACTACAGCTCGGTGACCGAGCCGCCCGCACCCGTGATCTTGTCGCGGGCACTGCCCGAGAACGCGTGCGCGCTGATGGTCAGCGCGACGCCGATGTCGCCGTTGCCGAGGACCTTGACCGGCTTGTTGCGCCGGACGGCACCGGCCTCGGCCAGCTCCTCCGGGCCCACCGTGCCGCCGTCGGGGAACAGCGTTCCGAGGTCGCCGACGTTCACGACCTGGAACTCCACCCGGAAGCGGTTGCGGAAGCCCTTGAGCTTGGGCAGCCGCATGTGCAGCGGCATCTGCCCGCCCTCGAAGCCGGCCGGGACGTTCTTGCGAGCGCCCGTGCCCTTGGTACCGCGACCGGCGGTCTTGCCGCCCTTGCCGCCCTCGCCACGGCCGACGCGCCTCTTGGCCTTGTTGGCCCCGGCCGCCGGACGCAGGTCGTGGATTTTGATCGTCATCAGGACACCTCCTCCACGGTCACGAGGTGCCGGACCGTGCGGATCATGCCGCGGATCTGCGGAGTGTCGTCGCGCTCCACGGACTGGCGGATCTTGCGCAGGCCCAGGGAGAGCAGCGTGGCCCGCTGGTTCTGCTTGCCGCCGATCGTGCTGCGCACCTGGGTGATCTTCAGCCGTGTCGAATTCGTCTGGGCCAACGGGATCACCTCGAACCCTGCGCGGCCGCAGCACGGTCGCGCAGCATCTTGGCCGGGGCGACGTCCTCGAGCGGCAGGCCACGGCGGGCCGCGACCTCCTCCGGACGCTGGATCTGCTTCAGCGCGGCCACCGTGGCGTGCACGATGTTGATCGCGTTGTCGCTGCCCAGGGACTTGCTCAGGATGTCGTGGACGCCGGCGCACTCCAGCACGGCGCGCACCGGGCCACCGGCGATGACGCCGGTACCGGGGCTCGCCGGGCGCAGCATGACCACGCCCGCGGCGGCCTCGCCCTGCACGCGGTGCACGATCGTGCCGCCGATGCGCGGGACGCGGAAGAAGTTCTTCTTCGCCTCCTCGACACCCTTGGCGATCGCCGCAGGCACCTCCTTGGCCTTGCCGTAGCCGACGCCCACCAGGCCGTCGCCGTCGCCGACGATCATCAGCGCGGTGAAGCTGAAGCGGCGGCCACCCTTGACCACCTTGGCGACGCGGTTGATCGTCACCAGGCGCTCGATGTACGGGGTCTTGTCCTGGGCCGCCCCGCCACGGCCCCCGTCGCGGCGGTCCCGGCGGTCGCGGTTGTCACCGCTGCCGCCCGCGGGGCCCCCGCCGTCACGCCGTGCACGTCCCGGCATCAGGCGTTCCCTTCCATCTCGATACCCATCAGAACTCCAGGCCGCCCTCGCGGGCGGCATCGGCGAGCGCGGCGACCCGGCCGTGGTAGACGAAGCCACCCCGGTCGAACACCACCGCGGTCACGCCGGCTTCGCGGGCCCGGGCGGCGATCAGCTCGCCGACCTTGGCCGCCTTCGCCTTCTTGTCGCCCTCCAGCCCGCGCACGTCGGCCTCGAGCGTCGACGCCGAGGCGAGCGTGTGGCCCGCAACGTCGTCGATCAGCTGGACGACCATGTGCCGTGAGCTGCGGTTGACCACCAGACGCGGTCGCGCCGGCGTGCCGTTGACCTTCTTGCGCAGTCGGGCGTGGCGGCGGGTCCGCGACCGGCGGCGCTCCAGTGAGACGCGCGGCGCGGTGCGCTTCTTCGCGTTGGCGGAAATCGTGTCAGCCATGCTCACTTACCCGTCTTCCCGACCTTGCGGCGGACGTTCTCGCCGGCGTAC
The DNA here is from genome assembly GCF_031845345.1 of Pseudonocardia charpentierae. Lineage (NCBI taxonomy): Bacteria > Bacillati > Actinomycetota > Actinomycetes > Pseudonocardiales > Pseudonocardiaceae > Pseudonocardia > Pseudonocardia charpentierae. The sequence goes on along the minus strand of NZ_JAVREJ010000002.1, from coordinate 149,866 downwards.
CGCACGCCCTTGCCCTTGTAGGGCTCGGGCTTGCGGATCTTGCGGATGTTCGCGGCGGTCTCGCCGACCAGCTGCTTGTCGATGCCCGACACCGAGAACCGGGTGGGGGCCTCGACGGCGAAGGTGATGCCCTCCGGCGGCTCGACGACGACCGGGTGGCTGAAGCCGAGCGCGAACTCGAGCCTTCCGTCGCGCAACGCGACGCGGTAACCGACGCCGACGATCTCCAGCTTCTTCTCGTACCCGGCGGTGACGCCGGTGACGAGGTTCTGGACCAGCGAGCGGGACAGACCGTGCATGGCCTTGCTGCGGCGCTCGTCGTCCGGACGGCGCAGCTGCACCGTGCCGTCGTCGGCGCGTTCGACCGTGATCGGCTCGACCACGGTGTGCGACAGGGTGCCCTTCGGCCCCTTGACCGTCACCATGCGGCCCTCGATGGCCACGTCGACCCCGGACGGCACGGTGATCGGAAGCTTCCCGATGCGGGACATGATTTCTAACCCCTCACCAGACGTAGGCGAGGACTTCGCCGCCCACGCCGTTCTTGTGCGCCTGCCGCTCGGTCTGGAGACCGTTCGACGTCGAGATGATCGCGACGCCCAGGCCGCCAAGGACGCGAGGCAGGTTGGTCGACTTCGCGTAGACCCGCAGGCCGGGCTTGGAGACCCGGCGCAGGCCCGCGATGCTGCGCTCGCGGTTGCGGCCGTACTTGAGCTCGATCACCAGGACCTTGCCGACCTCGGCGTCCTCGGTGCGGTGGCCCGCGATGTAGCCCTCGCGCTGCAGGATCTCGGCGATCGAGACCTTGAGCTTCGAATGCGGCATCACGACCTGGTCGTGATAGGCCGAGTTCGCGTTGCGCAGACGCGTGAGCATGTCTGCGATCGGATCGGTCATCGTCATGGCGAACTACTTTCCCGCCGCGGTTCCCCGGCTCGGGGCCTACGGCGATCAGGGGGTGTTACCAGCTGCTCTTGCTGACGCCGGGCAGCTCACCGCGGTGCGCCATCTGACGCACGCAGATGCGGCACAACCCAAACTTGCGCAGCACGGCGCGGGGTCGCCCGCACTTCTGGCAGCGCGTGTATCCGCGGACCTTGAACTTCGGCTTGGCCGCGGCCTTGATGACGAGGGCCTTCTTGGCCATCTCACGCCTCCTTGAACGGGAATCCCAGACGGCGCAGTAGCGCCCGGCCTTCCTCGTCCGTCGTCGCCGTCGTGACGACGGTGATGTCCATGCCGCGTGGGCGGTCGATGCTGTCGGGGTCGATCTCGTGGAACATCGACTGCTCGTTGAGCCCGAACGTGTAGTTGCCCCGGCCGTCGAACTGGTTCGGCGACAGGCCGCGGAAGTCGCGGATACGCGGCAGCGCGATGGTCAGCAGCCGGTCCAGGAACTCCCACATCCGGTCGCCGCGCAGCGTGACCTTCGCGCCGATCGGCATGCCCTCACGCAGCTTGAACTGCGCGATGGACTTGGTCGCCCGACGGACCTGCGGCTTCTGCCCGGTGATCGTGGCCAGGTCGCGGACCGCGCCGTCGATCAGCTTCGCGTCGCGGGCGGCGTCGCCGACACCCATGTTGACGACGACCTTCACGACGCCCGGGATCTGCATGACGTTCCCGTAGCCGAACTGCTCCTGCAGTCCGCCCCGGATCTCGTCGCGGTAGCGCTGCTTGAGCCGCGGCGCGACCGTTTCTGCCGTGGTCATCAGATCTCCTTCCCGTTGCGCCGGGAGATCCGCACGCGCTTGCCGTCGTCGGTGGTCGTCTTGCCCACGCGAGCCGGCTTGCCGTCGGAGTCGACCACCATCACGTTGGACACGTGGATCGGCGCCTCCTGGGTGACGATCCCGCCCGACTGCGCCCCACGCTGGTTCTGGCTCACCCGGGTGTGCTTCTTGATCCGGTTGACGCCCTCGACCAGCACGCGGTCGCGCGTCGGGTAGGCCTGGATGACCTTGCCCTTGGCGCCCTTGTCCTTGCCTGCGATCACCACGACGGTGTCGCCCTTCTTGACCTTCATCAGCTACAACACCTCCGGCGCGAGGGAGATGATCTTCATGAACCGCTTGTCGCGGAGCTCACGGCCGACCGGTCCGAAGATGCGCGTCCCTCGCGGCTCGCCATCGGGCTTGATCAGCACGGCGGCGTTCTCGTCGAACCGGATGTACGAGCCGTCCGGCCGGCGCTTCTCCTTGACGGTGCGCACGATGACCGCCTTGACGACGTCACCGCGCTTCACCCCGGCGGCCGGGATGGCCTCCTTCACCGTGGCGACGATGACGTCGCCGATCCCGGCGTAACGCCGCCCCGAACCGCCCAGCACCCGGATGCAGAGGATCTCCTTGGCACCGGTGTTGTCCGCGACGCGCAGCCGCGACTCCTGCTGGATCACTTCGCCTTCTCCAGGATCTCGACCAGCCGCCAGCGCTTCGTCGCCGACAGCGGTCGCGTCTCCATCAGGCGGACCCGGTCGCCGACGCCGGCCGTGTTGGCCTCGTCGTGCGCCTTGACCTTGCTCGTCCGCCGGATGACCTTGCCGTACAGCGGGTGCTTCACCCGGTCCTCGAGGCTGACCACGATCGTCTTGTCCATCTTGTCGGACACGACCAGTCCCTCGCGGACCTTGCGCTCCCCGCGCGTGCTCGTTGTCTCACTCATGCCGCGCCCTCGTTGTCGCTCGGTGCGGCCGAGAGGCCCAGCTCGCGCTCGCGCATGACCGTGTAGATCCGCGCGATGTCGTGCCGGACGGTACGCAGCCGCCGGTTGTTGTCCAGCTGCCCGGTCGCCATCTGGAAGCGGAGGTTGAACAGCTCCTCCTTGGACTCCCGGACACGCAGCACGAGCTCCTCGTCGGTCAGCTCGCGCAGATCGGCGGCCGTCGTCGTCCCGGTACCGCGCGCCATCAGATGTCACCACCCTCACGGGTCACGATGCGGCACTTCATCGGCAGCTTGTGGATCGCGCGGCGCAGCGCCTCACGCGCGGTCTGCTCGTTCGGGTAGCTCATCTCGAACAGCACGCGCCCGGGCTTGACGTTCGCGATCCAGAACTCCGGCGAGCCCTTGCCGGAACCCATCCGGGTCTCGGCCGGCTTCTTGGTGAGCGGACGGTCCGGGAAGATGTTGATCCAGACCTTGCCGCCACGGCGGATGTGCCGGTTGATCGCGATACGCGCCGACTCGATCTGCCGGTTCGTCACGTACGCGGGCTCGAGCGCCTGGATGCCGAACTCGCCGAAGGTGACACGGGTGCCACCGGTGGCCGCACCGGTGCGGTGCGGACGGTGCTGCTTGCGGTGCTTGACCCTGCGGGGGATCAGCATGACTACGCCTCCCCACCCTGCTGCGGCTGCTCGGTGATCTGCTGAGCAGCCTGGTCCGCCTCGAGCGTCGCGATGCCGCCCTGGTTGTCCGGGGCGTCCGCGCGCTCGGCAGCGGCGCGACCGGCCTCGGTACCGCCGGACGTGGTGCCCGAGGCACCCGACCGACGGCGCTGCGGCCGCTCACGACGCGGAGCACGGTCCGCACTCGGTGCGGCGGGCGCGCCCTCGCGGCGACCGCCGACGACGTCGCCCTTGTAGATCCACACCTTCACGCCGATCCGGCCGAAGGTGGTGCGGGCCTCGAAGAGGCCGTAGTCGATGTCGGCACGCAGCGTGTGCAGCGGGACCCGACCCTCGCGGTAGAACTCCGAACGCGACATCTCCGCACCGCCGAGGCGCCCCGAGCACTGCACTCGGATGCCCTTGACCTGCGGGCTGCGCATCGCCGACTGGATCGCCTTGCGCATCGCGCGGCGGAAGGCCACGCGGTTGCTCAGCTGCTCGGCGACGCCCTGCGCGACGAGCTGCGCGTCGGACTCGCTGTTCTTGACCTCGAGGATGTTGAGCTGGACCTGCTTCTTGGTCAGCTTCTCGAGCTGGCCCCGGATGCGGTCCGCCTCGGCTCCACGCCGGCCGATCACGATGCCCGGACGCGCGGTGTGGATGTCCACCCGCACGCGGTCACGGGTGCGCTCGATCTCGACCTTGGAGATGCCGGCCCGCTCCATGCCCTTGGAGAGCATCTTGCGGATCTCGACGTCTTCCTTCACGTACTCCGCGTACTGCTTGTCTGCGAACCAGCGCGACTTCCAGTCGGTGGTAATCCCCAGCCGGAACCCGTGCGGGTTGATCTTCTGACCCATCAGCGGGCCCTCCCCTTCGCACCGCCGCGGCCGCCGCGCCCTGTCCTGGCGGGCACGGACTCGACCTCGACGGTGATGTGGCTCGTACGCTTGCGGATCCGGTAGGCGCGGCCCTGGGCACGCGGCCGGATGCGCTTGAGCGTCGGACCCTCGTCGGCGTAGGCCGCGGCCACCACGAGGGTGTCGCGGTCCAGGTCCAGGTTGTTCTCCGCGTTCGCGGCCGCACTGGCGACGACCTTGAACAGCGGGCGGGCCGCGGCGTGCGGGGTGAACCGCAGGATGTCGAGGGCCTCCTGCAGGGGGAGACCCTTGATCATCGCAACGACCCGTCGCACCTTCGTCGGCGACATGTGGACGTACTTCGCGGTCGCGCGGGCCCGAGCGGGCTCGAGCACCGCGGCGGGGGCGGTTTCGGCTGCTGCCGTCATGACTTCCCTCTCCTTCGTCTGCTCGGGCTCAGCGCCTGCGCGCCTTGCGGTCGTCCTTGATATGGCCCCGGAAGGTCCGGGTGGGAGCGAACTCCCCCAGCTTGTGGCCGACCATCGAGTCGGACACGAAGACCGGCACGTGCTTGCGGCCGTCGTGCACCGCGATCGTGTGGCCGATCATGTCCGGGATGATGGTGGACCGGCGGGACCAGGTCCGGATCACGGTCTTCTTGCCCGACTCGTTGAGGACATCCACCTTCTTGAGCAGGTGGTCGTCCACGAACGGGCCCTTCTTCAGGCTGCGCGGCATTGGTTACCTCCCTGCTCAGCGCTTCTTGCCGGTACGGCGCCGGCGGACGATCAGCTTGTCGGACGGCTTGGTGCGGCGGGTGCGGCCCTCGGGCTTGCCTGCCGGGTTCACCGGGTGGCGACCACCGGAGGTCTTGCCCTCACCACCACCATGCGGGTGGTCGACCGGGTTCATGGCGACACCGCGGACGGTCGGGCGCTTGCCCTTCCAGCGCATGCGGCCCGCCTTGCCCCAGTTGATGTTGCTGTGCTCGGCGTTGCCCACCTCGCCGACCGTCGCGCGACAGCGGACGTCGACGTTGCGGATCTCGCCCGACGGCAGACGGAGCTGGGCGTACGGCCCGTCCTTCGCTACGAGCTGCACACCCGAACCGGCCGAGCGGGCGATCTTCGCGCCGCCACCGGGGCGGAGCTCGATCGCGTGCACCACGGTGCCGGTGGGGATGTTGCGGAGCGGCAGGTTGTTGCCGACCTTGATGTCGGCCCGGGGGCCGGCCTCGACCTTGTCGCCCTGCCGCAGCCGCGCCGGCGCGACGATGTAGCGCTTCTCGCCGTCGGCGTAGTGCAGCAGCGCGATCCGCGAGGTGCGGTTCGGGTCGTACTCGATGTGCGCGACGGTGGCCGGCACGCCGTCCTTGTCGTTGCGACGGAAGTCGATCAGCCGGTACGCCCGCTTGTGGCCGCCGCCCTGGTGCCGGGTGGTGACCTTGCCGTGGACGTTACGCCCGCCCTTGGAGTGCAGCGGACGGACCAGCGACTTCTCCGGCGTGGAACGCGTGATCTCGGCGAAGTCCGACACGCTCGAACCGCGGCGGCCGGGGGTCGTCGGCTTGTACTTGCGAATACCCATTCTTGTCAGCCCCTCAGCTCGCCGGGCCACCGAACACGTCGATCGTCCGGCTCTCCTGCGAGAGCGTGACGATCGCGCGCTTGGTGTCCTTGCGCTTGCCGTAGCCGGTGCGGGTGCGCTTGCGCTTGCCCGGGCGGTTCAGCGTGTTGACGCTGAGCACCTTGACACCGAACACCTTCTCCACGGCGATCTTGATCTGGGTCTTGTTGGCGTCCGGCCGCACGACGAAGGTGTACTGGCGCTCTTCGAGCAGCCCGTAGCTCTTCTCCGAGACGACCGGCGCGAGCAGGATGTCCCGCGGATCGGCGATCACTTCGCAGCCTCCTTCTCGGCCTGGAGCGAGCGCCGTGTCGGCGCGGCGATCGGGCCGGCGAGGAACGTCTCCAGTGCGTCGCTGGTGAACAGCACGACGTCGTTGACCAGCACGTCGTAGGTGTTCAGCTGGTCCGGCCACAGGATGTGCACGTGCGGCAGGTTCCGCAGGCTCAGCAGGCCCACGCCGTCGTCGCGGCCGATGACCGCGAGCACGCGCGTGCGCTCCGCGGTGAACAGGCCCTCGACGACCTTGCGGGCCGCCTTCGTGGACGGCGCGTCGCCGTCGACGATCGAAGAGACGACCTGCACCGCGCCGGCGCGGGCCCGGTCCGACAGCGCACCGCGGAGGGCGGCCGCCTTCATCTTCTTCGGGGTCTTCTGCGTGTAGTCGCGCGGCACGGGGCCGTGCGAGATGCCGCCGCCTGCGAACTGCGGGGACCGCGTCGAGCCCTGACGGGCCCGGCCGGTGCCCTTCTGCCGGTACGGCTTCTTGCCGCCGCCCCGGACCTCGCCGCGGGTCTTCGTGGAGTGCGTGCCCTGCCGGGCCGCGGCCAGCTGGCCCACGACGACCTGGTGCATCAGCGCGATGTTCGCGGGCACGTCGAAGACGTGCGCCGGGAGCTCGACGGTGGTGCCCGCGGCACTGCCGTCGGCGTTCTTCACCTCGAGGCTGCTGGTCACTGCACACCGCCCTTCTTGGCTGCGGTCTTCACCAGCAGCAGGCCGCCGCGGGGACCGGGAACCGCGCCCTTGATGAGCAGCAGCCCGTTCTCCTCGTCGACACGGTGCACGGTGAGGTTCTGGGTGGTCACACGGGCGTTGCCCATGCGGCCGGCCATGCGCAGGCCCTTGAAGACACGGCCCGGGGTGGCGCAGCCGCCGATGGAGCCCGGCGAGCGGTGCTTGCGCTGGGTGCCGTGGCTGGCGCCGAGGCCCTTGAAGCCGTGGCGCTTCATGACACCCGCGGTGCCCTTGCCCTTGCTGGTGCCGACCACGTCGACCACCGAGCCGGCCGCGAACACCGTCGCGCTGATCTCCTGGCCGACGGTGTACTCGCCGGCGTCGCTGGTGCGCAGCTCCACGAGGTGGCGCCGCGGCGTGGTGCCGGCCTTGGTGAAGTGCCCCGTGGCCGGCTTGTTCACCTTGCGCGGGTCGATCGCGCCGAAGGCGAGCTGCACCGCGGGGTAGCCGTCCTTGTCCGGGGTGCGCACCTGCGTCACCACGTTCGGGCCCGCCTGGACCACCGTGACCGGGACGATCCGGTTGTTCTCGTCGAAGACCTGGGTCATCCCGAGCTTGGTGCCCAGGATCCCGGTTACCTGCCTGTCAGTCGTCATCGTCTCGTCAGCCTTACTGGATGTTGACGTCGACGGACGCCGGCAGGTCGATGCGCATGAGCGCGTCGACCGTCTTCGGCGTCGGGTCGAGGATGTCGATGAGCCGCTTGTGGGTGCGCATCTCGAAGTGCTCGCGCGAGTCCTTGTACTTGTGCGGCGAGCGGATGACGCAGTACACGTTCTTCTCGGTCGGCAGCGGCACCGGCCCGACGACCCGGGCTCCGGTGCGCGTCACCGTCTCGACGATCTTCCGAGCGGATGCGTCGATCGCCTCGTGGTCGTAGGCCTTCAGCCTGATGCGGATCTTTTGTCCCGCCATGGTCGTCGGTCGTCCTTCTCTTCCTGCCGCTTGGTACGCGTGTCCGGGTGGGACCTGCGCGAGGAGCCCTCGGCCAGATCCTGCAGTGCGAGAACCTGCAGGTCCTTGCCGGTGCGGTCTCACCCGCCGGCGGGCCTCCGGTCCACGAGGTCGGGCGTGTCGCCGTGTGGAGACATACGACACCGCTTCGCAGACTCGTCCCCGGACACCGGCACCCACGAGGGGAGCCCGTAGTTCGGGGGGCTGACGTGGATCCGGCGCACGCGGTGGCAGTGACATACCTGCACCGCGCGCGCCGGAATCCGACGTCCAACCCGTCAAGGATGCCACACGAAAGTGCAGCGCCCTCAACCGGGGGGTGCGACCCCCTTCCGGGGGCCGCACCAGTGGTATTGCTACTTGTTGATCTTGGTGACCTGGCCGGCGCCGACGGTCCGACCACCCTCGCGGATGGCGAACTGCAGGCCCTCCTCCATGGCGATCGGCTGGATCAGCGCGACGCTCATCGAGGTGTTGTCGCCCGGCATGACCATCTCGGTCCCGCTGGGCAGGGTCACCACACCGGTCACGTCCGTGGTACGGAAGTAGAACTGCGGCCGGTAGTTGTTGAAGAACGGCGTGTGCCGTCCGCCCTCGTCCTTGGACAGGATGTAGACCTGGCCCTCGAACTCGGTGTGCGGGGTGATGGAGCCCGGCTTGCAGACGACCTGGCCGCGCTCGACGTCCTCGCGCTTGATGCCGCGGAGCAGCAGGCCGACGTTCTCGCCGGCACGCCCCTCGTCGAGGATCTTGCGGAACATCTCGACACCGGTGACGGTGGTCGTGGTGTTCTTCTCGCGGATGCCGACGATCTCGACCGTCTCGCTGACCTTGACGATGCCGCGCTCGATGCGACCGGTGACCACGGTGCCGCGGCCCGTGATCGTGAAGACGTCCTCGACCGGCATGAGGAACGGCTTCTCGATGTCGCGCTCGGGCTGCGGGATCGCCTCGTCGACGGCGTCCATCAGGCCGAGCAGCTTCTCGCTCCACTCGGGGTCGCCCTCGAGCGCCTTGAGCGCCGAGACCTGGACGACCGGCAGGTCGTCACCCGGGTAGTCCTGCGCCGAGAGCAGCTCGCGGACCTCCAGCTCGACGAGCTCGAGGATCTCCTCGTCGTCGACCATGTCGGCCTTGTTGAGCGCCACCACGATGTAGGGCACGCCGACCTGGCGGGCGAGCAGCACGTGCTCGCGCGTCTGCGGCATGGGGCCGTCCGTGGCGGCGACCACCAGGATGGCGCCGTCCATCTGCGCCGCACCGGTGATCATGTTCTTGATGTAGTCGGCGTGCCCGGGGCAGTCGACGTGCGCGTAGTGGCGCTTCTCGGTCTGGTACTCGACGTGCGCGATCGAGATGGTGATGCCGCGCTGACGCTCCTCGGGAGCCTTGTCGATCTGGTCGAACGCCGAAGCCTCGTTGAGGTTCGGGTACTTGTCGTGCAGGACCTTCGTGATGGCCGCCGTCAGCGTGGTCTTGCCGTGGTCGATATGACCGATGGTGCCGATGTTGACGTGCGGCTTGGTCCGCTCGAACTTCGCCTTCGCCACTGGGGAATCCTCCTGGACTGAATTTTCTCCGCCGTGCTGACGGCAGGTCTGTGGGTGGTGCGAGTCTGCCGCGGGCCCGTTGAGGGGCCCGCGGCAGGGTGGGTCTTTTATTCGCCGGTGGCCTTGGCGATGATCTCCTTGGCCACGTTGGTCGGGACCTCCGCGTAGGAGTCGAAGACCATGGTGTAGTTCGCCCGGCCCTGGGTCCGCGACCGGAGGTCGCCGACGTAGCCGAACATCTCCGACAACGGCACCAGCGCCTTGACGATGCGGGCACCGGCCCGCTCCTCCATGGCCTGGATCTGGCCGCGGCGGGAGTTCAGGTCGCCGATCACCTCACCCATGTAGTCCTCGGGCGTGGTGACCTCGACGGCCATCATCGGCTCGAGCAGGGCCGGGTCGGCCTTGCGCGCAGCCTCCTTGAGGGCGATCGAGCCGGCGACCTTGAACGCCATCTCCGACGAGTCCACCTCGTGGTACTGGCCGTCGAGCAGCGTCAGCTTGATTCCCGTGAGCGGGTAGCCCGCGAGCACGCCGTACTGCATGGCGTCCTGCGCACCGGCGTCCACCGACGGGATGTACTCCCGCGGGATACGGCCGCCGGACACCTTGTTGTCGAACTCGTAGAGCGCCCCGTCCGCGGTGTCGAGCGGCTCGAGCTTGATGATCACGCGGGCGAACTGGCCCGAGCCACCCGTCTGCTTCTTGTGGGTGTACTCGTACTTGTCCACCGTGCGGCGGATCGTCTCGCGGTAGGCCACCTGCGGCTTGCCGATGTTGGCCTCGACCTTGTAGTCGCTCTTCATCCGGTTGACGAGCACCTCGAGGTGGAGCTCGCCCATGCCGGCGAGGATCGTCTGGCCGGACTCCTGGTCCAGGTGGACCTGGAAGGTCGGGTCCTCCTCGGCGAGGCGCTGGATCGCGATGCCCAGCTTCTCCTGGTCCGCCTTGGTCTTCGGCTCGACCGCCACCTGGATGACGGGGTCCGGGAAGGTCATCGACTCCAGGACGATCGGCGCCTGCGGGTCGCTCAGCGTCTCGCCCGTGGTCGTGTCCTTGAGACCGATCACCGCGTAGATGTGGCCCACCAGGGCCTCGTCGACGGGGTTCTCCTTGTTGGCGTGCATCTGGAAGATCTTCCCGATGCGCTCCTTGCGGTCCTTGGTCGAGTTGATGACCTGGGAACCCGAGGCGACCCGACCCGAGTAGACCCGGATGTAGGTCAGCTTGCCGAAGAACGGATGAGCGGCGATCTTGAACGCCAGCGCGGAGAACGGCTCGTCCTTGCTGGGCTTGCGGAACGCCGGGGTCTCCCCGTCCGGCAGCGTGCCCTCGACCGGGGGCAGGTCGTACGGCGACGGCAGGTAGTCGATCACGGCGTCGAGCATGGGCTGGACGCCCTTGTTCTTGAACGCCGAGCCGCAGAGCACCGGGTAGGCCAGGCGCTCGTTGACGATCCGCCGGATGCCCAGCTTGATCTGCTCGGTGGTCAGCTCCTCGCCGCCGAGGTAGGACTCCATGAGGTCGTCGTCGGTCTCCGCGACGGCCTCGACCAGCTTCTCCCGGTACTCGGCGACCACGTCGGCCATGTCGGCCGGGATCTCCTCGACGGTGTAGTCCTCGCCCTTCTGGACCTCCCCGCGCCAGGTCAGCGCGCGCATCTCGACCAGGTCGACGACTCCGATGAAGTCGTTCTCCGTGCCGATGGGCAGCTGGATCGGCAGCGGCTTGGCGCCGAGCCGGTCCTGGATCGTCCGCACGGTGAAGTAGAAGTCCGCGCCGAGCTTGTCCATCTTGTTGACGAAGCAGATACGCGGGACGTCGTACTTGGTGGCCTGCCGCCAGACCTGCTCGGACTGGGGCTCGACGCCTTCCTTGCCGTCGAAGACTGCGACCGCGCCGTCGAGCACCCGCAGGTTCCGCTCCACCTCGACGGTGAAGTCGACGTGCCCCGGGGTGTCGATGATGTTGATCTGGTGGTCTTTCCAGAAGCAGGTCGTCGCGGCGGACGTGATCGTGATGCCGCGCTTCTGCTCCTCCTCCATCCAGTCCATCGTGGCGGCGCCGTCGTGCACCTCACCGATCTTGTAGTTGATCCCGGTGTAGTACAGGATCCGCTCGGTGGTGGTGGTCTTGCCGGCGTCGATGTGCGCCATGATGCCGATGTTGCGGACCCGCGTCAGGTCCGTCAGCACGTCCCGTGCCACGTCTCAGCTCTCCTCGGTTGGCGCCGACGGTCGGCCGGTCACCAGCGGTAGTGGGCGAAGGCCTTGTTGGACTCCGCCATCTTGTGCATGTCCTCGCGCCGCTTCACGGCGGCGCCGAGGCCGTTGCTCGCGTCGAGCAGCTCGTTCATCAGCCGCTCGACCATGGTCTTCTCGCGGCGCTGGCCGGCGTAGCTGACCAGCCAGCGCAGGGCCAGCGTGGTCTGCCGCGGCGCACGCACCTCGACGGGAACCTGGTAGGTCGCGCCACCGACGCGGCGGCTCTTGACCTCCAGGGCGGGGCGCACGTTGTCCATCGCCCGCTTGAGCGTGACGACCGGGTCCGTGCCGGTCTTGTCGCGCGTGCCCTCGAGGGCCGCGTAGACGATGCGCTCGGCGAGACTGCGCTTGCCGTCCTTGAGCACCTTGTTCACCAGCTGGGTGACCAGCGGGGAACCGAAGACCGGGTCGTTGACCAACGGCCGCTTGGGAGCAGGGCCCTTGCGAGGCATCAGCTCTTCTCCTTCTTCGCACCGTAGCGGCTGCGGGACTGCTTGCGGTTCTTCACACCCTGCGTGTCCAGCGAGCCGCGGATGACCTTGTAGCGGACGCCCGGCAGGTCCTTCACCCGGCCGCCGCGCACGAGCACGATGGAGTGCTCCTGCAGGTTGTGGCCCTCACCGGGAATGTAGGCCGTGACCTCGATCTGGCTCGACAGCTTCACGCGGGCGACCTTGCGGAGCGCCGAGTTCGGCTTCTTGGGCGTCGTGGTGTACACGCGCGTGCACACCCCGCGGCGCTGCGGGCTGCCCTTGAGCGCCGCGGTCTTGGTCTTGGAGACCTTGTCCTGACGGCCCTTGCGGACCAGCTGCTGGATCGTGGGCATGGACCGTTTACTTCTTCCCTCTGTGCAGTCGAAACCGCGTGCTGTCGTGAACCGTTGGTACTCGGGTTGGTCGGTGCTCGACCTGGTCAGGAGGTCGGCTTCACCGGCCACCCTCCCCCGAGGTCGGGCGTGTCGCGCCCCTGCACACCGTACGGACCGGATCGGGGAACCTTCCCGAGGTGGCAGGACCTACGCGTCCACCGGCCTGCCGTTCCCACGCGAAGCGGGTGCAGTGGCCATCGGGCACGCAGATCGGCCCGACCAGGTCGAGCGCAAGACCACAGAGTACCCGTCCCTCGAAAGGGGGGTCAAAGCGGGTCCGGGGAGGCCTGGTCGGTGTGTGCACGCAGAGTGCCGCAGACCCGCGCCGCTTGCAAGGAACACGTCCGCTCGCCGCTCGTCGCCACCCGCTCGCCGCTGCCCCGTCCCGTTCCGTTCCGTTCCGCTCGAGTCACCGAACGCAGAACGGCCCCCACGGGAGCAGCTGGCTACGGGCTCTGGTCACGTCGTGTACAACACGGGCCTCCACAGGGGCATTCCCCGACGTCGGAGTGGCGGAGTCGACGTCGTCGAGACCTGCCGTGTGTCGATGCGCCCGTTACGGTCGATATATGACGACCAGGCCGAAGGTCGCGGTGATCGGAGCCGGCTTCGGTGGCATCGCCGCGGCCGTCGCCGTCCGGGACGACGGCGACCCCGTCGTGCTCGAACGCGGCTCGGACGTCGGCGGGGTCTGGCGGGAGAACAGCTACCCGGGTGCCGCCTGCGACATCCCGTCGCACCTCTACTCGTTCTCCTTCGCCCTCGAGCACCGCTGGAGCAGGCGGTTCGCCCCGCAGCCAGACATCCTGCGCTACCTGCGCCGCATCACCGACGAGTTCGGGCTGCGGCCGCGCCTGCGCCTGCGCACCGAGGTCACCGAGGCCCGCTACGACGACGACCGGTCCGTCTGGCGGCTGACGACGGCCACCGGCGACGCCCTGGAGGCCCAGATGCTGGTGGCGGCCTGCGGGCAGCTGACCCGGCCGACCCGGCCGGACGTGCCCGGCCTCGCCACCTTCCACGGCCCCGTTCTGCACTCGGCCCGCTGGGACCCCGACGTCGACCTGCGTGGGCGGCGCGTGGCCGTGGTCGGGACCGGGGCGAGCGCGGTGCAGATCGTGCCGGCGGTCGCCGACGACGTCGCGCACCTGACCGTGTTCCAGCGCTCGGCCGCCCATCTCGTCCCGAAGCCGGACCGTCGCTACTCCGCGCTGCACCACGCGCTGTTCCGGCGGGTGCCCGTATGGCGCCGCGGCGCCAGGGCGCTGCTGATGGCGGTGTTCGAACGCGCGGGTGCGGCACCGGTCGGGCCCGCCTCCGCCGCGGTGCGCCGGGCGTGGGAGCTCCTGCTGCGGGTCCAGGTCCCGGACGCGGGGCTGCGGGCACGCCTGCGCCCGGCCCATGCGCTCGGGAGCAGGCGGGTGCTCGTGTCGTCGGACTGGTACCGGGCCCTCCGGAAACCGCACGTCGACCTCGTGACGGCGGCGGTCGACGAGGTGACTCCCTGCGGCGTGCGCACCGTCGACGGTGCCCTGCACCCGGCGGACGTCATCGTCCTCGCCACCGGTTTCGAGTCCGACGTGTTCGTCACGCCGATGAAGGTGTTCGGCCGCGACGGGCGGGAGCTCTCCGACGAGTGGCGCGACGGCGCCGCCGCCCACCTCGGCATGGCCGTGCCCGGCTTCCCCAACCTGTTCCTGGTGCACGGGCCGCACACCGCGCTGCGGGCGGGCTCGGTGGTGCACATGATCGAGTGTCAGGCGCGCTACGTGCTGCAGGCGGTCCGCCGGATCGCCGGCGGCACCCACACGCTCGAGGTCCGCCGCGAGGTGGCGGACGCCTTCGCCGCCGAGATGGCGGAGCGCTCGGAACCCGGAACCCGGAACGCGCACGAGTGGCCCGGCACGATGCGCGAGTACGAGCGCCGCACCGCGCGGTTCGCGGACACGGACTTCCTGGCCACCTGACGCCGAACGGGGCCGGCCACCGCCACGGGAGAGCGGTGTCCGGCCCCGTCCGGACGAGGGTGTGAGGCGGCGGCCTTCGTCTTACAGGACCGTCAGCGCCGAGCTCCGCTGCCTCACACCCTCGGTGGTGCTGGTCCCGGCCCGCCGCCGTCGCGACGGGTCGGGACAGGACGTGACTAGCGGTAGTCCCTACCGAAGTCGTAGTCGTCCAGCGGCACCGCGGCACCGGTGCCCGTGCCAAACACGTCCGGGCTGTAGTAGCCGTCGTCGTAGCTCGGCAGCGCGTAGGCGGCCGCGCGGGCCTCCTCCGTCGGCTGCACCTGGATGTTGCGGTACCGGCTGATGCCCGTACCTGCCGGGATCAGCTTGCCGATGATCACGTTCTCCTTGAGCCCGACGAGCTTGTCGCGCTTTCCGTTGATCGCGGCATCGGTGAGGATCCGGGTGGTCTCCTGGAACGACGCCGCGGACAGCCACGACTCCGTCGCCAGCGAGGCCTTCGTGATCCCCATGAGCACCGGGCGACCCGAAGCCGGCTCGCCACCCTCGGCCACCACGCGGCGGTTCGAGGTTTCGAAGTCCATCCGGTCGATCAGGCCGCCCGGCAGGAACTCCGTGGAGCCCGAGTCGATGATCGTGACCCGGCGGACCATCTGCCGGACGATCACCTCGATGTGCTTGTCGTGGATGTCCACGCTCTGCGTGCGGTACACCTTCTGCACCTCACGCACCAGGTGCAGCTGCACCTCGCGCGGGCCCATGACGCGCAGCACCTCGTGCGGGTCCGCCGTGCCCTCGAGCAGCAGCTGGCCCACGTGCACGTGGTCGCCGTCCGCCAGCGGCCGCTCCTGACCGTCCACGACGGTCATCGCCAGCCACTGCCGCTTCGACAGCTTCTCGTAGACGATCTCCTCGCTCCCGTCGTCCGGGATCAGGGTGATCTTCCAGAAGCGGTCGCCGTCCTCGATCCGGATGCGGCCGTCGACGTCCGCGATGGGCGCCTTGCCGCGCGGCACGCGGGCCTCGAACAGCTCCTGGACACGGGGCAGACCCGTGGTGATGTCGTCGCCCGCCACACCACCGGTGTGGAAGGTACGCATCGTCAGCTGCGTGCCCGGCTCGCCGATCGACTGGGCCGCGACGATACCGACCGCCTCGCCGACGTCCACCAGCTTGCCGGTGGCCATCGAACGGCCGTAGCACATGCCGCAGATGCCGGTGGTCGAGGTGCAGGTCAGGGCGCTGCGCACCCGGATCTGCCGAACGCCGGCCTCGACCAGGGCGTCGAGTGCAGGATCGCCGAGGTCGTCGCCTCGGGACACCACGAGCTCGCCGTCCGGGCCGACCACGTCCTCCGCCGACGTACGGGCGTAGACGCTCGTCCGGATGTAGCGGTGCGGGATGAGCCGGCCGTCGCTGGTCTCCTCGGTGACCGGCATCGAGATCGCCCGCTCGGTGCCGCAGTCGACCTCGCGCACGATGACGTCCTGGGAGACGTCGACCAGGCGCCGGGTCAGGTACCCCGAGTCGGCCGTCCGCAGCGCGGTGTCGGCCAGACCCTTACGGGTGCCGTGCGTGGAGATGAAGTACTCCAGCACCGACAGGCCCTCGCGGAAGTTGGCCTTGATCGGACGAGGGATGTACTCGCCCTTCGGGTTGGCCACCAGACCACGCATACCGGCGAGCTGCCGGACCTGGGTCATGTTGCCCGCCGCGCCCGACTGCACGATCAGCGGGATCGGGTTGTCCGCCGGGAAGTTCTCCTCCATCGCCTTGGCGACCTCTTCGGACGCCTGGCTCCAGATCTTGACCATCTCGTCGTTGCGCTCCTGGTGCGAGAGCGCACCGCGCTGGTACCGGCGGTTGACCTGGTCGGCCTTGGCCTCGTACCCGTCGAGGATCGTCTGCTTGTTCGGCGGGACCACGACGTCGTCGATCGCGATGGTGACACCGGACCGGGTGGCCCAGTAGAAACCGGCGTCCTTCAGACGGTCGAGGACCTGCGCGACCTCCGTCATCGAGTAGCGCTCGGCCAGGTCGTTGATGATCGCGGCCTGGCGCTTCTTCGGCAGCGCGTCGTTGACGAACGGGTAGTCCGTCGGGAGCAGCTCGTTGAACAGCACCCGACCCAGCGTGGTCTCCGCCGTCCAGGTCTCGCCCGGCTCCCAGCCCTTCTCGCGCAGCGCCGGGTAGAGCTCGGCCGGCGGGACGACGCCCGACAGCCGGATCTTCACCGGTGCCTGCAGGTGGAGCACCTTCCGGTCGTAGGCCATGATCGCCTCGGCCGGGTTGGCGTAGGAGTGCCCCTCGCCCATCGCGCCGGGTCGCACGCGGGTGAGGTGGTACAGGCCGGTGACCATGTCCAGACGCGGCATGGCCAGCGGACGGCCCGACGCCGGCGACAGGATGTTGTTGCTCGAGAGCATCAGCACCCGTGCCTCGGACTGCGCCTCGGCCGACAGCGGCAGGTGCACCGCCATCTGGTCGCCGTCGAAGTCGGCGTTGAACGCCTCGCAGACCAGCGGGTGCAGCTGGATAGCCTTGCCCTCCACCAGCTGCGGCTCGAAGGCCTGGATGCCGAGGCGGTGCAGCGTCGGCGCCCGGTTGAGCAGCACGGGGTGCTCGGAGATGACCTCCTCGAGCACGTCCCACACCTGCGAGCGGCCGCGTTCGACCATCCGCTTGGCCGACTTGATGTTCTGCGCGTGGTTCAGGTCGACCAGGCGCTTCATCACGAACGGCTTGAACAGCTCCAGCGCCATCTGCTTGGGCAGGCCGCACTGGTGCAGCTTGAGCTGCGGGCCGACCACGATGACCGAACGGCCGGAGTAGTCGACACGCTTGCCGAGCAGGTTCTGGCGGAACCGGCCCTGCTTGCCCTTGAGCAGGTCGGACAGCGACTTGAGCGGGCGGTTGCCGGGGCCCGTGACCGGGCGTCCGCGGCGGCCGTTGTCGAACAGCGCGTCGACGGCCTCCTGCAGCATCCGCTTCTCGTTGTTGACGATGATCTCGGGCGCGCCAAGGTCGATCAGCCTCTTGAGGCGGTTGTTGCGGTTGATCACGCGGCGGTACAGGTCGTTCAGGTCGCTGGTGGCGAACCGGCCACCGTCGAGCTGCACCATCGGACGCAGGTCCGGCGGGATCACGGGCACGCAGTCGAGCACCATGCCCATCGGCGAGTTGCCGGTGGCCTGGAACGCCGCGACGACCTTGAGCCGCTTGAGCGCACGGAGCTTCTTCTGGCCCTTGCCGCTGCGGATGGTCTCCCGCAGGTTCTCGGCCTCGGCCGCGATGTCGAAGTTCCGGGCGAGCGTCTGGATCGCCTCGGCACCCATCGAACCGGTGAAGTAGTCGCCGTACCGGTCGTAGAGCTCGCGGTAGATCCCCTCGTCCGGGATCAGCTGCTGGACGTCGAGCTTGACGAACGTCGTCCAGATCTCCTCGAGCCGGTCCAGCTCGCGCTGGGCCCGGTCGCGGAGCTGGCGCATCTCGCGCTCGCCGCCCTCCTTGACCTTGCGGCGCACGTCGCTCTTCGCGCCTTCGCGCTCGAGCTCGGCGAGGTCCTGCTCCAGCTTCTGGGCACGGGCCTCGACGTCTGCGTCGCGCCGCTGCTCGACACGCTTGCGCTCGACGAGCGCCTCGTTCTCAAGCGTCGACAGGTCGGTGTGGCGCTGCTCCTTGTTGACCGACGTGATCACGTAGGCCGCGAAGTAGATGATCTTCTCGAGGTCCTTGGGAGCCAGGTCGAGCAGGTAGCCCAGCCGGCTCGGGACGCCCTTGAAGTACCAGATGTGCGTGACGGGAGCGGCCAGCTCGATGTGGCCCATCCGCTCACGACGCACCTTGGCGCGCGTGACCTCCACGCCGCAGCGCTCGCAGATGATGCCCTTGAACCGGACGCGCTTGTACTTCCCGCAGTAGCACTCCCAGTCGCGGGTCGGGCCGAAGATCTTCTCGCAGAAGAGCCCGTCCTTCTCCGGCTTGAGGGTGCGGTAGTTGATGGTCTCGGGCTTCTTGACCTCGCCGTGCGACCACTGGCGGATGTCCTCGGCGGTGGCCAGGCCGATGCGCAGCTCGTCGAAGAAGTTGACGTCGAGCACTATGTGAGTCCTCTGTTTCCCCGAAGAAATATTCTTCGTAATGCTTCAGCTACGGGCGGGGTCAGTTGACGACGTCGTCGACGGTCATCGAGTCCGTGCCGGGACGGCTGGACAGGTTGATGCCGAGGTTCGCCGCCGCGCGCTCGAGGTCCTCGTCGTCCGTGTCGCGCATCTCGATCGTGGCGCCGTCACTGGACAGCACCTCCACGTTCAGGCACAGCGACTGGAGCTCCTTGAGGAGCACCTTGAACGACTCGGGGATCCCGGGCTCGGGGATGTTCTCTCCCTTGACGATCGCCTCGTAGACCTTGACCCGGCCCACCACGTCGTCCGACTTGATCGTGAGCAGCTCCTGCAGCGTGTAGGCCGCGCCGTAGGCCTGCATCGCCCAGCACTCCATCTCACCGAAGCGCTGACCGCCGAACTGCGCCTTACCGCCCAGCGGCTGCTGGGTGATCATCGAGTACGGGCCCGTCGAGCGGGCGTGGATCTTGTCGTCCACCAGGTGCAGCAGCTTGAGGATGTACATGTAGCCCACGGCCACGGGGAACGGGTACGGCTCGCCGGAACGCCCGTCGAACAGCTGGGCCTTCCCGTCGGAGCCGACCATGCGCTCACCATCGCGGTTCGGCAGGGTCGAGCCGAGCAGACCGGTGATCTCGTTCTCCTTGGCCCCGTCGAACACCGGCGTGGCCGTGTTCGTGCCGGGAGGCGCGGAGTAGAGGTCGTCGGGCAGCGCGGACGCCCACTCGGGCCGGCCCTCGATCTCCCAGCCGGTCTTGGCGATCCACCCGAGGTGGGTCTCCAGGACCTGGCCGATGTTCATCCGTCGCGGCACACCGTGCGTGTTCAGGATGATGTCGACCGGCGTGCCGTCGGGCAGGAACGGCATGTCCTCGGCGGGCAGGATCTTGCCGATCACGCCCTTGTTGCCGTGCCGCCCGGCCAGCTTGTCGCCGTCCTGGATCTTGCGCTTCTGCGCCACGTACACGCGGACCAGCTCGTTCACGCCCGGCGCGAGCTCGTCGTCGTCGTCGCGGGAGAACACCCGGATGCCGATGACCTTGCCCGTCTCGCCGTGCGGGACCTTGAGCGAGGTGTCGCGGACCTCGCGCGCCTTCTCACCGAAGATCGCGCGGAGCAGCCGCTCCTCCGGGGTCAGCTCCGTCTCGCCCTTGGGCGTGACCTTGCCGACCAGGATGTCGCCGGGCTGGACCTCGGCGCCGATCCGGATGATGCCGCGCTCGTCGAGGTCGGCGAGGACCTCCTCGGAGACGTTCGGGATGTCCCGGGTGATCTCCTCGGCGCCCAGCTTCGTGTCGCGGGCGTCGATCTCGTGCTCCTCGATGTGGATCGACGTCAAGACGTCGTCCTGCACCAGGCGCTGCGAGAGGATGATCGCGTCCTCGTAGTTGTGGCCCTCCCACGGCATGATCGCCACGAGCAGGTTCTTGCCCAGGGCCATCTCACCGTCTTCGGTGCACGGCCCGTCGGCGAGCACCTGGCCCACCTCGACCCGCGCGCCCTCTTCCACGATCGGCTTCTGGTTCGTGCAGGTGCCCTGGTTGCTGCGGCGGAACTTGTGCAGCCGGTAGGTCTGGCGCGAACCGTCGTCCGCCATCACCGTGATGAAGTCGGCGCACAGCTCCTCGACGACGCCGGCCTTCTCGGTCACGACCACGTCGCCCGCGTCGACCGCGGCGCGCAGCTCCATACCGGTGCCGACCAGCGGCGACTCGGAGCGGAGCAGCGGCACGGCCTGACGCTGCATGTTCGCGCCCATCAGGGCGCGGTTCGCGTCGTCGTGCTCGAGGAACGGGATCATCGCCGTGGCGACCGACACCATCTGGCGCGGCGAGACGTCGATGTAGTCGACGGCCGTCGGCGGGATGTAGTCGACCTCGCCGCCCTTGCGACGCACCAGCACGCGGTCGCTGGTGAACGAACCGTCGTCGTTCAGCGGCTCGTTCGCCTGCGCGATGACGAAACGGTCTTCCTCGTCGGCGGTCAGGTAGTCGATCTGCTCCGTGGCGATGCCGTGCTCGACCTTGCGGTACGGCGTCTGGATGAAACCGAACGGGTTGACCTGCGCGAAGCTCGAGAGCGACCCGATCAGGCCGATGTTCGGGCCTTCCGGGGTCTCGATCGGGCACATGCGGCCGTAGTGGCTGTGGTGCACGTCGCGGACCTCGAAGCCCGCCCGCTCGCGGGACAGACCGCCCGGGCCCAGCGCGGACAGACGCCGCTTGTGCGTCAGGCCGGCGAGCGGGTTGGTCTGGTCCATGAACTGCGACAACTGGGAGGTCCCGAAGAACTCCTTGATCGCCGCCACGACCGGCCGGATGTTGATCAGGGTCTGCGGCGTGATCGCCTCGACGTCCTGGGTCGTCATCCGCTCGCGGACCACGCGCTCCATGCGCGAGAGTCCGACCCGGATCTGGTTCTGGATCAGCTCGCCCACGGTGCGCAGGCGCCGGTTGCCGAAGTGGTCGATGTCGTCGGTCTCGACGGGGATCTCGATCCCCGAGCCCTCCTGACCCTCGACCGCACCGGACACCATCGTCGTGTCGCCGGCGTGCAGCCGGACGAGGTACTCGATGGTGGTGGCGATGTCCTCCTCGGTCAGCGTGCCGACCTCGTTGGGGATCGTCAGCCCGAGCTTCTTGTTCGCCTTGTACCGGCCGACCTTCGCCAGGTCGTAGCGCTTGTCCTTGAAGAACAGGTTCTCCAGGAGCGTCTGGGCGCTCTCCCGCGTGGGAGGTTCGCCCGGGCGCAGCTTGCGGTAGATGTCGAGCAGGGCCTCGTCCTGGCCGGCCGTGTGGTCCTTCTCCAGGGTGGCCATCATCGTCTCGGAGAACCCGAAACGCTGCTGGACCTGCTCGTTCGTCCAACCCAGCGCCTTGAGCAGC
Organism: Pseudonocardia charpentierae; assembly: GCF_031845345.1. Taxonomy (NCBI): domain Bacteria; kingdom Bacillati; phylum Actinomycetota; class Actinomycetes; order Pseudonocardiales; family Pseudonocardiaceae; genus Pseudonocardia; species Pseudonocardia charpentierae. Next base: position 128,420 of record NZ_JAVREJ010000002.1, on the reverse strand, counting down.
ACGGTGACCGGCTGGCGGCGCTTGCGGTCGATGCGGACGCCGACGGTGTCGCGCTTGTCGACGTCGAACTCCAGCCATGCTCCGCGGCTGGGGATGATCTTGACCGAGTAGACGTCCTTCTCGGTCGTCTTGTCGATGTTGTGGTCGAAGTAGACACCCGGCGAGCGGACGAGCTGGGACACGACGACACGCTCGGTGCCGTTGATGATGAACGTGCCCTTGTCGGTCATCACGGGGAAGTCGCCCATGAAGACCGTCTGGCTCTTGATCTCGCCGGTGGTGTTGTTGGTGAACTCCGCGGTGACGAACAGCGGAGCCGCGTACGTCATGTCCTTGTCCTTGCACTCCTCGACGGAGGCCTTGACCTCGTCGAAGCGTGGGTCGGAGAAGGACAGCGACATCGAACCGGAGAAGTCCTCGATCGGCGAGATCTCGGTGAGGATCTCCTCGAGACCGCCGGCCGGGTTCTCGTCGCCGGCCTCGATGCGACGCTGGAACCACGCCTCGTCGCCGACCAGCCACTCGAACGACTGGGTCTGCAGGTCGAGCAGGTCCGGCACCCGCAGAGGCTCGCGGATCTTCGCGAAGGAGACCCGGGTCGGCGCTCCGGGTAGCGCCAGGTGGTCCGATGTGGTCGCGGGGGTCGTGGTGGCGCGGGACGAAGCCAAGATGCGTCCTTCCGAGAACTACGCTCTCGTCTGGCGGACCGCGGAGACGCACGCTACTTTGGTCGCCTCGCCCGGTCGAGGGACCCGGGCAAGAGGCGTGGAGCGGTGCGGATCTACGTGCCTGCCGTCTGTTGTCGATACGCAGCCATCGACCAGGATTCCAGGCACACGTCGGAGCTCGACAGGCGAGAATCCCCCACACGCGCGCGCAGACCTGGACGAAGGCAGCGCAAAGAGGCAGTCTAGCCGCAAATGCAGCCGCTGTCGAGAGTGGTCGCCCGGACGATCAAACCTCGTCCGCCCAGGGAACCATCGAGACCTAAGAGTGACCTGAGCGGCGCACCGAGTCAAGACACTACGCGTCGGTAAGTGGTCCCTTTTGCGGGACGACCGGACGGTTCTCGACGTCAGGCACGGTGACAGGCAGTTCGTCGACACAGCGCGACGTCCGTTTCGTGACCTCGCCGACGACCACCGGTGGTGACCTGCGCCAACCTCCGAGGGTTCGCCGTTCGGCGCACGGACGCCGCGAGCACGCCGTCACAGCGGGTACGGCCCAGCGGGGCGTCCCCACACAAAGGCACGGCCGGGACGGCACCCTTCGTGGGCGCCGTCCCGGCCGGTGTGTCGTGCAGTGACTCCGGCCGTCGTCGCGGACGGCCGGAGCCGGCGATCAGGCCAGGCTGACCTTGGCGCCGGCGTCCTGCAGCTTGGCCTGCGCGGCCTCAGCGGCCTCCTTCGGCACGCCCTCCAGGATCGGCTTCGGGGCGGACTCGACGAGGTCCTTGGCCTCCTTGAGGCCCAGGCCCGAGACCAGCTCGCGGACGACCTTGATGACCTGGATCTTCTTGTCACCGGCGGCCTCGAGGACGACGTTGAACTCGTCCTTCTCCTCGGGAGCCTCGGCAGCGGCGGCCGCGGGGCCGGCGGCGGCCACGGCGACCGGGGCGGCCGCGGTGACCTCGAAGGTGTCCTCGAACTTCTTCACGAACTCCGAGAGCTCCAGCAGCGTCATGTCCTTGAACGCGTCGAGCAGCTCGTCGGTCGACAGCTTCGCCATCGTCTTCTCCTTCTGGTGCGCCGGAGGTACCGGCGCGAGTGGGGTGGGGTGTGTCAGCTCTCGGTAGCGTCGGACGTGGCGTCGGACGTGGCGTCGGACGTGGCGTCGGATACCTCAGCGGCGTCGGCGCCCTGGGCCGCCGCAGCGGCCTCGTCGGCCTCGGCAGGCGGGGCGTCGGCTGCACGCTTGTCGGCCAGAGCCTGAGCCAGCCGGGCGACCTGCGACGCCGGGGCGGCGAACAGGCCGGCCGCCTTGCTCAGGTTGCCCTTCATCGCGCCGGCCAGCTTGGCCAGCAGGACCTCGCGCGACTCGAGGTCCGCGATGCGGTTGACCTCGTCCACGGACAGCGCGTTGCCGTCCATGAAGCCGCCCTTGATAACCAGGGCCTTGTTGTCCTTCGCGAAGTCGCGAAGGGCCTTGGCCGCGTCGACCGGCTCGCCGGTGACGAACGCGATCGCGGTGGGACCGGTCAGCAGGCCGTCGAGGCCGTCGACGCCCGCGTCCTGCGCGGCCCGCTTCACCAGGGTGTTCTTGGCGATGCGGTACGACACGTCGGGGCCCAGTGCGCGGCGCAGATTGGTCAGCTGCGCCACGGTGAGGCCGCGGTACTCGGTCACCACCGAGGCGGACGCGCCCCGGAACTCGTCGGCGATCTCGTCGACCGCTGCGACCTTGTCGGGTCGTGCCATCCTTTGCCTCCTCTCGGGTTGCCAGAATGCTTGGCAGGGGCGAACCACCACGTCCGGACCCGGGAGAAGACGAACGCCCCGTGCGCAGGCACGGGGCGGAGGCAGGCACCGCAAGGAATGCGGCGCCCGGCAAGACCTCGTCCTCCTGCGCGGGCCGCCCGCTCGTGCGGGGCCTTCGTACATCCCTCGCGGAATGCAGACCTGCGGTCTCTGGTGGAACTGCGGACCAGTCTACGTCAGGTGAGGTGGGCGCCCTCCGGGGGGCGGAACCCGGCCGACACGATCGTGTGGCGCGGCGCGCCGGGTACGGCCGCCCCACCGATAGTCGACCCCGACAAGATCGACTAAGGGGGCGGCGCGGAGGAGGACATGGGCGTGGTCTGGATCGACGTCACGATGTCGTCGGGACTCAGCGGCGGCTTCCACCCGCTGGCCGAGGTCGCCTGCGACCTGCCGGAGCGCCGCCCACCACCATCGCCGGTTGGCAGCAGTGGGCGACGACCCAGCTGGGTGCGCTCGCCGCGCAGGAGGTCTGGCAACCCGGGCGGTACGGCTACACCGTCGAGCGCCGCGACCGCATGGGCAACACCGTGCAGCTGCTCAGCCGCGGTGTCTGGCAGCTGACTCCACTGCCGGCGCACTGACCGGGCCGCGCGAGGCCGGCCGGCGGATCAGTCGGGCGAGCGCGGCGAGGTCCGCAGCCGGGGTGGAGCGACGACGGGACGACATCGGCGGTGGCGGGTCGGGCGGACCGAAGCGTCGGTTCCAGTCGTAGCCGTCGCGGGAGTCCACCCCGTAGCGGGGTGCCGCGAGCGCGATCACGATGAGCAGGGCCGGGAGTAACCAGAGCGAGGTGTCCATGTGGCGAAGCATGCTCTCGACCGGCCTGGTCCTGTACAGCCAATTACGCAAGAGTGGACCACATGGCCCGTGACGACGTCGACCGCCGCATCGGCGCCCGCAGCTTCGCCCGGCTGCTCGGCGACTGGCGCCCACCCGGAGGGCGCGGGTTGACGGCGGCACTCGCCGACCGCGTCCGCCTGCTGGTGCTCGACGGTCGGTTGCCGCTGCAGATCCGCGTGCCGGCGGAGCGGGAGCTCGCCGTGGCCCTCGACGTCAGCCGGACGACGGTCGCAGCCGCCTACGAGGCGCTGCGGGAGGCCGGGATCCTGAACAGCCGACGCGGCGCCGGCAGCTGGACGCAGCTGCCGCCCGGGATCACGGCCTCGGGCGTGAGCTCACCGTTCTCCCCGCACGGTGACCGCACCCTCTTCGACCTCGCCCACGCCTCCCTCGCCGCACCGGCGACCGAACTCCGCGCAGCGGCGGCCGTGGCCGTCGAGGACCTCGACGCCCACCTGGGAGGGCACGGGTACGACCTGCTCGGGCTCCCCGTGCTGCGCGCGGCGATCGCCCGCCGCTTCACCGCCCGGGGCCTGCCCACCACGGCGGACCAGGTGCTGGTCACCGCGGGCGGGCAGGCGGCGATCTCGCTCGTGCTCGCCGCCCTCGTGACACCCGGCGACCGGGTGCTGGTCGAGCACCCGACCTACCCCAATGCGCTCGACGCCGTGCACGCTCGCGGTGCGCGGTGCGTTCCGGTGCCGCTCGACCTCGACACCCCCGGCGCCGACGCCTGGGACCTCGACCTGGTGACCTCGGCCGTCCGCGACGCGGCCCCGCGACTGGCCTACCTGGTGCCCGACCACCAGAACCCGACGGGCGCGCTGCTCGACGGCGCAGGGCGCGAACGGCTCGTCGCGCTGGCGCGCCGCACCGGTACTCCGCTGCTGATCGACGAGACGCTCGCCGAGCTGACGTTCGTGGGACCGGGCGAGGCGCCCGTCGCCACGCACGGTGCTCCCGACTCGGCGCTGGTCATCACCGTGGGCTCGGCTGCCAAGGTCCTGTGGGGCGGGCTCCGCATCGGCTGGATCCGCACCGCGGCCCCGACGATCCGGCGGCTGGCCGCGCTGCGCGCCGCGACCGACCTCGGCGGACCGGTGCTGGAGCAGCTCATCGCCGCGCGGCTGATCGACGACCTGGAACCGGTCGTGCTGGCGCGGCGGGCGGAGCTCGCCGCGGCCCGCGACCACCTGGTCGGCCGGCTCGGCAACGCCTTCCCGAGCTGGCGCCCGTCCCACCCGACCGGCGGCCTGAGCCTCTGGGTCGACCTCGGCGCGCCGGTGTCGAGCCGGCTGGTCGGCGCGGCCCGCCGGCAGGGCGTCCTGCTCGCGGCCGGCCCACGGTTCGGTCTGGCCGGCGCGTTCGAGCGCTACCTGCGGGTGCCCTACACCCTGCGGCACGACCGCGTGGAGCCCGCACTCGAGCGCCTCGTCACGGCCTGGCACACCCTCGACGAGGCGCACATCGAGACCGAGCCGGTCGCCGTCGCCTGACCGATCCCGAACACCGGAGGACGTTGATCGTGATGGGAACAGGGGCGGGGCCGCTGCGCGGGCTGCGGGTCGTGGAGCTGGCCGGCATCGGGCCCGGGCCGCACGCGGCGATGGTGCTCGCCGACCTCGGCGCGGACGTCGTGCGCGTGGACCGGCCGTCCGGCGCGCTGCAACTCGGCGACCCAGACCGGCCCGACCCCACCCTGCGAGGACGTCGCCGGGTCGCGGCCGACCTCAAGGAACCCGCCGGGCGGGAGGCGGTGTTGCGCCTGGTCGACCACGCGGACGTGCTGATCGAAGGCTACCGGCCGGGAGTGGCCGAACGTCTCGGGGTCGGGCCGGCCGACTGCCACGCCCGCAACCCCCGGCTGGTCTATGGCCGGATGACGGGGTGGGGGCAGGACGGCCCGATGGCGCAGCAGGCCGGGCACGACATCAACTACATCTCGCTGACCGGGGCCCTGCACGCGATCGGCCGGGCGGACGACCGGCCCGTGCTGCCGGTGAACCTCGTCGGCGACTTCGGCGGCGGCTCGATGCTGCTGCTCGTCGGCGTGCTCGCGGCGCTGCTGGAGGCCCGCTCCTCGGGCCGCGGGCAGGTCGTCGACGCGGCGATGGTCGACGGCGCGAGCCTGCTCATGCAGATGACGTGGGCGCTGTACGGCCAGGACCGGTGGACGGATGCCCGGGAGGCCAACCTGCTCGACGGCGGCACGCCGTACTACGACACGTATACGTGCGCGGACGGCAGGCACGTCGCCGTCGGCCCGCTGGAGCCGCGGTTCTACGCCCAACTGCTCGACGGGCTCGGCCTCGACCCGTCGACGTTGCCCGCCCAGGACGACGTCGCGGGCCATCCGGTGCTCCGGGAGCGGTTCACCGCAGCCTTCGCGACCCGCACGCGCGACGAGTGGGTGGCCGCCTTCGACGGCACCGAGGCGTGCGTGACGCCGGTGCTGGCGCTCGGGGAGGTCGCCGACCATCCGCATGTGAAGGCGCGGGGCACGGTCGTCGCGCAGGACGGCGTGCTGCAGGCCGCTCCTGCACCGCGGTTCTCGCGCACGCCCGCGACGCTGCCCGGGCCGCTGGCGGAAGCGGAGGACGTGGAGACGGTGTTGGCGGACTGGGTGCGCTGACCGACTACGGCCGGGGATGCCGGCGCACGAACCGCGGTCCGGGGGTTCGCAGCATGGTGGCTTTGCTGCGGTGCGAGTGCAGCAAAGCCACCATGCTGCACTCCGGGCACCCGCTCCCGGCACCCGCTGCGCCCCCGCAGAACGACGACACCCCGCCGCCCAGAGGGCGACGGGGTGCGGTCGGAGCGTCCGATCAGGCGGGCGGGTTCTCGTCCACCAGCAGGTTGCGGGTGCGGTTCGGGTCGACGGGGATGCCCGGGCCCGTCGTCGTCGAGACCGTGACCTTCTTCAGGTAGCGGCCCTTCGCGGCCGACGGCTTGGCCCGCAGGATCTCGTCGAGCGCCGCGCCGTAGTTCTCCACCAGCTTCTCGGTGGGGAACGACGCCTTGCCGATGACGAAGTGCAGGTTGGCCTGCTTGTCCACCCGGAAGTTGATCTTCCCGCCCTTGATGTCCTGGACGGCCTTGGTGACGTTCGGGGTGACCGTGCCAGTCTTCGGGTTCGGCATCAGGCCGCGCGGGCCGAGGATCCGGGCGATGCGCCCGACCTTGGCCATCTGGTCCGGGGTGGCGATGGCGGCGTCGAAGTCCAGCCACCCGCCCTGGATGCGCTCGATCAGGTCTTCCGCGCCGACGACGTCCGCGCCGGCGTTCTCGGCCTCAGCAGCCTTGTCGCCGGTCGCGAAGACGATCACGCGCGCGGTCTTGCCGGTGCCGTGAGGCAGGTTCACGGTGCCGCGGACCATCTGGTCCGCCTTGCGCGGGTCGACACCCAGCCGCATCGCGACCTCGACGGTGGGGTCCATCTTCGAGGTCGAGCCGGTCTCCTTCGCCAGGTTCGCGGCCTGGAGCGGGCTGTAGAGCTGCGTGCGGTCGACCAGGTCTGCGTTCTTGCGGTAGTTCTTGCTGCGCTTCATGGCTGTCCTCTGTGATTCAGGTCAGGTCGTGGTGCGAGCCGCGCCCGGCTCTTCCACGCGTTCGGGGTGGTACACGGGGTGGAACGAATCAGCCCGTGACCGTGATTCCCATGGACCGGGCGGTACCGGCGATGATCTTGGCGGCCTGGTCGATGTCGTTCGCGTTCAGGTCGGCCATCTTGGTCTGGGCGATCTGACGCACCTGATCCATGGTCACCGAGGCGACCTTGGTGCGGTGCGGCTCGCCACTGCCCTTGTCGACGCCCGCAGCCTTGAGCAGCAGGCGCGCAGCCGGGGGGGTCTTGAGCGCGAAGGTGAACGACCGGTCCTCGTACACCGAGATCTCGACCGGCACGATGTCGCCGCGCTGCGACTCGGTCGCAGCGTTGTAGGCCTTGCAGAACTCCATGATGTTCACGCCGTGCTGGCCGAGCGCGGGGCCGACCGGCGGTGCCGGGGTCGCTGCCCCGGCCTTGATCTGGAGCTTGACGATCGCGGAGAGTTTCCGCTTCTTGGGGGGCATCTCGTGATTCCTCGTGGTGTGTTCGCCGCGAACCTGCCTGCCGCGGTCGGAATGTCAGATTTTGGAGACCTGGGAGAACGCGAGCTCGACCGGGGTCTCCCGGCCGAAGATCGAGACCAGGACCTTGACCTTCTGCGCGTCGACGTTGACCTCGCTGATCGTCGCCGGCAGCGTCGCGAACGGGCCGTCCATGACGGTGACCGACTCGCCGACCTCGAAGTCGACCTCGACCGTGGGCTTGCCCGAACCGGCGGAGCCTCCGGCGGCGGCGCCCGAGCGGCCCGACCCGGCCGGCTTGGCGGCCTCGGTGCGAGGCAGCAGGAACTTCACGACCTCGTCGATCGTCAGCGCGGACGGCTTCGAGGTGGCACCGACGAAGCCGGTGACCCCCGGGGTGTTGCGCACGGCGCCCCACGACTGGTCGTTGAGCTCCATCCTGACCAGGATGTAGCCGGGCAGGACCTTGCGCTGCACCTGCTTGCGCTGGCCGTTCTTGATCTCGGTGACCTCTTCGGTCGGCACCTCGACCTGGAAGATGAAGTCTTCGACGTCCAGGGTCTGCACCCGGGTCTCGAGGTTGGTCTTCACCTTGTTCTCGTAGCCGGCGTAGGAGTGCACGACGTACCAGTCGCCAGGGGCGCGGCGCAGTGCGGCACGCATCTCCTCGGCGGGGTCGGTCTCCACGGGCTCCGCCGGCTCGTCGGCGACGGACTCCTCGGTGGCGGACTCCTCGGTGGCGGACTCCTCGGTGGCGGACTCCTCGGTGACCACGTCGTCCGCGGCCGCCGGGTCGTCGTCCGAGCCGGTGTAGGAGTGTGACGCCACGTCCGCCCCGTACGCCACCTCGACGTCGACGTCCTGCTCGGACGCGGTCGCCGCGTCGGTGTCGTCGGTCTCGATGTCGGCGGGCCGGAGGCCGCCGTCCTGGGTCGTCACGTCAATTCCTCGTTTGCACTCGTCGCGGGGTCGGTCGGTCGGGGGCCGTCAGGTACCGAACAGGAACAGCACGCCCCGCCCGAACAGGTAGTCCAGCAGTGAGACCAGCGCGACCATGAACGACACGAAGACCAGCACGACGATCGTGTACGTCACCAGCTGGTTGCGCGTCGGCCAGATGACCTTGCGCAGCTCGGCGACGACCTCACGCAGGAAGCGGACGAACCGTGCCGGCAGCGAGCCCTTGCCCTGCCGACCGCTCTCACGGACGGCGGTACCGCGGGCGCGCGTCGACCCGGCTGCAGGTGTCGCGTCCGACCGCCGGGCCCGGCGGTCCGCGGCGGTCCGTGGGCGCTCCCGCCCCGGTTCCGCCTCGCGCTCCTCGCTCACGCCGATCCCCTCGTCCACGCTGCCGTGCTGCTGCTGATGCCTACCTACCGCGCTCGTCCGATGCAGGGGCGACAGGACTTGAACCTGCAACCTGCGGTTTTGGAGACCGCTGCTCTGCCAATTGAGCTACACCCCTTGGCCGGCTCCGGCGCCCGTCGGGCGCGCGTCCGTGGACCTGGGGCCCACGTGCCACAGGAAAGTGTACGGCACCGCACAGCGCCACTTTCCGGGGCCGGTTCCCGGGTCCGGCGCCGCCCCACGACGAACCGCCGCCACCCGTTGGGGGAGGATGCCGTCATGGGCACCGCAGCACCCCCCTCCGTGACAGAACAGCACGTCCGGCACCGGATCTCCGCACGGATCGGCGGAATCGCCGAGTCGGCGACGCTGGCCGTCGACGCCAAGGCCAAGGCGCTCAAGGCGGCCGGTCGCCCCGTGATCGGCTTCGGCGCCGGCGAGCCCGACTTCCCGACGCCCGCCCCGATCGTCGCCGCCGCACAGGCCGCGTGCGCGGACCCGAAGAACCACCGCTACACCCCGGCCGCCGGGCTGCCCGAACTGCGCGCGGCGGTGGCCGAGAAGACGAAGCGCGACAGCGGCCTCGAGGTCACCGCAGGCCAGGTGCTCATCACCAACGGGGGCAAGCAGGCCGTCTACCAGGCCTTCGCAACTCTGGTCGACCCCGGCGACGAGGTGATCCTGCCCGCGCCGTACTGGACCACCTACCCCGAGGCGATCACGCTGGCGGGCGGTGTCCCGGTCGTGGTCGTGACCGGGCCGGAGGCGGACTACCTGCCGTCGGTCGAGCAGCTCGAGGCCGCCCGCACGCCGCGCACGAAGGCGCTGCTGTGGTGCTCGCCGTCGAACCCGACCGGCTCGGTCGCCTCCCGGGAGCAGACCGAGGCGGTGGGACGCTGGGCCGTCGAGCACGGCATCTGGGTCATCACCGACGAGATCTACGAGCACCTCGTGTACGACGGCGCCGAGGCCGTCTCGATGCCGGTGGCCGTGCCGGAGCTCGCCGAGACGTGCGTCGTGCTCAACGGCGTCGCGAAGACCTACGCCATGACCGGCTGGCGGGTCGGCTGGATGGCCGGCCCCGCGGACGTCATCAAGGCGGCGACGAACCTGCAGAGCCACCTCAGCTCGAACGTCTGCAACGTCGCCCAGCGCGCCGCGCTCGAGGCCGTCTCCGGGCCGTTGGACGCCGTCGCGGAGATGCGCGCGGCGTTCGACCGGCGCCGGCGCAGCATTGTCGACCTGCTCTCGGCGATCCCGGGTGTCCGGTGCCCGACCCCCCGCGGCGCGTTCTACGCCTATCCCGCCGTCCAGGAGCTGATCGGCAAGGAGCTGCGCGGCTCACGCATCGACGACACCGTCGGGCTGGCCGCTGCGATCCTGGAGCACGCCGAGGTGGCCGTGGTGCCGGGCGAGGCGTTCGGGACACCGGGCTTCCTGCGCCTGTCCTACGCCCTGGCCGACGACGACCTGCGCACGGGCGTCGAGCGGATGGGTGCACTGCTCGCCGAGGCGAAGTAGCGGCACTTCCCGCGTCACACGACAGCGGCGTCCGCCGGGGCAGACCCGGCGGACGCCGCTGTCGTTCGTCGTGGGGTGTGAGGTCAGACGGGGAGGCGGACCCGTGCGACGGCGCGACCCAGCACCGTCTTGCCCGCCACGGCGGCGGTGATCGCGACCGTGGCGATCCGGGCGCTGTCGCCCTCGTCGTCGACGGCCTTGACGGTGCCGGTGAGCTCCAGCTCGACGCCCTCGTCGTCGTCCGGGACGACGACGGGCCGCGTGAAGCGGGCCGAGTAGCCGACCACGGCCGCCGGGTCGCCGATCCAGGCCGTCACCAGTCGTCCGGCCAGCGCCATCGTCAGCATCCCGTGCGCGATCACGTTCGGCAGCCCCACACCCACCGCGATGCGCTCGCTCCAGTGGATCGGGTTGAAGTCGCCCGACGCGCCCGCGTACTTCACCAGATCCAGACGCGTCATCCGCACCACGAGGGGCGGCAGGATGTCGCCGGGAGCGGCGTCCACGGGGCCGGCGGTGGTCACGACGGCTCCACGGGCACGACGGTGACGAACAGCGCGAGTCCCGTCAGCACGGGCTCGCCCGCGGTGTCCGCCACCTCGAACCGCAGCGTGAGGAAGAGGCTTCCACCGCGGCTGCGCAGGTCGTCGACGTGCAAGGTGATGACCACCTCGTCGCCGGCGTACAGCGGCCGGTGCATGGTGAACGACTGATCACCGTGCACCATCCGGCTGTAGTCCCAGCCGACGGCCGGGTCGCGGAGGAAGGCCTCCATGGCCGGGATCGTGAAGGTGGCCGCGAAGGTGGGCGGGGCGACGAGGTCCGGGTGACCCGCGGCCCGCGCGGCGTCGAGGTCTGTACACACAAGAGCGCCCTCGCCGACGGCGAGGGCGAACTCCCGGACCTTCTCGCGTCCGACCACGTAGGGCCGGGACGACGGCAGCGCTCGGCCGACGTACTCCGCAATCACCTGGTCTCGCGGTGTTCGCGATGCAGGTTGCAGTTCGAGCAGTACTTCTTGATCGTGAGCCGGTCGGGGTCGTTCCGCCGGTTCTTCTTGGTGATGTAGTTGCGGTGCTTACACACCTCGCACGCCAGCGTGATCTTCGGCCGGACGTCGGTGGCCTTCGCCATCGCGGGTGCCTCCTGCTTGCTTTTCGGAACTGGTCAGCCTGGTAGCGGTGGCCGGACTTGAACCGGCGACACAGCGATTATGAGCCGCTTGCTCTACCGACTGAGCTACACCGCTTCGCGAGAACGGCCCGACTGAACGCGACCCGACTCACTAGAGCCCCTTTACGGAATCGAACCGTAGACCTTCTCCTTACCATGGAGACGCTCTGCCGACTGAGCTAAAGGGGCGGCACGGCCCGGCGGGTAGCGCTCCCAACGGGCGTGGACGATGCTACACAACCTCGCGACCGGCCCTGAAACGGGGCCGACGCGGGGTGGCGTGTTCGGCGTCAGCCGCGGCCTGCACGCGGGTACGGCAACAGGGCCATCTCCCGCGCGTTGCGGATCGCCGTGGCGACCTGCCGCTGCTGCTGGGGAGTCAGGCCGGTGACCCGGCGCGCACGGATCTTGCCGCGGTCGGAGATGAACGTCCGCAGCAGCGTGACGTCCTTCCAGTCGACGTCGGCGATCCGCTTGGCGTGCAGCGGATTGACCTTGCGCTTCGGGGTCCGGCGGGGGGGCGGTGGCACAGCTCGACACTCCTCGGACTGACTTGGTTTCGTGCCAGCCTACCCCGTGCCGATACGGACCTGCGACGGTCGGCGAACGGCGCTAACGTCGAGCGCTCCGGGAACGATCATCGAGGCGTACCGGAGCCGGCTCCGTCCGGTGCCCGCTCCCCGCCCGTCCGAGCACTCGGTGGTCCCCATGTCCGCGCCGACGCCCTCGTCGCGCCCGCAGTACGTCCCGTCCGTCCGACCGGTCGATCCGCTCTTGCGGGTGTCGGCCGACGCCCGGACGATGCGGATCGCGCCGTGCCTCCCGGACGATCACCTCGTCGGGACACCGCGCAACGCGCAACGCCTCGTGCTCAGGGCCCGCTCGCCGCTGGGATCAGCGGTCGACGTGGTCGCCAGGCTGGGCACGGCCGTCACCCTCGCCGCCCTACTGGTGGTGACGGCGACGGCGCTCGGCGCCGTCGACGGCGAACCGATGCCGACAGGAGCCGCGACGACGGGCCGCTAGACCGGTGTGAGGGTCACGCCACTTCGCCTTGGGCGAGCGGAGCCTTGAGGACGTCGTCCACCAGCCGCATGACGAGCTGGCTGCCCCCGAGGCGGTAACCGAACTCCTCCCAGGTCAGCAGCTCCCGTGACAGGAGCTCGCCGACCGGGCCGGGGTAGAGCCGGGTGACGCGGAACGCGGCGGCGCGCAGTCGCATCTTCTCGTGGTGATCCATGGGTACGGGGGTCATCCCGTTCACCTCCGACAGGCCGGTGCGGTTCGGCGCGCTCTCAGCGCTGAGTCGCCACCCGAGAGAACCCCATAGTGACGGGAGTATGCCTGGCACATGTCCGCAGAGTGACGGGAATCTCACTCTACGAACACATGCCGTAGGTATCCGGTCACGGCGCCGCCCGTCGCGGCGCGGTCGCCGCTACCGTCCCGTCCGTGACCGCCGTCGAACGCACTGCGCCGTCGAGCCGGACGCGGGACCTGCTCTGGTCGGACATGGACGACATCTACGCGGCGATCCTGCGCCATCCGTTCGTCGCCGGGCTGACCGACGGCACGCTGCCGCGCGAGGCCTTCCGCCACTACATCGTCCAGGACGCCCACTACCTCCGCGGCTACGCCCGCGCGCTGGCCCTGTGCGGAGCCCGGGCCGAGGAACCGCGCGACACCGTGATGTTCGGCGCCCACGCGGGCGGGGCGATCGCCGCGGAGCAGAGCCTGCACGCGGACCTGCTGGCCGACCTCGGCCTGACCCCCGAGGCCGCAGCCGCGGCGCCGGTCGCCCCCACGACGCGCGCCTACATCAGCTACCTCCTCGCGACCGCGCACGCCGGCTCGTTCGCCGAGGCCGTCGCGGCCGTGCTCCCCTGCTACTGGATCTACGCCCGGGTCGGCGAGGAACTGCTCGACCGGGGCTCACCGGATCCGCTCTACGCCCGGTGGATCGCGACGTACGGCGGCGAGGAGTTCCAGGCCGTCGTCGATGCGGTGCTGGACGTGACCGACCGGGTCGGCGCCGCGGCGTCGCCACGCGAACTGGCGCTGATGCGCGAGCACGTGACCGTCACCTCGCGCTACGAGTGGATGTTCTGGGACGCCGCGTGGCGGCGCGAGACGTGGCCCGTCTGACGCCGTCAGCGGGCGTCGAGGCGGTTCGGGATCAGCAGGTGCAGCACGGCCGACACGACCGCGACCACGATCGCGCCCCAGAACGCCGCCCAGAACCCGTCGACGACGAACGGCAGGCCGAGGCGCTCCGCGAGCCACCCGACGAGGAGGAGCAGCAGGGCGTTGACCACCAGCCCGATCAGCCCGAGGGTGAGGGCGTAGAGCAGGCAGCCCAGGGTCTTGATGACCGGCTTGAGGATCTCCTCGACGACCACGAAGATCGCGGCGACGCCGACGAGCTCGGCGATCAGCAATCCCGTGCTGCTGCCGCTGATCCCGATCCCGGGGACGACCTTGGTCGCCACCCACAGCGCCACGGCGACGACCGCGATCCGGACGATCGCGAACGTGAGCCTCATCAGCTCACCACCGCCTGGGCGACCAACGCGCGCAGGCGCGAGCGGATCGGGTAGGTGCTCGACGGCAGGAACTGGGTGAAGAACATCGCGGTGACCTCCTCGACCGGGTCGACGTAGAAAGCCGTGCTGGCCATCCCGCCCCAGGCGTACTCCCCCGGGCTGGTGAGCACCTTCCCCGCCGCCACGTCCACGACCGTGGAGAAGCCCAGCCCGAAGCCGACGCCGCGGAACGCCGACTCGGCGAAGATGGGGCGCCCGATCTGCTCGAGGTCCGCGCCACCCGGCAGGTGGTTGCGGGTCATGAAGGCGACGGTGCGCGGGCCGAGCAGCCGGACACCGTCGAGCTCGCCGCCGCGCAGCAGCATCTGGGTGAACCGGTGGTAGTCGCCGGCCGTCGAGACCAGCCCCGCGCCTCCGGCGTGCAGCAGCGGCGGCCGCGTGGCGTCCTCGCCGAGGCCGTTCGCCACGAGCCTGCCGTCCGACCCCCGCATGTAGAGCGTGGCGAGCCGGTCGAGGTCGTCCTCCGCGACCGACCACGCCGTCTCGTCCATGCCCAGCGGGCCGAGGACCTGCTCGGCGAGGAAGGTCTCGAACGGCTGGCCCGAGGCGACCTCGACGACGCGACCGAGCACGTCGGTCGAGACGCCGTAGTTCCACTCGGTGCCGGGCTGGAACAGCAGCGGTATGTCGGCGAGCAGGTCGCACGCCCCGGCGAGGTCGACGCCGGGCGGGACCGAGTACTCGAAGCCGCGCAGGCGGTACATCTCGTCGACGGGATGGGCGTGGTGGAAGCCGTAGGTCAGCCCGGAGGTGTGGGTGAGCAGGTGCCAGACCCGCACGGGCTCGGTGACCGGGACCGTCGACGGGTTCAGCGCCGGACCGGCGTTGTAGACGCGGGCGTCGGCGAACGACGGGATGAAGCGCGCCACCGGATCGGTCAGCTCCAGCGCGCCCTGCTCGTAGAGCATCATCGCCGCGACCGACGTGATCGGCTTGGTCATCGAGTAGATGCGCCAGATCGTGTCGTCGGAGACGGGCAGCCCGGCGTCGAGGTCGCGCAGCCCGTGGTGGGACAGGTGCGCGACCCGCCCACGCCGGCTGACCGCGACCGTCCAGCCCGCGAGCAGGCCGTCGTCGACGTACCGGCGGAAGTGCCGATCGATCCGCGCGAGCCGGCCGGGGTCGAAACCGACCTCCGCAGGTTCCGCGTCCACCTTGATCAGGGCCACGCGGCCGACCCTACCGGCGCGCGGTGACCTCGTCGTTCGTCGTGAGACCGGCGGCAGCCAGCGCGCCGTCGAGGTCGGTGTGGCGCAGCACCCGGGAGATGCGGCCGTCCGCGACCCCGAACGCCGTCGCGACCCGGACGGGCGCCGTGAGATCGCCGGTGCCCCCGTCGACCCAGCGCGCGTCCTGCTCGACGACCGCCCCCTCGTCGCCGCAGAACCACCGCAGCGGCTGCAGCCGGACGGCCGCGTGCCCCACCCAGCCGACCAGCAGCCCGCGACCCCGACCGGCGCCGCGGGGGCCGCCGACCTGAACGTCGTCGGTACACAGCGCACCCGCAGCGGGGGCGTCACCGGCGTTCACCGCGGTGTGCCACGCCTCGATCACGTCGAGCATGGCGCGGAGAGTAGCGCCGGGACCCTCGCCTCTTCACCGGTGGACACGTCCTGCGGGCGGCAGGATCCCGCGGGTCGCGTCGACGAGCACGAGCGTCCAGTCGTGTGCGGCCCCGTCGCCGACGTCCGGAGGGTGGAGCGTGACGGCCCGTCCCCGCTTCACCGACCCGACGTCGACCGTCTCGCCGCTGACTCCGTCGACCCACCAGCCCCGCACGTCCGGGCCGGTCAGCGCGGTCGTGTCGACGGTGACCGACGCCGTGCCGGCGTGCCGGACGAGCAGGAGCTCCCCCGATGCCGTCGCCCTGCCGACGACGGCATCGACGGCAGGCCGGGCCGGATGCCCGGCGGTGAGACCCGGAGGGATCAGCGACGGGAGCACGGCCAGGCCGAGCACCGCAGCCATGACGGCACCCCCGGCAGACGGCCACGGTGGTCGCACCTGCATCGTCGTACTCCTTCCGGCGCAACAGCCTCGGTCGGACGGATCAGTACGAGGGTTACCCGCAGCTGGCGGTCGGGCAGTCGGCCACTCCGCACCCGATCAGGTGGTGCGGCGACGTCACGGAATCAGGGGAGATGACGGGCCGGCGAGATCCCGCGCCGTACCGCGATTCGGGTATGCGCCGTAATGAAGGTCGTGCGCAACGCGAGAACGATCATGTCAGTCCCCGCTGGGCCCACCGGAGTGCCGCATGCAGCTCGTCCCCCTGTCCACTGACGGCCGGGTCGAGGCCGTCGTGACGACACCGCTGCCACCCGGGCCGCTGCGCGTCGCCCTGCGGCCGGCGGGCGCGGCCGTGACGGTGGAGGCGCTGGGCCCGGGCCGGCCACGGCGGGTGGGCCGGCTGACCGCTGCGGACGCCGTGGCCTACGGGCCCGTGCTGACCCGGCTGGCCGGCCGGGGACACGTGGGCACGTGCCCGGCCCGGGTGACCCGTACCGGCGAGACCGTGACGCTCACGCTGCAGCTCGGATCGTCGGCCACGTGCGCACCTCGCGACTCCCCCTGCTCGACGCCCCTGCCCATCGCCCGGACGACCAAGCTGCTCGCAGCGGTACCCGGCACCCCCACGGCGTCGCGCCGGACCTGTCCCCCGCGGCCGACGACCGGTCCGCGGCCGCACATGACCGCGGGGACGGCACGTGTCGCGACGTCCGCCCCGGTCCGGCGTCCGCCGCTGCCGGCCCGCCCGCCCGCCCAGTTCGGCCAGGCCGAGGACACTCCGCCCCGGCTCACCCCCTGCCAGCGGCGCCGCATCCTGTGGGCGAGCATCGGCATCGCGGCCCTGCTGCTGCTCGCGTTCACGGTGCAGCAGCACAGCGGCACCGCGCAGGCCGAGGCTCTGACGGTCGTACTTCGTTCTGATGACGGGTGAGCTGCGCCTTCCCGCGGAGCCGACGGCCACGAGGCGGCCGGTCGACGAGCCACTGGCGGTCCCGACGAGCGTGGTCACGCACGCCGTGCCGCGTCAGCGCACACGTCCGCCGACGCCGTACGGCGTGCCGCGCCCCCCGGCCACCCGGCGCCGATCGCGGCGGCTGCTCGGGGTCGTCGGCGCGGTCGTCGGGGTGCTGGTGGTCGCGTCCGCGCTCGGCAGCGGGTGCGTGCCGATCGCCAGCGACGTCGACTGCCGAGGCGGCAGCGGCAACGGTCCGGCGTACGTCGAGGGACCTGTACGGATCATCGGTAAGGACATATACCGCCTCGACGGAGGCGGAGAGCCGGGCGTCGGCTGCGAGTAGCGTCGCCGGCGTGGACGCCGACGTCGTGGTGGTCGGGGCCGGGCTCGCGGGGCTGGTCGCCACCGCCGAGCTCGCCGAGGCCGGGCGCCGCGTCGTCGTCGTGGACCAGGAGCCCGAGGCGTCGCTGGGCGGCCAGGCGTACTGGGCCTTCGGCGGGCTGTTCCTCGTCGACTCGCCCGAACAGCGCCGGACGGGCATCCGCGACTCGTTCGACCTCGCGCTGCAGGACTGGCTGGGCAGTGCGGGGTTCGACCGCGGCGTCGACGACCCCACCGGCGAGGACCACTGGGCGCGCCAGTGGGCCACCGCCTACGTCGACTTCGCCTGCGGCGAGAAGCGCGCGTGGCTGCACGGGCTGGGTGTCCGGTTCTTCTCGGTGGTCGGCTGGGCAGAGCGCGGTGGGCACCTCGCCGACGGGCACGGCAACTCGGTGCCCCGGTTCCACGTCGTCTGGGGCACCGGCCCCGGGCTGCTCGAGCCGTTCGTGCGCACGGTCCGCACGGCCGTCGCCGAGGGGCGCGTCGAGCTGCGGTTCCGGCATCGCGTCGACGGCCTCACCACTTCCGCGGGCGCGGTCGACGGTGTCGCGGGAACGGTACTGGCACCGAGTGACGCCGCCCGTGGCCGGGCGAGCTCTCGGGAGCCGGTCGGCACCTTCACCCTCCGAGCCCAGGCCGTGATCGTCACGTCCGGAGGCATCGGGGCGGACCACGACCTCGTCCGGGAGTTCTGGCCCGACCGGTTGGGCACCCCGCCCGGCCGGATGATCTCCGGCGTACCCGCTCACGTCGACGGGCGCATGCTCGCGATCACAGAGAAGACCGGCGGCCGGCTGGTGAACCGCGACCGCATGTGGCACTACACAGAGGGCATCGAGAACTGGGACCCGATCTGGGCCCGGCACGGCATCCGGATCCTGCCCGGGCCGTCGGCCCTGTGGTTCGACGCCCGCGGCCGACGGTTGCCCGCGCCGAACTTCCCGGGCTTCGACACGCTCGGAACCCTCGCCGCGCTGCGCGCGACCGGCCACGACCACTCGTGGTTCGTCCTCACCATGAAGATCCTCGAGAAGGAGTTCGCGCTGTCCGGGTCCGAGCAGAACCCGGACCTCACCGGCCGGAGCCTGCGCGCGGTGGCCGCACGGCTCCGTCCCGGCCCGGCCGCACCGGTACGCGCGTTCCTCGACCACGGCGCGGACTTCGTCGTCGCCGACACCCTGCCCGAGCTCGTCGCCGGCATGAACGCGCTGACCGACGAGCCGCTGCTCGACCTCGCCGAGATCGAGCGGCAGATCGTCGCCCGGGACCGCGAGATGGCGAACCCCTTCACGAAAGACCTGCAGGTGATGGCGGGCCACAACGCACGGAGGCACCGCGGGGACCGCCTGCTCCGCACCGCGGCGCCGCACCGCATCCTCGATCCGGCGGCCGGGCCGCTGGTTGCCGTCCGTCTCCACGTGCTGACCCGCAAGACGCTCGGCGGGCTCCAGACGGACCTGTCGTCGCGGGTGCTCGACGCGTCCGGCGCTCCGATCGACGGGTTGTACGCGGCCGGCGAGGTGGCCGGCTTCGGCGGGGGCGGGGTGCACGGTTACCGGGCCCTGGAGGGCACGTTCCTGGGCGGCTGCCTCTTCTCCGGCCGCCGGGCCGGGCGCGCGGCAGCACTGGAGGTGCGGTGACGGTCCTGACGGTGCGGCGGGAAGCGCCGGGCGACGTGGGATCGATCCGCGACGTCCACCGCGCGGCGTTCGGCGGTGGTGAGCCCGTCGAGGCGGGACTGGTCGATGCGCTGCGCGCCGACGCCGCCTGGCTGCCCCACCTGTCGCTGGTCGCGGTGCGCGACGGGGAGCTGGTCGGGCACGTTGTCGCGACACGGGCACGGGTCGGCGACGTGCCGGCGCTCGGTGTGGGGCCGCTCGGCGTCCTGCCCGCGGTACAGGGCCGGGGCGTGGGCTGCGCACTCATGTACGCGCTGTTGGGTGCGGCCCAAGCGCGCGATGAGACGATCGTCGGACTGCTCGGCGAGCCCGCGTACTACGGGCGGTTCGGGTTCGTGACGGCGACCGACGTCGGGATCACTCCTCCGGACCCGGGGTGGGGCCGGTACTTCCAGGTGCTCGTGGCCGGTGGCCGGTCGTCGACCGGCACGTTCCGCTACGCGGCGCCTTTCGACGACCTGGTCTGACGGCGGGGAGGCCACGTCGTGCGACGTGGCCTCCCGTCGCCCGACCTACTTGGCGCCCGCGTCGTGCAGCTGGCTGATCAGCGTGGCCGCCCGGAAGTACTTGTTCTTCCCGAGATCGCCGATGGTCTTGATGTTGAAAGCGGCCTTGAGGTGCTCGGCGTCGCCGTCGCTGACGCCGGCCAGTGCGCTGACCGGAGCGCTGAGCAGCTCGGCGAGTGAGCTGTTCTCGAACTCCTTGTCGAGCAGGGAGTCGAGGTTGATCTCCACGGCCATGTCCACCTCCGTCGGTAGGGATCCAGGTGCACGTGCGGCACCGGGTGCTTCAGCACTCCGTACCCCGCGACCCGTGTCGTTCACCCGTGCCTCGTCCGGCGGGGCGCATCCACCCCACGATCGTGATCCTTCAACCACCCGTGACCTGCTATCTCGGGCGAACCGGGCAAGCCGGACGTGATCTCTCGACCATGTAACGGTCGGAGACAAGAAGACGATCTCGGTGCGGGGCCGGTCCCGGTGACGCCCCCTCGCATCCGGGGCCGGTCCTCCCCGCCGCACGAGAACGGCCCTCC
Source organism: Pseudonocardia charpentierae (assembly GCF_031845345.1). Classification (NCBI taxonomy): domain Bacteria; kingdom Bacillati; phylum Actinomycetota; class Actinomycetes; order Pseudonocardiales; family Pseudonocardiaceae; genus Pseudonocardia; species Pseudonocardia charpentierae. Next base: position 108,327 of record NZ_JAVREJ010000002.1, on the reverse strand, counting down.
CCCGCGTTTCCGCTGGTGGAGGGCCGTTCGTCGAGGTCGTGGCGGGTAGAGGATTCGAACCTCTGCAGCTTTCGCGACGGATTTGCAGTCCACTGTCAACCCGGCCTTGACCTGCGGTGCCGCTGCGCACCTCTCCTCTGCGTCCGTGCATAGTCCGCACGAGTGTTCCTGTCGCGATGGCGAAGGTCGGGGCCGGCCGCGGCGGCCGCTTTCTGGACCACCGCGGCCTTGACCGGTGACGTACCCGGGAACGTCACCGACCCCCGTTGTACTTACCCACGGTCCGGGCAGTGATGCCTCACAGAGCACCTGCCGCGACACGCGCTGGCCGCCCGGTGCCGCTCACACCCGGGGATCACCCGGCAGCCGCCTGCCACGACGAGACCCGGGTATCCGGATCGAGCATGACGATGACGATGACGATGACGATGACGATGACGACAGCGGCACGGTGGCGTAGTGGTGGGAGGAGCGGGCCACGCTGCACCGCTCCCCCCACCCGGCGTGCCCGGCAATCCATGACCGCCGAGCAGGTCGTGCGCCGTTGGCGCCGAGGCGACGGCGTCGGCGCTGCCCGCAGCCTTCGGCTCAGCCCGTCGGTGGGTCAGTCCGTGGCCAGTTGGTGGCGCAAGCGGGTCAGGGTGCGGGTGAGCAGGCGCGAGATGTGCATCTGGGAGAGCCCGACCTGGGCGGCGATCTCGGTCTGGGTGAGTCCGCCGAAGAACCGCAGCAACAAAATCTTTCGTTCGCGCTCGGGCAGCGCCGCGAGCAGCGGTGCGAGATCCTCGCGGTGCTCGACCAGGTCGAACTCCGGCTCGGTCTGCCCGAGGGCGGCGGCGAACCGACCCCCGTCCCTCGAGGCCCCGCCCTCGTCACGCCATCCCGGCTCGTCCAAGGATGCCGTGTGGGCCACATCGTGGGCCGCCAGCGCTTCGAGGATCGTCTCGATGTCCAGCTTGAGGTGTCGGGCGAGCTCGCTCGGCCGGGGAGCGCGCCCGTGTCGCTGAGAGAGTTCCGCGGCGGCGTCGTGGATCCGTGACTGCAACTCACGCAGACGACGGGGCGTGCGAATCGTGTGGACCCGATCGCGGAAGTAGCGCAGCACCTCCCCGTTGATCGTGGGGATGGCGAAGGACAGGAAGTCGACCTCGCGCCCGGGGTCGAAGCGGTCCACAGCCAGGACCAACCCCACCGACGCAACCTGCTCCACATCCTGGGCCGGCTCGCCCCGGCGCCCGTACCTGCGCGCGACATTCCGGGCAACGGGCAGGTACCCGGCGATCAGCTCGGTGCGCAGCCGTTCGCGGTGCGGGTGCCCCTCGGGCAGTGCGGCATGCTCGGCGAACAGCGGAGCCAGGTGCTCGTACCCGTTGCGGTACCCGGGCCGCTGCCCGGGATCTGCCTGCGCAGGCACGGGAGCCGCCCCCGGCAGGGCGACACCGGCGGCGCCGACGGGTGAGAAAACGGTCCTGGGATCGGTCGCGGTCGTGGCGTGAACCGTCGGCGCGGACATGGGCCTCCTCGGACTTACGTCATCGAGTGGCCGCACTGCTGGACCGCTTCATACGCTACGCGGACATGCCTCGCTCCGCCATCCGCCGGTCGGTTGCCGTGGGGCAGACCCGACGACGAATCCGCAGCATGGCTGGTCGGTGGGTCAGGAGAAGCGGGGCTTGTCGGTGGGACGGTGTCCGCTGAGGGCGATGACCATCTCGGCGGCGATGTCGCGGAGCTTCACGTTGCGGTTCTGTGAGGCGGTGCGCAGCACCTCGAACGCCTCGTCGGCGGTGCAGCGGTTCTGCCCCATGACGATCCCGAGGGCTTGGTCGATCACCGCGCGGGAGGCCAACGCGGCCTGCAGGTGCGCCGACATCTCGCTGCGCTCGGCCAACCGCACAGCCAAGGTGAGCGCTCGGGATGCCTCCTCGGCGAACCGCCCGCCGACGACCTGCTCCGGCGGTCCGAATGTCCCCGGTCGGGTGGCGTAGATGTTCAGCGCCCCGACCACTTCGCTATCGGTGTGCAGGGGCAGTGACAACGACGAGCGGACTCCGTGGCCCAGGGCCGGCATCTGGTAGCCGCCCCATCGGTCGTCGGAGGCGAGGTCGTCGACCACAGTCACCTGCCCGGTGGCAAGGGCGTGCAAGCAGGGGCCCTCGTCGTGGCTGTACTGGATCTCGTCGACCTGGCAGGCGCGGGTGTCGCTGCTGGCCATCGTCGTCGCGCCGCGTCCGCGGCGCATGGTGATCCCGCAGGACAGCTCGCCCGGCAGCACCTTCGTGGTCAAGGTGGCCAGCTCGTCGAGGAAGTCGGTGATGTCCTCGGTCGCCAACAACAACTGCAGCAACTCGGCGGCCGCCGAGCCCGCCTCGGTCAACTCGAGCGCCGCAGCGTCCGGCTCGGATCCGGACTTGCTGCCGGAGGTAATCTGATCAAGCATGGAGCACGGCCCATCTGGCAGCGGGCTCCCGGGGAACCGGCTGCGAATCATGGCGAATCAAAGACGGCTCGCCACAGGGCCTGACGGGCGCGGAGTGCCTCCAACCTCTCCAGGGTCGCACACCTGCGGCGTTGGCGGGGCCTGGGCATCTGCCGTACCGTCACTGTCGGTCCCGCAGCGCGGCCACTTCCGATCCATGCCCGAGAAGTGGCCGAGGTGAGACATGTCCGCACTGCTGGTCCGGACCTTCAGCCCCCAGGCTCCGCCGACACTGATCACCGTGACCGGTGACATCGACATCGCATCGGCCCCGTCCCTGCGCCGTCATCTGCTGTCGGTCCCCGACCGCAGCACCGTCCTGGATCTGTCCGGGGTGCAACTGCTCTCGGCCGCCGGCCTGACCGAGTTGGTCGACCTGCGCGACCGACTCACCCGCGCGGACGCCCGCCTCGCGCTCGCCGCCGCCCCACGACTCGTTCGGCGGGTCCTCGTCATCGCCGGGCTCGACGACACCATGATGCTGGCCGACACGGTGGACGACGCCGTCCACCTGGTCACTACCCCGATCCCACCGTGCCCACGGCCACGGTCGCTCACCGCGGCCCGAACTCACGCATGACCGCTCAGCAACGCCGACATAGCCGCGTCGTCGAACAGGCCAAGGGCGTCCTCGGTCAGTACGGCCAGCTGACCATGGACAACGCGTTCGATCGCCTTCGCCGCTACGCCCGCAGATACAGGCTGCTCCTAGGCCAGGTTTCCCGCCGCGTTCTGCCGAACGCGACTCCGCTGACCAGGCCCTGCCCTCCTCGCGAGGTGACATCGCCATCTGGTGCCAGCGATTCGATCCGCTGGTGATGTTCTGAGGCCATTTGTGCGAGGTTGATTCGCGTCTCGTGGTCGATGATGCATTGCTCGACACGGGCCTGGATGGCCGCGGCGGCAGCGCTGTGGGCCTTGCGCCGAGCTTCGAGTGCGACGGCGCCCGCGGCGGGCAAGGCGTGGAGCCGGAACGGCACCCGCCGTGAGCCCCGCCGGCTCAAGCACCGCGCCGTCGACGACGTTCGCATCGTGCCGTGCCCGCCGGAGTTGACCGCCCCGTTGCACGCGCACCGGAGCGAGCACGGCACTTCCCCTGACGGCCGGCTGTTCCGCGGCGCCCGCGGCCGGGCACAGCGTCGACCTCCTGTTGCGGGTCTACGCCACGTGCATCGCCGGTCAGGAGGACGCCGTGCGCCGGCGTGTGCGGCGGAGGCGCTGCGGCAAGAGCGCTCATGATCGCGTCCGTGATGCGTCCGTGGATACCCGTGGACGGGCGTCACCAGCCGGACACGACCGGACAGCACGAGAACGGCCCCTGACCATGTTCGCGCTGGTCAGGGGCCGTTCGTCGAGGTGGTGGCGGGTAGAGGATTCGAACCTCTGTAGCTTTCGCGACGGATTTACAGTCCGCTCCCATTGGCCGCTCGGGCAACCCGCCGGGTGCGCCTTGGCGCGGACGAGAGCATACGACAGCGAGAAGCCGGGCCACGCAGGGGCCTGGTGGAGGAGGAACCCATGGCCGACCCGTCGTTCGACGTGGTGAGCAAGGTCGACAGGCAAGAGGTCGACAACGCCCTCAACCAGGCGGCCAAGGAGCTGTCGCAGCGGTTCGACTTCCGCGGCACGGGCACCTCGATCGCCTGGACGGGCGAGGAGGCGATCAGCGTCGAGTCGGAGACCGAGGAGCGGGCGAAGGCCGCCGTCGAGGTCTTCAAGGAGAAGCTGATCAAGCGGAACATCTCGCTGAAGGCGTTCGAGGCCGATGAGCCCGCCGTGTCCGGGCGGACCTACAAGGTGCGCGGCAAGATCCTTCAGGGGATCGCCGCGGACAAGGCCAAGGAGATCAGCAAGGTCATCCGCGACGAGAAGCTCAAGGGCGTCCAGGCGCAGATCCAGGGCGACCAGCTGCGGGTGTCGGGCAAGAAGAAGGACGACCTGCAGGCCGTCATCGCCCTGCTCAAGGGGCGCGACTTCGGGATCGCGCTGCAGTTCGTGAACTACCGGTAGCCCCGACCGAACGGGGACCATTCACCTTTCGTGACCGGTTGGGCCGTTCCGGTGAGCGGAAGCCGTGGTTGAGCGGCGCAGGGGCGGGAAAGCCGCTGGTCAGCACCGGCCCGCGGCTGACCCCGCCGCCGCGGGTCGGTGCATATGCCATCCGGCGGCCGCGCCGTCGGCGTCAGCGGCGGTGGCGATCCCGGGCCATCGCCTCGAGCCGGGCAACGCGGTCCTCGATGGGCGGGTGTGTGGAGAACATGCGCGAGAACTGTTCGCCTGCCCGGAACGGGTTCGCGATCATCAGGTGGCTCTGCGACGCGAGCCGCGGTTCCGGCGGCAGCGGAGCGAGCTGAGTACCGCGTTCCAGCTTGCGCAGCGCCGACGCCAGCGCCAGGGGGTCGCCCGTCAGAGCGGCACCGCTCGCGTCGGCCTGGTACTCCCGCGACCGGCTCACCGCCATCTGCACGACGCCGGCCGCGACCGGGCCGAGGAGGGCGATCAGCAGTGCGGCGATCGGGTTGGGCCGCTCGCTGTCCGAGCCGCCGAACAGACCGGCGAACATCGCCATGTTCGCCAGGAAGCCGATCATGGCGGCCAGCGCGCCGGCGACCGACGAGATGAGGATGTCGCGGTTGTAGACGTGGCTGAGCTCGTGGCCGAGGACGGCGCGCAGCTCGCGCTCGTCGAGGAGCTCGAGCAGGCCCGTGGTGGCGCAGACGGCGGCGTGCCGCGGGTCGCGGCCGGTCGCGAACGCGTTCGGCGCGTCCGTCGGGCTGATGTAGAGCCGCGGCATGGGCTGGCGGGCGGAGCGGGCCAGCTCTCGAACGATCCGGTAGAGGCCGGGCGCCTCGGGTTCGGAGACCGGGCGCGCGTGCATGGCCCGCAGCGCGATCTTGTCCGAGTTGAACCAGGCGTATCCGTTCATGGCGAGCGCGACGACGAACGCGATCAGCACGCCGCCGCGGCCGAACAGTGAACCGACCAGCAGGACCAGCGCGCTCATGGCGCCGAGCAACAGGGCCGTCTTGAGCCCGTTCAGGTGGCGGTGCACGGATGTCGTCCTTCCGGGGACCGGGCCCTCGGTTCCTGGTGGTGGGCCTCCCCGCTCAATGGAACGAACGACGGCGTGACGGTGTTCCAGGGGTACAGCGGGGTGTGACCTCCGCAGGGCAGACCAGAGCGTCGATAAATGAGGAGTTAACCTCGAATGCGTCCACCCGCAACGACCCTGGGACCGGCTCTCACATGACGTCTTCCGACACCACCGCACGCGAGGTCGTCTCCCGGGACCGGGTCGTCATCCGGTTCGCGGGCGACTCCGGGGACGGCATGCAGCTGACCGGCGACCGGTTCACCTCCGAGACCGCGTCGTTCGGCAACGACCTGTCGACGCTGCCGAACTTCCCCGCGGAGATCCGAGCCCCTGCCGGGACGCTGCCGGGCGTCTCGTCGTTCCAGCTGCACTTCGCGAACTACGACATCCTCACCCCCGGCGACCGTCCGGACGTGCTCGTGGCGATGAACCCCGCAGCCTTGAAGGCCAACGTCGCCGACCTGCCCGCGGGCGGGATGCTGATCGTCAACACGGACGAGTTCACCAAGCGGAACCTGACCAAGGTCGGCTACACGGTCTCGCCGCTCGACGACGGCTCGCTCGAGCGCTACACGGTGCATGAGGTTGCGATGGCGACCCTGACCCGTGGCGCGCTGGAGGAGACCGGCCTGAGCAAGAAGGACGCCGAGCGGGCGAAGAACATGTTCGCCCTGGGTCTGCTGTCGTGGATGTACCACCGGCCCACCGAGGGCACGGAGCGGTTCCTGCGGGAGAAGTTCGCGAAGCGGCCCGACCTCGCCGAGGCGAACGTGCTGGCGTTCAAGGCGGGCCACGCCTACGGCGAGACCACCGAGTCGTTCGCCGTGACCTACGAGGTCGCTCCGGCCCCGCTGCCGGCGGGCACGTACCGGCAGATCACCGGCAACACCGCGCTGGCCTATGGGATCGTGGCGGCCGGACACGTCACCGGCCTGCCCGTGTTCCTCGGCTCGTACCCGATCACGCCCGCGTCGGACATCCTGCACGAGCTGAGCAAGCACAAGTCCTTCGGCGTGACGACCTTCCAGGCCGAGGACGAGATCGCCGGCGTGGGCGCCGCGCTGGGTGCGTCGTTCGGCGGCGCGCTGGGCGTGACGACGACGTCCGGGCCCGGTGTCTCGCTCAAGAGCGAGACGATCGGCCTGGCGGTGGCGCTCGAGCTGCCGCTGCTGGTGATCGACGTACAGCGCGGTGGTCCGTCGACCGGCCTGCCCACCAAGACCGAGCAGGCCGACCTGCTGCAGGCGATGTTCGGCCGCAACGGCGAGGCGCCGCTGCCGATCCTCGCGCCGCGTTCGCCCGGCGACTGCTTCGGCACCGCGCTTGAGGCCGCGCAGATCGCGGTGAAATACCGGACACCGGTGATCGTGCTCTCCGATGGCTCGGTGGCCAACGGCTCGGAGCCGTGGCGGGTGCCGGACATCGCCTCGCTGCCGCACACCGACCCCGGGTTCGCCACCGCCCCGAACTCGCCGGACGGCGCGGAGTTCTGGCCCTACCTGCGCGACGACGACACGCTCGCACGGCCCTGGGCCGTGCCGGGCACGCCGGGGCTCGAGCACCGCATCGGCGGTCTCGAGAAGGCGGACGGCCGCGGATCGATCTCCTACGACCCCGACAACCACGACCGGATGGTCCGGCTGCGAGCGGCGAAGATCGCCGGCATCCCCGTCCCGGACGTGGAGGTCGACGACCCGACCGGCCCTGACGATCCAGCCGACCTGCTGGTGCTCGGCTGGGGGTCGACCTACGGGCCGATCGGCGCAGGTGCCCGCCGGGTGCGCAAGCTCGGCCACTCGATCGCCACGGCGCACCTGCGTCACCTCAGCCCGATGCCGGCCAACCTCGGCGACGTGCTGCGCCGCTACCGGCGGGTGCTGGTCCCCGAGATGAACCTGGGCCAGCTCGCCCTGCTGCTGCGCGGCGAATACCTCGTCGACGTGCTGAGCTACACGAAGGTCGCCGGTCTCCCGTTCGGCGCCGAAGAGCTGCAGAACGTCTTCCTCGACCACCTCGCCCAGAACAGTGCCACCCAGAACAGTGCCACCCAGAACAGTGCCACCGGAGTGATCGCATGACCGCCCTGCACAACGGCTCCACTGCCCAGACGATCGGCTCGGGTATCGACCTGGGGCTCCCGACGATCGGCGGCCTCCACGGCGTCCCCACGACGGAGGCCAAGCAGACCGCCAAGGACTTCACGAGCGACCAGGAGGTCCGCTGGTGCCCCGGCTGCGGCGACTACGCCGTGCTGGCCGCCGTGCGCTCGTTCCTGCCGACGCTGAAGATCCGGCGTGAGAACACCGTGTTCGTCTCCGGCATCGGCTGCAGCTCGCGGTTCCCGTACTACCTCGACACCTACGGGATGCACTCGATCCACGGGCGGGCGCCCGCGATCGCCACCGGGCTGGCCGTGTCGCGGCCGGACCTGTCGGTGTGGGTCGTCACGGGCGACGGCGACGCGCTCTCGATCGGCGGCAACCACCTGATCCACGCGCTGCGCCGCAACGTCAACATCAAGATCCTGCTGTTCAACAACCGGATCTACGGGTTGACCAAGGGCCAGTACTCCCCCACGTCTGAGGAGGGAAAGGTCACCAAGTCGACCCCGATGGGGTCGGTCGACCACCCGTTCAACCCGATCTCGGTGGCGCTGGGCGCCGAGGCGACGTTCGTCGGCCGCGCGCTGGACTCCGACCGCAAGAGCCTGACGGCGGTCCTGCAGGCCGCCGCCGAGCACCGCGGCACCGCGCTCGTCGAGATCTTCCAGGACTGCCCGATCTTCAACGACGGCAGCTTCGACGTGCTCCGCAAGGGTGACGAGGCCGCCTCTCGGGTGATCCCGCTGACCCACGGCGAGCCGATCCGGTTCGGCCCGGCGGGCGGCCCGAGCGATCCTGACGGACTGGGCACGTACGCGGTGGTCCAGGAGGGCTTCAAGCTCCGCGTGGCCAAGGCGGACGAGGTCGACGCCACCCAGATCGTGGTGCACGACGCCGCGGACCACGAGCTGGCGTTCGCGCTCTCCCGGCTGTCGGACCAGGACCTGACCCACACCGTGACGGGGATCTTCCGCAACGTCGACCGCACGACCTACGACGACGCCGCCCGCGCCCAGCTGCAGGAGGCCCGCGACAGGGCGCAGTCGAAGGGCGGGGCGAACCTGCAGGCGATGCTGAACGGCCGCGACACCTGGACCGTCGTCGGCTGAGGCCGACCCGCGAGTCCGCGAGTTCGTCAGCGCGAGTCGGCACGTTCGGCAGCCCGAATGTGCCGACCCGCCGAGCTACCGGCACTCGGCCGCGCCGACGACCTCCTCGGCCACGCGTCGGGGACGGGAGCGCACCAGGTCGACGGTGAAGACCACCAGCGCGACCCACACGAGGCCGAACCCGACCCACCGCTCGGCGGGCATCACCTCGCCGTACACGACGACGCCCAGCAGGAACTGCAGGGTGGGCGCCAGGTACTGCAGCGTGCCCAGGGTCGTGAGCGGGATGCGCCGCGCCGCCGCCCCGAAGAGCAGGAGCGGCACCGCCGTCACCGGGCCGGTCAGCACCAGGAGCGCGACGTGCCCTGCCCCGTGCCCGGTCAACGTGGCCGTGCCGGCCAACTGCAGGAACACGAGGTAGGCGGCAGCGAGGGGCGCCAGCACGACGCCCTCGGCCGTCAGGCTGGCCGTCGCGGGTAGCGGGACGGTTTTCTTGATCAGGCCGTACGTGGCGAAGCTGACGGCAAGCCCGAGCCCGAGCCACGGCACCCGGTGGTCGCCGACCGCGATCACCAGCACGGCCACCGTCGCGATCCCGACAGCGACCCACTGCAGCAGGCGCAGCCGCTCGCGCAGAACCACCACGCCGATGAGCACGCTGACGAGCGGGCCGATGTAGTAGCCGAGGGCGACCTCCACGACGTGGCCGACGGCCGTGGAGTAGATGAACAGGCCCCAGTTGACGGCGATCAGGGCCGCCGCTGCAGTGACCATCGCCCAGACCCGCGGCGGGAGCGATCGCAGCGCTCCCCAACCGCGGACGACGCTCAGGATCACGGCCATGAGCACGAGCGTCCACAGCACCCGGTGCGCGAGGATCTCTGTCGGCGCCGCCGCCCCGAGCAGGTGGAAGAACGCGGGGAACACACCCCAGAGCAGGTAGGCGGCGACTCCGAGCGCGATACCGCGACGGTCCGTGTCCGGCGGCCCGGTCACGCCGTGCGGGCGACGACGTACGTGGTCAGGGACGCCAGAGCCTTGCCCGCGGGGCCGTCGGGGAGCTGGGCCAGCTCCGTGCGGGCCGCCGAGGCGTACTCGGCGAGCACGTCCTGGGCGCGGGTCACGCCGGGACCGGCGCGCAGGAGCTCCAGGGCCTCGTCCACCTCGCCGTCGTCCGTGATCGGACGGGCCAGGAGCACCCGGAGCCGGTCGGCGGCGGCGCCGGTGTCCTGCAGGGCGTAGAGCATCGGCAGGGTGAGCACGCCCTCGCGCAGGTCCGTTCCCGGGGTCTTGCCCGAGCTCGCCGACGGCGAGGTGATGTCGATGATGTCGTCGCTGATCTGGAACGCGAAGCCGATCGCCGAGCCGAAGCGGTGCAGCGACTCGATCTGCCCCGGGGTGCAGCCCGAGAACATGCCGCCGTAGCGCCCGGCGGTCGCGATCAGCGAACCGGTCTTCTCCGCGATCACGGTGAGGTAGTGCTCCACGGGGTCTTCGTCCGGCCGCGGGCCACGGGTTTCGCGCATCTGGCCGGTGACCAGCTCCGCGAACGTCTCGGCGATGATCCGCACCGCCGCCGGGCCGAGGTCCGCCACCAGCCGGGAGGCGTGGGCGAACAGGAAGTCGCCGGTCAGGATCGCGACGGTGTTGTCCCAGCGCGAGTTCGCGCTCGGTGCCCCGCGGCGCATCGTCGCGGAGTCCATGACGTCGTCGTGGTACAGCGTCGCGAGGTGGATCAGTTCGACGACCGTGGCCGCCGTGACTACCTCGTCCGCGTCCGGGCGGGGACCCATCTGCGCGCCGAGAAGGGTGAACAGCGGGCGGAAGCGCTTTCCGCCCGCGTCGATGAGGTGCAGGGAGGTCTCGGTGACGAACTGGTAGCCGCTGGTCACCTCGCGGTGCAGGAGCTCCTCGACGCGGTCCAGCCCCGCATTCGTCGTCGCCGTGAGGTCCGGGTCGCCGAGCTCGACTCCTGCGATCGCGTTGGTTGCCACGGCTCTACCCTACGAAAACCCGTGCGCGGTCCGTAGCCACTCAGCCCACGAACCCGCCGCCGCTCGCCCAGTCCAGGGCCAACGACGGTGCGATGCCGAGCAGCAGCGTCAGCAGCACACCCAGCGTGATCGCGGCAGTGGTGAACGCGCCCGGCACCGTCACGGTCGGACCGTCCGCAGCAGGCTCGCTGAAATACATGAGCACGATCACCCTGAGGTAGAAGAACGCCGCCACGGCGCTCGCGACCAGCGCGATCACGACCAGCGGCGCCATACCGTCGGCGATGCCGGCGGCGAAGATCGCGAACTTGGCGGTGAAGCCGCTCGTCAACGGGATGCCGGCCAGGGCGAGCAGCAGGAACGTCATGATCCCGGCTGTCAGCGGCGAGCGCTTGCCGAGGCCCGCCCACTGCGACAGGTGCGTGGCCTCCCCGTCCGCGTTGCGCACGAGGCTGATCACCCCGAACACCGCGAGCGTGGTGAACCCGTAGGCCAGCAGGTAGAACAGCGTGCCCGAGACGCCCTGCGGGGTGACGGCCATCGCGCCGATCAGCAGGAAGCCGGCGTGTGCCACCGACGAGTAGGCGACCATCCGCTTGATGTCGGTCTGCGTCAGGCCGATGACCGCGCCGATGACCATCGAGACGATCGCCACGGCCCACAGGACGCCCCGCCACTCCCAGCGGGTGGCGCCGAACGCCACCTGCAGCACGCGCAGGATGGCACCGAAGGCCGCGACCTTGGTGCAGGCACCCATGAACGCGGTGACCGGCGTGGGCGCGCCCTGGTAGACGTCCGGGGTCCAGGTGTGGAACGGGCCGACCGAACCCTTGAACATCAGGCCGACGACGAGCAGCGCGAGCCCGGCGAACAGCAGCGTGTCCGATCGCGCGGAGCCCGCCGACGCGTTCGCGATGTCCGTGAGCCGGACCGAGCCCGCGTACCCGTAGATCAGTGCGAGGCCGTAGAGGAAGAACGCCGAGGCGAACGCCCCGAGCAGGAAGTACTTGACCGCCGCCTCCTGCGAGAGCAGCCGGCGCCGCCGGGCGAGCCCGCACATCAGGTACAGCGGAAGGCTGAGCACCTCGAGCGCGATGAACATCGTCAGCAGGTCGTTCGCGGCGACGAAAGTCATCATCCCGCCGAGCGCGAACAGCGTGAACGGGAAGACCTCGGTCTGCATCGTCGGAACCTGGTCCGGCGACCCGTAGGAGCGGTCGGGGTCCGTCGGGTCGTACGCCACCGCAGCCGAGCCTCCGGCTGCGGCCCGGGAGGCCGCGGACGCCACGAACGCCCCGCCCGGCTCGACCGAGCGATCGGCGATCAGCAGGACGCTGCCCAACCCGAGCGCGAGCAGCGTGCCCCAGAGGAAGAGCGTCGGACGGTCGACGGCCAGTGCATCGCCGATCGTCGTGATGCCAGCGGGCTCGCCCCCGGCGTAGAGGCCGAGCGCGAGACCGGCGATCCCCAGTGCGGCGACGCTCAGCCCGACCTGGACGGGCCAGCGCTGGTGCCGCGGGAGGAACGCCTCGACGAGGACGGCAGCGCAGGCGGCGCCCAGCACGACGAGCAGGGGTGCCATGGCGCCCCAGTCGATCGGCGGAGCCGTCACCTGCTCCACCTGGGCGAGGTTGATCATCGGGGAAGCCCTCCCACCGGGTCGGTGAGGCCGACCTCCGTCATCGTGGCCGCGACCGACGGGTTCACCACGTCGAGCACCGGGCCGGGGAAGAAACCGAGCACGAGGATCGCGATGATCAGCGGCACCAGGACCGTGATCTCGCGGACGGACAGGTCCGGGAAGCCCGACCCCGCCCGGCGGGCCGCGATCGCCGGGTCGATCATGGCGCCTGGACCGCCGGCTTGATCCGGCGCGGGGCGGCCGCCCCGCGCGGAGTGCGGGGTGGACGCGTCGGGGCCGGATCGGTTACTGCGCCCCAGGGCGTCGAGGACCGCCTTGCCGCGCACCGGCCCCTGCATCGTCTGCTGGTAGACCCAGAGCACGTACAGCGCGGCGAAGATGATGCCGATGGTGGCCAGCACCGTGAACACTGGCTCACGCGGGAACGAGCCGACCAGCACGAGGAACTCGCTGACGAAGGAGTTCGTGCCGGGCAGCGCCAGCGACGAGAGCCCCGCCAGCAGGAAGCACCCGGCGAGCACCGGAGCGAGCTTGGCGACGCCGCCGTAGTCGTTGATCATGCGCGAGCCGCCGCGGGCGGCGAGCAGGCCGACCATCACGAAGAGCATTCCCGTCGACAGGCCGTGGTTGACCATGTAGAGCACCGAGCCGGCGAACGCCTGCGTCGAGAAGGCGAAGATCCCCAGAGCGATGAAGCCGAAGTGGGCGATCGAGGTGTAGGCGACGAACCGGCTCATGTCCTTCTGCCCCACCGCGAGCAGCGCCCCGTACAGGATGCCGATCACCGAGAGCACCAGCACCAGCGGCGCGAGCCGCTGGCTGGCCAGCGGGAACAGCGGCAGGCAGTAGCGCAGGAAGCCGAACGTGCCGACCTTGTCGAGCACGCCGACCAGCAGCACGCCCGCGCCGATCGGCGCTTCCGCACCGGCGTCGGGCAGCCAGGTGTGCAGCGGCACCAGCGGCGCCTTGATCGCGAACGCGATGAAGAACCCGAGGAAGAGCCAGATCTGGGTCGACTCGGGGATCAGCGGGACGATCGTGCGCAGCGTCGCCCAGTCGAACGTGCCGCCCGCAGGCAGGTACTGCGCGCTCGCGACGTACAGCCCGATCAGCGACGCGAGCATGATCAGGCCGCCGAACAGCGAGTACAGGAAGAACTTCACCGCGGCGTACTGCCGGCGCGGGCCGCCGAAGCGCCCGATGAGGAAGTACATCGGGATCAGCATGGCCTCGAAGAACACGTAGAACAGGAAGACGTCCGTGGCGGTGAAGACGCCCATCAGCGTCGCCTCGGTGGCCAGCAGAAGCGCGAAGTAGCCCGACGCCGTGCGGCCCTCGGGCAGCCGCTCCTCCCACGAGAACAGCATCAGCCCGGGCACGAGGAACGCCGTCAGCGCGATCATCACGAGCGCGATGCCGTCGATCCCGAGCGCGAACCGGGTGCCGAACGCCGGGATCCACTCGAGCACGAACTCGAGCTGGAAACGGGTGCCGGCCTCAGCGGCGGGCACCGAGTAGGCGAACCAGGTGACGGCCGCCAGCACGATCTGCAGCAGGGCGGTGCCGATCGCGACCTTCTTGGCCACGTCCGGCGTGCCCCGCAGCGGGTACATCACGAGGGCGCCGACCAGCGGGAACACCAGCAGGACGGGGAGCAGGAAGTTCACGCGTACACCACCGCGAGGAGAGCGCCGATGACCAGGACCGAGCCGCCGAGCATGCTCAGCGCGTACGAGCGCACGAAGCCGGTCTGCAACCGGCGCATCCGCCCCGAGCTGCCGCCCAGGCCCGCGGCCATGCCGTTGACCAGCCCATCGACGCCGCGGTTGTCGAAGTACACCAGCGCTCGGGTCAGCCACGTGCCGGGACGGGCGATGAGCGCCTCGTTGATCGCGTTCGCGTAGAGGTCGCGACGGGCGGCCCGGACCGGCAGCGAGACGAGGGCGGGCTTCTCGACCGGGACGCGGTGGCGCCCGACCGTCAGCCAGGCGATGAGCACGCCGAGCGCGGAGAGCGCGACGACGAGCCACGGGATCACCGCGTGGGGCAGGACGCCACCCTCGACCTCGGTGAGCTCCCCCAACGACGGCGCGAGCCACTCGGTGAGGCCGATGCCACTGAGCACCGCGCCCGCGCCGACCGACCCGAACGCCAGCACGATCATCGGGACCGTCATCGTGGCTGGCGACTCGTGCGGGTGGTAGTCGTGCCCAGCCGGATTTTCAGGGGTCGGGGCGGACGTCAGCTTCTCCCACCGCCGCTCGCCGAAGAACGTCATCAGCACCAGCCGCGTCATGTAGAAGGCGGTGAGCCCGGCGGCCAGGGTGGCGGCGCCGCCGAACACCCAGCCCTGCCAGCCCTCCTGCGCGAACGCGGCCTCGATGATCGCGTCCTTGGAGAAGTAGCCCGACAGGAACGGGAAGCCGATCAGCGCGAGGTAGCCCAGCCCGAACGTCGCGAACGTGATCGGCATGTAGCGGGCCAGCCCGCCGAAACGGCGCATGTCGACGTCGTCGTTCATCGCGTGCATAACCGAGCCCGCCCCGAGGAAGAGCCCGGCCTTGAAGAAGCCGTGGGTGAGCAGGTGGAAGATGCCCAGCGCGTAGCCGGCCGGACCGAGCCCGACCGCGAGGAACATGTAGCCGATCTGGCTGACCGTCGAGTAGGCCAGCACCTTCTTGATGTCGTCGTAGGCGCAGCCGATGATCGCCCCGATCAGCAGCGTGACCGTTCCGATGATCGCCACGACCAGTCGCCCGGCGGTGGACAGGTCGTAGATCGGGTGCGTCCGGGCGATGAGGTAGACGCCCGCGGTGACCATGGTCGCCGCGTGGATGAGCGCCGAGACCGGGGTCGGGCCCTCCATGGCGTCCGGGAGCCACGCCTGCAGCGGGAACTGGCCGCTCTTGCCGCAGGCACCGAGCAACAGCATCAACGTGATCGCGAGGAGCACCCCGCCCGAGAGGTCGCCGACCCGCTCGAACACCTCGGTGTACTGCAGGGTGCCGAGGTCGCGCCACAGCAGGAAGATCGCGATCGCCAGGCCGACGTCGCCGACCCGGTTCATGAGGAAGGCCTTCTTCGCGGCCGTGGCCGCGGACGGGCGGTCCTGGTAGAAGCCGATCAGCAGGTACGAGGCGAGCCCGACGCCCTCCCAGCCGAGGTAGAGCATCACGAAGTTGTTGCCGAGCACCAGCAGCAACATCGCGGTGACGAACAGGTTGAGCTGGCCGAAGAACCGCCGCCGACCGGGGTCGTGGCTCATGTAGCCGACCGAGTACAGGTGGATCAGCGTGCCGACGCCGGTGATGAGCAGGACGAACGTCAGCGACAGCGGGTCGAGCCGCAGCCCGAAGTCGACGTCCAGGCCGCCCACGGAGAACCACTGGAACAGGGACAGCTCCCGCGTGCGCTGGGCGGGATCCAGCGCGAGGGTGTCGAAGAAGATCAGCAGGCCGACGACGAACGCCGCTGCGACCGTCGCGACACCGAGCCAGTGTCCCCACCGGTTCGCGCGGCGTCCGGCGAGCAGCAGGACCGCGGCGCCGAGCGCAGGCAGCGCGAACAGCAGCCACGCCAGGGACGCGGTACCGGTGGCGGCGCCCACCTCCGGGAGCTCACTCATCTCGGTTCTCCACCGTCGGGGACCGGTGCACGGACACTCCTAGTACTTGAGCAGGTTGGCGTCGTCGATCGACGCGGTGCGGCGGGTGCGGAAGATCGACATGATGATCGCAAGCCCGACGACGACCTCGGCCGCGGCGACGACCATCACGAAGAAGGCCATCACCTGGCCGTCGAGCGCGCCGTTGATGCGGGCGAACGTGACGAGGCTCAGGTTCACGGCGTTGAGCATCAGCTCGACGCACATGAACACGACGATGGCGTTGCGCCGCACCAGCACGCCGACGGCGCCGATGGAGAACAGCAGCGCGGAGAGCAGCAGGTAATAGGTGGTGCTCACCGGTCGGCTCCCTCGACGGCGTCGGCGCGCGAACCGTTGTGATCACTGCCGGCATGCGGGCGGCCGGTCAGCGCGTGTGCGTCGTCCGGCGACGGCACGGGTGCCGGCTGGACGTCGGTCCGGTCGATGATCTCGGAGAGCGACTCGGGCGCGATCGAGCCGTCCGGCAGGAGCGCCGGCACGGCCACCGAGTTCGCCGTGGCGAACACCCCGGGGCCGGGGAGCGGGGAGATCCGGGCGTGCTCGCCGCGCAGCCGTGCCTCCACGGTCTCCCGCTGGCTGCGCTTGGCGTGTGCGCGGGTCTGCGCGTACGCCAGGACCATCGCCCCCAGCGCGGCGGTGATCAGCAGCGCCGAGGTGAGCTCGAAGGCGAACAGGTACTTGGTGAAGATCAGCCGACCGATGCCGGGCACGTTGCCGTTCCAGTTCGCGCCGCCCGCGTCGAGCCCGACCGGCGTGACGTCGGTGAACGCCCGCCCGACCGCGGCCACCAGCAGCACCGCGAGCCCGACGCCGAACAGCAGCGCCGCCGCCCGCTGGCCGCGCAACACCTCGACCACCGAGTCCGAGCTGTCGCGGCCGACGAGCATCAGCACGAACAGGAACAGCATCATCACGGCACCCGTGTAGACGATGATCTGCACGAACCCGAGGAACAGCGCGCCCTGGGCCATGTAGAGCAGCCCCAGCGAGAGCATCGTCCCGGCCAGGCACAGAGCCGAGTGCACCGCGTTGCGCGCGAAGACCATTCCCAGCGCCCCGGCCAGCGCGACCGGGCCGAGGATCCAGAAGGCGATCCCCTCGCCGAGCCCGGTGTCGGCGCCGCCGGGCAGACCCGCCTCCTGGGCGAGCAGCAGAAGACTCATCGGACCTGCTCCCCCACCGGGTCAGGGACATCGGAGCCCGGTTTCATCGAGCGCCGCGCCAGCGTCGGCCCCTGGACGTAGTAGTCCTGCTCGTTCTCCCCCAGCCGCATCGGGTGCGGGGGCTGCTCCATGCCCGGCAGCAGCGGGGCGAGCAGCTGCTCCTTGGTGAAGATCAGGTCCTGCCGGTTGTCGTCGGCCAGCTCGTAGAAGTTCGTCATCGTCAGCGAGCGGGTCGGGCAGGCCTCGACACACAGGCCGCAGCCGATGCACCGCAGGTAGTTGATCTGGTAGATCGCGCCGTAGCGCTCACCCGGGGAGAAGCGTGCCTCCTCGGTGTTGTCGCCGCCCTCGACGTAGATCGCGTCGGCCGGGCAGGCCCAGGCGCACAGTTCGCAGCCCACGCACTTCTCCAGGCCGTCCGGGTGCCGGTTCAGCTGGTGGCGGCCGTGGTAGCGCGGGGCGGGCGGCGGGAAGTCCTCGGGGTACTCCTCGGTGACCACCTTCTTGAACATCGTCGAGAAGGTGACGCCGAACCCCTTGAAGAAGTCGAACATCTACTCGCTCTCCCTAGCCAAAGGGTCATGCGCGGAGTCGGAGCCGGAAGTGCGGGAACGGGCGCCGGCCCCGACCGTGCCCCGGGCCGAGCGGTTCCGACGGCCGCGGGGCGCAGGTGCGTCGTCCACCGCGCGCCTGCGGGGGCGCGACGGGTCGGGAACCACGAGGTCCAGCGGTGGCAGCGGGAAGTCGGAGGCCGGTTCGACCTCGGGCGCCTCGGGCCGGTGGCGGTCCGGGACGAGGAACGCCACCACCAGCACGGCGGCGACCACGATGCCCAGCGTCAGCAGCACGACTGTGACGTCTCCGCTGCCCACGGTGCGGTAGGTGCGCAGCGCGAAGACCACGAGGATCCACAGCAGGCTCAGCGGCACCAGGGCCTTCCAGCCCAGCCGCATGAACTGGTCGTAGCGGTAGCGGGGCAGCGTGCCGCGCAGCCAGATGAAGACGAACAGGAAGATGAACGTCTTGATCAGGAACGCCACGAACTGCAACCAGCCGTTGCCGTTGAGGAACGACAGCGGCCACGGCCACTGGCCGCCGCCGAGGAACAGCGTGGTGGCCATCGCCGAGACGGTGACCATGTTGACGTACTCGGCGAGGAAGAACAGCGCGAACTTCAGCGACGAGTACTCGGTGTGGAAACCGCCGACGAGCTCGGACTCGGCCTCGGGCAGGTCGAACGGGGCGCGGTTGGTCTCGCCCACCATCGCGATGACGAACACGGCGAAACTCGGGATGAGCAGCCAGCCGAACCAGCCCGACGCCTGTGCGCTCACGATGTCCGCGGTCGACAGCGACCCGGCGTAGAGGATCACGGCGACGACGGAGAGACCCAGCGCGATCTCGTAGGAGATCACCTGTGCCGCCGAGCGCAGCGCCGCCAGCAGCGGGTACGGCGAACCGGACGCCCAGCCGCCGAGCACGATGCCGTAGACGCCGATCGAGCTGCACGCCAGCACGACGAGCACGCCGACGGGCAGGTCGACCAGCTGCAGCGCGGTGCGCTCGCCGAAGATCGAGACCTCGCCGCCGAACGGGATCACCGAGAAGGCGACGAAGGCGGGGATCGTGGAGATGACCGGGGCGATGAAGTAGACCTTCTTGTCGGCCGCCACCGGCATGATGTCTTCCTTGAACGCGAGCTTGAGCCCGTCGGCGAGGCTCTGCAGCCAGCCCTTCGGCCCCACCCGGTTCGGCCCCGGACGCTGCTGCATCCGGGCCACGACCTTGCGCTCCCAGTTGATCATGAAGAGCGTGAGCACCACGCCGAGCGCGAACAGGCCCACGACCTTGATCAGGATCAGCCAGATCGGGTCGTCGGCCAGCAGCTGCTGGGTGTGGGTGAGGCCTTCGGGAGCCGGCCCCTGCGCGAGCACCTGTGTCGAACCGATCTGGGCCGAGAGGCTCTGGGCGAGGTTCATGCCGACACCCCCACGAGATCGCCGTGCCCGGCTCCCAGCGTGTCGCGGACACGGGAGCCCGGGGAGTTCGCGGGGAGCCACACCACGCCGTCCGGCAGGTCCGCGATCACCAGCGGCACGGTGATCGCCCCACGCTCGGTGCGCACCGTCGCCGGCGCTCCGGCCGTCAGGCCCAGGCGCTGGGCCGTCGCGAGGTTGCACCGCAGCTGCGGCGGACGGGCCGTGCCGGCCAGCGCAGGCTCGTCGACGGCGAGCGACGACTCGTCGAGCAGCTGACGCCACGTGGCGAGCACGGCCTGCCCGACGACGACGGGGCGCAGCGGCTCGGCAGGCGCCACGACCGGGCCCGGCGAGGAGAGACCGGCACGGGTGCCGAGCCGCGCCATGTCGCCTGCCGCGGCCGCGGGCGTCTGGGTGAACAGGTCGACGTCCATCTCGACGGCCAGGGTGTCGAGCACCCGGCAGTCGGGCAGCACGCCGGTGGCGTCCAGCGCGGGGCCGAACTCGCGACGGCGGCCCTCCCAGTTCACGTAACTACCGGACCGCTGGGCGTCCGGAGCGACCGGCAGCACGACGTCCGCGAGCTCGGTGACCGCCGAGGTGTGCAGCTCGAGGCTCACCAGGAAACCGACGTTCCGCAGCGCCTCCAGTGCCACTGCCGGGTCCGGGAGGTCGAGCGGGTCGACCCCGCCGACGACCAGTGCCGCCAGTTCGCCCGCCGCGGCCGCGTCGAGCATCTCGCTGGTGGAACGGCCCGGGGTGGTCGGCAGTGCGCCGTCCGGGAGCCCCCAGGCCCGCTCGACCTCCGCGCGGGCGGCGGAGTCGGTCACCGAGCGACCGCCCGGCAGCAGCGTGGGCAGTGCACCGGCCTCGACCGCGCCGCGCTCCCCGGCACGCCGCGGCACCCAGCCGACGACGGCGCCGGTGCGCTCGGCGAGCCGGGCGACGGCTGTGTACAGGCCCGGCACCTCGGCGGCACGCTCTCCCACGAGGATCACGCCACCGCCCGTCAGGGCCTCGACGACGTGCGGGGCGACCTCGGCCAGCTCGGTCAGCACCGCGGCCTCGGCTCCGGGCACCGCGCGGATCAGCCCGTCGCGGGCTGCGGGCTCGGACGAGCCGAGCTCGACCCCCGTCCGCAGCACCGCGGGGGTGGTCCACTGGCCGAGGTGGAAGACCTTCTGCCGGTGCTTCTGCGCGGCCTTGCGCAGGCGCAGGAAGACGACCGGTGCCTCCTCCTCCGGCTCCAGCGCCACGCAGAGCACCGCGGGCGCCGCCTCGAGCCGTGTGTAGCTCAGCCGCTCGGGGCCGTGGCCGACGACGTGCGCGGCGAGGAAGTCGAGCTCCTCGGCGCTGTGCGTGCGGGCGCGGGAGTCGACGTCGTTGGTCCCCGCGGCGACGCGCGCGAACTTGGCGTAGGCGTAGGCGTCTTCGACCGTCAGCCGGCCGCCGGCCAGCACACCGATGCCACCCGCGCGGGCGGCGAGCAGGCCCTCCGCCGCCACCTGGAGCGCGTCGGTCCAGGAGGTCTCGACGAGCACGCCGTCGCTGCCCCGCACCATCGGCCGCGTGATCCGGCCCTTGCTCGTGAGGTAGCGGAAGGCGAAGCGACTCTTGTCGTCGATCCACTCCTCGTTGACCTCGGGGTCGTTGCCCGCCAGCCGGCGCATCACGGTGCCCCGGCGGGAGTCGATCCGGATCGCCGCCCCGCTGGCGGAGTGCTCGTCGACGCCGGGGGTCGACACCAGGTCGAACGGGCGCGAGCGGAACCGGTACGCCGCGCTGGTCAGCGCCCCGACCGGGCAGATCTGGATGGTGTTGCCGGAGAAGTACGACTGGAACGGCTTGTCCTGTGCCACACCGATCTGCTGCAGTGCGCCGCGTTCGAGCAGGTCGATGAACGGGTCGCCGGCGACCTGCTCGGAGAAGCGGGTGCAGCGCTGACACAGCACGCAGCGCTCGCGGTCCAGCAGCACCTGCGTGGAGATCGGGAGCGGCTTGGGGAAGGTGCGCTTCACGTCGACGAACCGGGAGTCGGTGCGGCCCGTGCTCATCGCCTGGTTCTGCAGGGGGCACTCGCCGCCCTTGTCGCAGATGGGGCAGTCGAGGGGGTGGTTGATGAGCAGCAGCTCCATGACCCCCTCCTGCGCCTTCTTCGCGACCGGGGAGGAGTGCTGGGTCTTGACGACCATGCCGTCGGCCACCGTCATGGTGCAGCTGGCCTGCGGCTTGGGCATCGGCCGGCCACCCATCTCGACCTCGACCAGGCACTGGCGGCAGGCGCCCGCCGGGTCGAGCAGGGGGTGGTCGCAGAAGCGCGGGACGATGATGCCGAGACGCTCGCAGGCGCGGATCAGCAGCTCACCCTTGGGCGCGTCGACCTCCCGCCCGTCGATCGTGAGCCGGACGTGGCCCTCGGGCACCGGCCTGGTTTCGGGCTTCTGCTCGGGAGCGATGGTCATGCGGAGGCTCCGGTCAGTTCGGCCAGCTGGTCCGGGTGCGCGACCGACGGCTGCTCGGTGCACAGGTCCAGGAACTCCTGGCGGAAGTACTTGATCCCGCTCGTGATGGGGCTGACGGCACCGTCACCGAGCGCGCAGAACGAGCGGCCGAGGATGTTGTCGCAGATGTCGAGCATCGTGTCGACGTCCGCGGGCGTGCCCTCGTGGTGCACCATCCGCTCGAGGATCTGCAGCAGCCAGTACGTGCCTTCCCGGCACGGGGTGCACTTGCCGCAGCTCTCGTGCTTGTAGAACTCGGTCCACTTCATGACCGCCCACGGCACCGAGACCGTCTCGTTGAAGAGCTGGACGGCCGTGGTTCCGAGCATCGAGCCGGCACCCGCGGCGCCCTCGAAGTCGAGCGGGATGTCGAGGTGCTCCGCGGTGAACATCGGCGTCGACGACCCGCCCGGCGTCCAGAACTTCAGCGGGATGCCGTCCTTCATGCCGCCCGCGAGCTCGAGCAGCTGCCGGAGCGTGGTGCCCATCGGCGCCTCGTACTGACCGGGGCGGGTGACGTGCCCGGACAACGAGTAGATCTTCGGACCGGGGCTCTTCTCCCGGCCCATGGTGCGGAACCACGAGCTGCCGCCCTGCACGATCGCCGGGACCGAGGCGATCGTCTCGACGTTGTTGACCACCGTCGGCGAGGCGTAGAGCCCCGCCGTGGCCGGGAACGGCGGCTTGAGGCGCGGCTGGCCGCGGCGGCCCTCCAGCGAGTCGAGCAGCGCCGTCTCCTCGCCGCAGATGTAGGCACCGGCGCCGGCGTGCACGACGATGTCGAGGTCGAACCCGGAGCCGAGGATGTCGCGGCCCAGGTAGCCCTTCGCGTACGCCTGCTCGACGGCGTACCGGACGCGGCGCAGCGGGTGCAGCGCCTCCCCGCGGATGTAGATGGCGCAGAAGTTCGCGCGGATCGCGTAGCTGGTGATGATGCAACCCTCGATCAACGAGTGCGGGTCGGCCATCATCGTCGGGATGTCCTTGCAGGTGCCCGGCTCGCCCTCGTCCGCGTTAACGACGAGGTACTTGGGCTTGGCGCCCGGGCCCGTGGAGCCCTGGGGGATGAAGCTCCACTTCATGCCCGTCGGGAAGCCCGCGCCGCCGCGGCCGCGCAGGCCGGAGGCCTTGACCAGCTCGATCAGCTGGTCCGGGAGGCCGCTGAGGGCGTGCCGCAGGGCGGTGTAGCCCTCCAGCTGCTCGTAGACGTCGATGTCCCAGGCGCGCGGGCTCTGCCAGCGCTTGGTGAGCACCGGGACGATCGGGTCCGGGGTGATGGGTTCCGTCATCGCGTCACTTCTTCTCCGGCAGGTCCGGCAGGACGGGCGGCTTGTCCGGCATCGCGGGCGCCACCCAACCGCGCTCGCTCGCCAGGTGGGCGCCGCGCAGCGTCTCGGGGGACATCGAGTTGCCCTGCACGGCCATGGCGAGGTCCGGGAAGATCCCGGCCAGCTCCAGCTCGACCGTCTTCAGGTCCGTCAGCGGGGCACCCCGGGTGGGCTGGGGCTTCTCGCCGCGCTGCAGCGCGTCGACCAACGCCTCGGCGGACTCGACGGTCTGGTTGTCGAAGTACTCGTAGTTGACCTGCAGTACCGGGGCCAGGTCGCACGCCGCCAGGCACTCGGCGTGCTCCAGGGTGATCGACCCCCGGGAGCCGGGATCGCCGTAGGTCTCCTCGTGCCCGACCCCGAGCTTCCGGGACAGGCGCGCGTAGATGTCGTCGCCCCCCAGCGCCGCGCAGAGCGTGTTCGTGCAGACGCTCACCAAGTGCTCGCCGCACGGTGTGCGCTTGTACATCGTGTAGAACGTCGCGACCGCCGACACCTCGGCGGTGGTCAGCTCCAGCACCTCGGCGCAGTAGCGGATGCCGTCCTGGCTGACGTAGCCCTCGACCGACTGCACGAGGTGCAGCAGCGGCAGCAGCGCCGACCGCGACTGCGGGTACCGCGCGATGATCTCCGCGGTCCGCTGCCGGGTGAGCTCGTCGAAGACGGGCGTGAGCGGCGACTGCTCGTGCACCACCGGCTCCCACTCGACCTCGTGGGGGAGGTAGCCGTTCGCCGCCTGGCCGTTGTGACCGCTCTCCGGCTGACCCTCTGACGTCGTCACCGGTCCACACCTCCCATGACGGGGTCGATGCTCGCGACGGCGGCGATGACGTCGGCGACCATGCCGCCCTCGCTCATCGCCGGCATCGTCTGCAGGTTCACGAAGCTGGGCTCGCGGACGTGCACGCGCAGCGGCCGGGTGCCGCCGTCGGAGACCAGGTGGTAGCCGAGTTCGCCGCGCGGCGACTCGACGCACGCGTACACCTGGCCCGCCGGGACCGCGAAGCCCTCGGTGACCAGCTTGAAGTGGTGGATCAGCGACTCCATCGACTGGCCCATGATCTTGCGGACGTGCTCGAGGGAGTTGCCCATGCCGTCGCCGCCCACCGACAGCTGCGCGGGCCAGGCGACCTTGCGGTCGTCGACCATCACCGGGCCGGGCTCCATCTTCGCCACGGCCTGCTCGACGATCTTGAGCGACTCGTGCATCTCCGCCACCCGCAGGCGGTAGCGGGCGAAGCAGTCGGCCTCCGTGGCCGTGGGCACCTCGAAGTCGTACTCCTCGTAGCCGCAGTACGGCTCGACCTTGCGCAGGTCCCAGGGCAGCCCGGCGCTGCGCAGGATCGGACCGGTGGCGCCCAGCGCCAGGCAGCCGTCGAGCGGCAGGTAGCCGACGCCCTCGAGCCGGTTGCGCCAGATCGGCTGACCGGTGAGCAGCTTGTCGTAGTCCGGCAGCCGCGAGCGCATCACCGCGATGAAGTCGGTGACCTTCTCCGCCCAGCCCTCGGGGAAGTCCTGGGCCAGCCCGCCGGGGCGGATGAACGCGTGGTTCATCCGGAGACCGGTGAGGAACTCCAGCAGGTGGAGCACCTCCTCGCGCTCGCGGAACCCGGCCGTCATGCCGGTCAGCGCGCCCAGCTCCATGCCCCCGGTGGCGAGGCACACGAGGTGCGAGCCGATCCGGTTGAGCTCCATCAGCAGCACGCGGGCGACGGTGGCGCGGCGCGGCGCCTCGATGCCGAGCAGCTTCTCCACGCCGAGGCAGTAGGCCGTCTCGTTGAACAGCGGCGCGAGGTAGTCCATGCGCGTCACGAACGTGACGCCCTGGGTCCAGGTTCGGTACTCGCAGTTCTTCTCGATACCGGTGTGCAGGTAGCCGATCACCGATCGGGCCTGGGTGACGGTCTCGCCCTCCAGCTCCAGCACGAGCCGCAGAACCCCGTGCGTCGACGGGTGCTGCGGGCCCATGTTGATGACGATGCGGTCGTCGTGCTCGTCGTCGAGGAACGTGTCCCAGTCGCCGCCGGTGACCGTGTAGACCGGTCCCTCGGTGGTGATGCGCTCCTGTGCAGGATCGACCGGTGCCGGACGGGCGTCGTCACGGATCTCTGTCATGAGTACGACCTCCGCTGATCGTGACACTGCCGGGATCTGCGCGCCCGAAGCATTTTCACGAGTACGACCTCCGCTGATCGGGCGGCGGTATCTGCGCGCCCTTGTACTCCACGGGGATCCCGCCGAGCGGGTAGTCCTTGCGCTGGGGATGGCCGTCCCAGTCGTCCGGCATGAGGATCCGGGTCAGCGCCGGATGGCCGTCGAAGACGATGCCGAACATGTCCCAGGTCTCGCGCTCGTGCCAGTCGGCCGTCGGGTAGACCCCGACGATGCTGGGGACGTGCGCGTCGTCGACGTCCAACGCGACCTCGAGCCGGATGCGGCGCCGGTAGGTCATCGAGAGCAGCTGGTAGACGACGTGCAGGCGCTTCGCGACGTCAGGTCCGTAGTCGACTCCCGACACCGAGGAGCACAGCTCGAACCGCAGTGCCTCGTCGTCGCGCAGCGTGCGGCACAGGTCGAGCACGCGGTCGCGGTCGACGTAGAAGGTGATCTCGCCGCGGTCGATCGTGATCTGCTCGACCGCACCGCCGACACCGCGCTCGGCCAGTGCCGCGCCCAGCTCGTCGACGAACGCGTCGAACCAGCCGCCGTACGGGCGCTCGGCCGGCGCGGGGACGTAGCCGGGCAGCTGCAGGCCGCCGAACCCGGAGGTGTCGCCGGAGCCGCGGACGTTGAACATGCCGCGGCGCGCACGGGCGGGGGCCTGCCGGGTGCCGCCCTCGGGGCTCGTCTCCGAGCCGAGCGGGTCCACTGACTGCTCGGACTCACCAGCGCGGGCGGGTGTGGCGCCGCCCGCCTCCTGCGCGGCCTGGTCCGGGCCGCTGCGCTGGGCCGACGACTGCGGGCCGCCGGTGGGCTCGGCGTTCTCCTTGCTGGTGCCTGCCGCGTTCTCGTCGCTCATCGCGTGTCCTTGCTGTGCTCCGCCAGCGCCCGGAGCTCGTTCGGGGCACCCAGGACCGTCTCCCGCTCGTGCCGCTTGTCCTTCGGGGCGAACTTGATCGACGACGGGAGCAGCTCCGTCTTGTGCCCGGACGCCGCGAGCTCGGCGGCCCGCTTCGTGCCGAGCGGCTCGTCCATGATCTTGGCGTGGATCTTGAGGATCGCATCCATGAGCATCTCGGGGCGCGGCGGGCAGCCCGGCAGGTACATGTCGACCGGCACCACGTGGTCGACGCCCTGGACGATCGCGTAGTTGTTGAACATCCCGCCGGAACTGGCGCACACGCCCATCGCGAGCACCCAGCGCGGCTCGGGCATCTGGTCGTAGATCTGGCGCAGCACCGGCGCCATCTTGTTGCTCACCCGGCCGGCGACGATCATCAGATCGGCCTGGCGGGGCGAGGCGCGGAAGACCTCCATCCCGAACCGGGCGAGGTCGTAGCGCGGTGCGCCGGTGGTCATCATCTCGATCGCGCAGCACGCCAGGCCGAAGGTGGCCGGCCAGAGCGACGACTTGCGCGTCCAGTTGACCAGCTTCTCGACGCTGGTCAGCAGGACGCCGCTGGGCAGGTGTTCTTCGAGACCCATCTCAGATTCCCTAGTTCCAGTCGAGCCCGCCGCGGCGCCACACGTAGATGTAGGCGAAGCCGACGGTCACGATGAACAGCACGATCTCGACCAGCCCGAACACGCCGAGCGCATTGGCGCTGACCGCGAAGGGGTAGAGGAAGACCATCTCGATGTCGAACAGGATGAACAGCATCGCCGTGAGGTAGTAGGCGACCGGCATCCGGCCGGCTCCCACCACCGGCTGCGGCGAGGGCTCGATGCCGCACTCGTAGGCCTCGAGCTTCGCGCGGTTGTAGCGGCGCGGGCCGATGTAGGGCGCGGCCGTCACCGAGAACAGGGCGAAGCCCGCGGCGAGCGCGAACATCAGCACCAGCGGGAGGTAAGGACCCATTCCTCGTGCAACCCCACAGTCTCCGTCGAACCGTCTCGGGCCGTCCCCCGGCGTCCGGGGAATCCGGTCGGCGCCGCGACACTAGGTCGCGGCGCCCGCCCGGCCGGAGCCAGGCGAGCCTTACTTGCACTAGACACTCGGAGCGAGCCGCGCCATCGCCGTGATCACGCGGTCGCTCGTCGCGCCGTCCTTCGGGTCGTACAGATTCGCGAGCAGCTTGAGCAGGAACTCCATGAGCGTGCGACGGGGCAGGCCGTGCCGGGTCGCGAGGCCCATGATCGTGGGATTGCCGATCAGCCGGGAGAAGAGGTTCCCGATCCGGTAGTAGCCGCCGAGCGCCTGCCGCAACTCCGTCGGGTAGCTCTCCAGCGCCTTCTCCGCGGCGGTGCCGCGTCGAGCCAGCGACTGGATCGCACACCGCGACGCGATGGCGGCCGACTCCATGGCGTAGGCGATGCCCTCGCCGTTGAACGGGTTCACCAGGCCGCCCGCGTCGCCGACCAGCAACATCCCCGGGCGGTAGTGCGGGATCCGGTTGAACCCCATCGGGAGCGCGGCGCCGCCGACCGACCCTTCGGCGTTCTCCTCGCGGAAGCCCCACTCCTCGGGAGTGCCGTCCAGCCAGCTCCGCAACAGGGCCCGGTAGTCCGTGGACCCGTAGGCGCGGCTGGTGGACAGGATCCCCAGCCCGACGTTGCTCGTGCCGTCGCCCATCCCGAAGATCCAGCCGTAGCCGGGCAGGAGCTTCGGGTTCGCCGGGTCCGACCGGTCCCACAGCTCGAGGTGGCTCTCGAGGTAGTCGTCGTTCGTCCGCGGGCTGCGGTAGTAGCGGCGGACGGCGACGCCCATCGGCCGGTCGTCGCGCTTGGTGATGCCGATGCTGAGCGCGAGCCGCGCCGACACCCCGTCGCAGGCCAACGTGAGCGGCGCGCGGAAGCTGACCGGCCGCTTGTCGCCCGATTTCCCACTGCCGCGACCGACGTGGCCGGTGACGCCCACGACCCGCCCCGTGCGCTCGTCCGTGACGGCGTCGGTGACGGTGGTGTCTTCGTGCAGGCGCGCACCCGACTTCTCGGCGTGGCGGACGAGCAGCTCGTCGAAGTCCTGCCGAGTGCGGACGGCGCCGTAGTCCGGGAACGACGCGAGCGTCGGCCACTCGAGCTCGAGGCTGACACCGCCGCCGAGCACGCGCAGGCCGCGGTTGTGCAGCCAGCCGGCCTCTTCGCTGCAGTCGATGCCGAGATCGATGATCTGCTTGATGCCACGGGGTGTGAACCCGTCGCCGCAGACCTTCGCGCGCGGGAAGCTGGACTTCTCGAGCAGCAGCACGTCCAGGCCGGCGCGCGCGAGGTAGGTGGCGGCAGTGGAGCCGGCGGGCCCGGCACCGACGACGATGACGTCGGCGTCGGCTTCGGGGCGGCTGCCGGTGGTGGGATCGGCGACCACGGGGGACTCCTTGTGGGACTCCGGGGCGGGGCTCCTCGGTGAAGCTCCTCGGTGAGGCACCTTGTGAAGGGATTCACGAAGTGCCCCGAGTGTAGGCGGCACCCCCGACAGTTGCGCGCCCGCCCGCCGGGAAAGGGTCGGAAACGCGACCTCAGGCGCGAGTTGCGCGGTGCAGGGCGACGGCGCCGCCCGCGAGGTTGCGCCAACCGACGGCCGTCCAGCCGGCCGCCGCGATCCGGGCCGCCAGCGCGGGCTGCGCGGGCCACGCCCTGATCGACTCCGCCAGGTACAGGTAGGCCTCGGGGTTGCTCGACACCGTCCGGGCCACGGCCGGGAGCGCGTGCTTGAGGACGACGTCGTGGTAGGCGGCGCGGTAGGGGGCCCAGGTCGGCGTGCCGAACTCGCAGACCAGCAGTCGGCCGCCGGGGCGCGTCACGCGGGCCATCTCGGCGAGTGCGGCGTCGGGGTCGGCGACGTTGCGCAGCCCGAACGAGATCGTCACCGCGTCGAAGGCGGCGTCCGCGAAGGGCAGCGCGAGGGCGTCGGCGGCGACCTTCGGGACGTCCCGGGCGGAACCGGCACGCAGCATCCCGAGCGAGAAGTCGGCCGCGACGCACCACGCGCCCGAGCGGGCCAGCGACACGGTCGACACCGCCGTCCCCGCCGCCAGGTCCAGCACCCGCTCGCCGGGCCTCAGGTCCAGCGCGTCGCGCGTCAGGGCCCGCCAGCGCCGGTCCTGGCCGGCGGTCAGCACGGTGTTGGTGAGGTCGTAGCGGCGGGCGACCCCGTCGAACATCGCGGCGACGTCGTGCGGGTCCTTCTCGAGGTCGGCGCGGCTCACGGGACCGAGGTTAACCGGCAGCGGCCCGGTCGCGGTCGCGACGGCTCCTGCGCCGCAACCACACGGCCAGGGGACCGAGCACCGCCCAGACGGCCGCGACGCCCAGGAAGGTCGGCACGATCCCGTCGACGACGCTGCGACCGGCGACGCGGACCTCCTCCGGGTCGGTCAGGGCGTACTCGACGACGACCGTGTCGCCCGTGGTGAGCCCGCGCGGGTACTGGACGCCGCGTTCCGGGACGACCGCCTGCCCGTTGGCCGTCGGGAACCGGATCAGCGTGCGGGAGAACGAGCTGTCGAGCACCTCGGCCGTCGCCGTGCCCCGCTCCGCGTTGATCGCCGCGTCGTCGATGGCCGCCCCGGCCAGCGCCAGGGCGGCCAGGGCCGTGACGACCACCGCGAGGCCCACCACGATCTCGGCCGCGTACCAGCGCACCACCCGCAGCGCGGGAGCGACGGTCCCCACCAGTTCGGTGAGAGGACTGTCGGCACTGGTCACACGGCCGGATCCTAATCGCGCCGGACGTGGCGTCCGCCGCACCTCCCGGCCCGGACGGGCGTCGGACGCGCGGCGTCCCTACTCTCGGAGAGGTGACGATCGCTCCGCTGCCGCCCGGGCTGCGCGTGCGGACCCGTCCGGTCGACGATCCGGGCGGACTGCTCGACCTCTTCCCGGACGAGCACCCGCTGTGCTGGGTGCGTGACGGAGAGGGGCTCGTGGGCTGGGGTGAGGTGGCCCGGTTCACCGCCTCCGGGCCGGACAGGTTCGCGGCGGCCGACGCCTGGTGGCGCTCGTTCGCCGCCGATCTGGAGGTGCGCGACCACGTCGGCACCGAGGGCAGCGGGCCCGTCGCGTTCACCAGTTTCACGTTCGCCGACAGCTCACCGGGCTCGATCGTCGTCGTCCCGCGGGTGATCGTCGGCCGGTCCGAGGGCCGCGCGTGGATCACGGAGTTCGTCGGGGGCGACGGGCCGTCGGTGCAGCCGGTGCGTCCGGTCCGGCGTACCGGACCGCTCCGCTTCCGCGCGGGCCGGCTGCCGGTGGAGGGCTACCGCGCGGCGGTCGCCGCGGCGGTGGACCGGATGCGGGCCGGCGAGCTGGAGAAGGCGGCGCTCGCGCACGACCTGCTGGCCGTCGCCGACGCCCCCCTGGACCCACGCTTCCTGCTCGGCGGCCTGGCGCGGCGCTACCCGTCGTGCTGGTCGTTCGCCGTCGACGGGCTGGTCGGCGCGACTCCTGAGCTGCTGGTACGGCGCAGCGGCGCGACGGTCTCGTCGCGGGTGCTGGCCGGCACCGCCTGGTCGGAGGCGGGCGCTCCCGCGGACCGCCCGACGCTCGCGCGGCGACTGCTGTCGTCGGAGAAGGACCGCCGCGAGCACGCGCTGGCGGTCGAGTCGCTCGCGGCCGCGCTGCGGCCGCTGTGCGCGGAGCTGGACGTGCCGGGCACCCCCGGGGTGATCGCGCTGCACAACGTGTCGCACCTGTCCAGCGACGTGCACGGCAAGCTGGACCGCGACGACCCCGCGACCCTGCTGCGCCTCGCCGCGACGGTGCACCCGACGGCCGCGGTGGGCGGCACACCCCGCAACGCCGCGCTGGCGCTGATCGCCGAGCTCGAGGGCATGGACCGCGGGCGGTACGCAGGCCCCGTGGGCTGGATGGACGCCGACGGCAACGGCGAGCTGGGGCTGGCGCTGCGGTGCGCCCAGCTCGACGGCCCGGTGGCCCGGCTGTTCGCCGGCTGCGGGGTGGTGGCCGACTCGGACCCGGACACGGAGGTCCGCGAGGCGGCGGCGAAGCTCATGCCGGTGCGCGAGGCCCTGACGGGCGGCTCCCCCGCCTGACCCCGACCCGCGAGTCGGCACGTTCGCCAGCGCGAGTCCGCGTGTTCGTCAGCGCGAAAGCGCACATCTCGGCCTGACGAAGGTGCCGACTCGGGGTTACAGAGCGGCGGCGACCGCCGCGCGGACCGCGGCGTGCCCGGTGCGAAGCGTCGTCCGATCGCCGCGGATCTCCACGAGACGCATCCCCGGCCGGGGTTCCAAGGCCGCCGCGAGCGCGGACAGGTCGTCGACGCGGGTGTAGGCGAGGCCTGTCGCCGTCGCGAGCGCCGCCATGTCGACGGTGTGCGGGGTGCCGAACACCCGCTCGAAGGCCTCGGCATGCTCCGGCGCGCCCTGCTCCAGCAGGCCGAAGATCCCGCCGCCGCCGTCGTTGAGCACCACCACCGTCAGGTCCGGGCGCGGCTCGTCAGGGCCGATCACGAATCCCGTGGTGTCGTGCAGCAAGGTCAGGTCGCCGAGCAGCGCGTACCCCGGTCTCGGATGGGCGAGGGCCGCGCCGACGGCGGTCGACACCGTCCCGTCGATGCCCGCGACGCCCCGGTTGGCCAGCACCGTGACGTCCGCACGCGGCGCCGCCGCGAGGGACACGTCGCGGATCGGGTTCGACGAGCCCACGACGAGCAGCGCGCCGCCGGGCAGCGCATCCACCAGCGCCCGGGCCAGGCGCAGACCGCCGGGCGCGCCGGCGGCGTCGAGCGCGGCGTCGAGCGCCTTGCCCGCGGTGCGGTCCGCGTCGAGCCAGCTCGCCGTCCACTCGGGGGCGGGTCTCCACGACGGCGCGGCGCCGACGGCCCGCACGGCTCCGGCGACGTCGGTCCAGCTCCGACCCTGGGGATCGGCCAGTGCGTACACGGCCACCCGCGGGTCGGCGAGCAGCCGCTGCACGGGCCGGTGCAGGGTCGGGCGGCCCACAACGACGACCTGGGCGGGTCGGAGCGCGTCCGGCAGCGCACCGAGCAGCCACGGTCCGGAGCGCAGGCCGACGTCCCACACGCCGGACGCCGGTTCGGCGATCACCGGCAGCCCCCACCCGCGCACCTCCGGCGGGGCCCCGGCTCCGGCGACCACCAGGGTGGGCGCCGCCGGGTCGAGCGGCAGCGGGTCCGTGTGGACCCGTCGCCGCGACACCGCGGTCCACGGGGCCCCGCCGGGCCGGCCCGCCGGAACGGTTCCGGCGTCGGGTACCAGCGGTTCCGCGAAGGGCAGGTTCAGGTGCACCGGGCCTGGCGGCGTCCCGAGCGCGGCGGCCAACGCCCGCGCGACGGCCGCGCGCCACAGTCCGTGCTCCCGCTCGGGATCACTCGCCGGAGCGGTCGTGAGCGCCAGGCGCACGGCGTCGCCGAAGATCCCCGGCTGGACGACCGTCTGGTTCGCCCCCGTGCCCACGAGCTGCGGCGGGCGGTCCGCGGTGAGCACCAGTAGCGGCACGCCCGCGTGGGAGGCCTCCAGAACCGACGGGTGCAGGTTCGCCACGGCGGTGCCGGACGTCGTCACCACGGGCACCGGCCGCCCGGACCGCAGCGCGAGGCCCAGCGCGAGGAAGCCGGCGGTGCGCTCGTCGATGCGCACGTGCAGCCGCAGCCGTCCCGCCGCGTCCGCGACGTGCAGCGCGAACGCGAGCGGTGCGCTGCGGGAACCGGGGCAGAGCACGGCGTCGGAGACCCCGCTGCGCACGAGCTCGTCGACGATCACCTGGGCATGGGCCGTCGAGGGGTTCACCTCACCGAGGTTAGGTCGGGATCAGCTCGAACGCGGCGGCGAGGGTCGCGCCCGGCAGCTTCCGGCCCGCCTCCTCGGCCATCCCACGCAGGAAGGTGTCGGCCGACGGGCCGCCGAGCGCGGCGAGGTAGGCCGCGTGGGCCTGGAGGGAAGCGACGGCGCGGTCGAAGGTGTCGCCGATGTCGACCGCGTGCCCGGCCTCCGGCGAGGCGAACGCCGCCACCCGTCGCACGCCCGGCCACGGGTCGAGCCCGGCCTCCGGGAAGAGCCAGCGGTTCCCGGCGTCGGCGACCGCGTCGATCGCGGCCTGCCCGACGGCGCGGTGGTCGGGGGTGTTGAGGTTGCCGCCCGGCCAGCTCGGGTGGTGGTTGCCGGTGATCACGATGTCGGGGCGGTGGCGGCGGATCGCGTGGGCGATGTCGCGGCGCAGCGCGGGGCCGTACTCGATCGTGCCGTCGGGGTGGTCGAGGAACTCCACGACGTCCACCCCGACGATCCGGGCCGCCGCCCGTTGCTCCGCCTCCCGCAGCGGCCCGCACTCCGCGGGCGCGATCGTGTCGATACCCGCCTCACCGCGGGTCACCAGCAGGTAGACGACCGTGCGGCCCTCGGCGGTCCACCGCGCGACGGCCCCCGCCGCGCCGAACTCGAGGTCGTCGGGGTGGGCGACGACGGCGAGCGCGCGCGACCAGTCGTCCGGGAACGGGGCGTACGGGGTGGGCACGCGACGATCTTGGCCCGGTGTTCCTGCCGTTGCACGGAATCGCTCGGCGCGGCATTGAGTTGAACAACGTGTGACCGCATCGACGAGCGCGCCCACCGCCGCGCAGCGCCTTCTGCAGGTCGGCCTGGTCTACGCCGAGCCCGAGGCCCGCGACTCGCCTCGCGGGCAGGAGATCCTCGCCCGCTTCCCCGGCGCCGAGATCGTCGAGGTCGACTCGCACTGGAAGATCCCCGAGCTGCACGGCAACGAGGGCAACGTCGAGCGCTGGGTACGCGTCAAGACCGAGACGCTCGTGCTCGGCGTCAAGAAGTCGCTCTCGGCGCGGCCCAACGGGCGGTCGGCCGACTTCATCGCGCCCTCGACGTCCAACGGCTGTGCGATGGCCTGTGCGTACTGCTACGTGCCGCGACGCAAGGGCTACGCCAACCCGATCACGGTGTTCACGAACATCGACAAGATCACCCGCTACCTGCGCGGGCACGTGAAGCGCCAGGGCGTGAAGCCGGAGCCGGACCAGATCGACCCGGCGGCGTGGGTCTACGACATCGGCGAGAACTCCGACTGCTCGGTCGACGCCCTGGTCAGCGACAACGTCGCCGACCTCGTGGCCACCTTCCGCGACCTGCCGACGGCCAAGGCCAGCTTCGCGACGAAGTTCGTCAACCGCGAACTGCTCGACCTCGACCCGCAGGGCCGCACCCGCGTCCGGTTCTCGCTCATGCCCGAGCGTGACGCCAGGCTGCTCGACATCCGCACCAGCTCGATCCCCGAGCGGATCGCCGCGATCGACGACTTCGTCGAGGCCGGCTACGAGGTGCACCTGAACTTCTCACCGGTGGTGCTGCGCCCGGGCGGCGACCGCGACTGGGCCGAGCTGCTCACCCGCCTCGACGACGAGCTGAGCCCGGCGACGAAGGCGCAGGCCGCGGTCGAGGTGATCATGCTGACCCACAACAGGGACCTGCACGAGGTCAACCTCGGCTGGCACCCGAAGGCCGAAGACGCGCTGTGGCGCCCGGAGCTGCAGCAGGCCAAGCGCTCGCAGAGTGGCATGTGGAACGTGCGCTACCGCAACGACGTCAAGCGCGCAGGCGTGCAGTCGATCCAGGACCTCATCGCCGCCCACGCGCCCTGGCTGCGGGTCCGGTACGCGTTCTGACGCGCGAACGGCGCCCACCTGCCGTGGGCGCCGTTCGTCTGCCGTGATGTGACATTCGCGCTGTCGAACGTGCCGACTCGCGCGAACGCGGGGGATGGGCTCGCTCAGCCGAAGTTGTCGGGGTCCGGCCCGGTGCGCTCGTGGCGGTCGAGCGCGGCGACCGCGTCCATGTCGTCGTTGGACAGGTCGAAGTCGAAGACGTCGATGTTCTCCCGCATCCGCTCGGGCTTCATCGACTTCGGGAAGACGATGTTGCCCAGCTGGATGTGCCAGCGCAGCACGACCTGGGCCGGCGTCTTGCCGTACTGCTCGGCCAGGTCCTTGAGCGTGCTCTCGGTGAGCAGGTCGCCGCCCTGCGCGATCGGGCTCCACGCCTCGGTCTGGATGCCGTGCTCCACGTGGTAGTTGCGCAGCTCGCGCTGCACCAGCCGCGGGTGCAGCTCGATCTGGTTGACCGCCGGGACGGTGTCGGTCTCCTTCGCGAGCCGCTCCAGGTTGGCGACCGTGAAGTTGGAGACGCCGATCGAGCGGGCCTTCCCGTCGGCCAGCGCCTTCTCGAGGCCCTTCCACGTCTCGACGTAGCGGTCTTCGCGGGGCCGCGGCCAGTGGATGAGGTAGAGGTCGACGTGGTCGGTGCGGAGCTTGGCCAGGCTCTCGTCCAGCCGCTCGACCGCCGCGTCGAAACTGTGGCCGTCGTTGTTGAGCTTGGTGGTGATGAAGACCTCGTCGCGGGACAGCCCGGACTCCGCCAGCGCCTGGCCGACGCCCTCCTCGTTGCCGTACATCTGCGCGGTGTCGATGTGCCGGTAGCCGGCGTCGAAGGCCGCCCGTACCGTCTTCGCCGTCTCCTCCGGCGGCACCTGGTACACCCCGAAGCCGAACTGCGGGATCTCCACGCCGTTGTTGAGCCGGATGTTCGGAACCTGTGTCATACGTGCGGTCTACCCAGCGAGGGCCGCGGCCACCCCGGGTACCGTTCCGACGAGATGAGCGCCACCCTGCAGGCCACCGCCCTCGCCGCCGGCCACGGCGCCCGCGTGCTGTTCTCCGGTCTCGATCTCGTGCTCGCCCCCGGCGACGTCGTCGGTCTCGTGGGCGCGAACGGCGCCGGCAAGTCGACGCTCCTGCGCATGCTCGCCGGAAAGACGACGCCGGAGGAGGGCACCGTCGTGCTCAGCCCGCCGACGGCGACGGTCGGGCACCTGCCGCAGGAACCCGACCGGCGGCCCGGGGAGACGGTGGCGGCGTTCCTCGCCCGCCGGACCGGGGTCGCCCGTGCGCAGGACGAGATGGACGCGGCCGCGGAGGCGCTCGGCTCCGGCGCCCCGGGCTCCGACGACGCGTACGCCCTCGCGCTGGACCGCTGGCTCGCCCTCGGCGGCGCTGACCTCGAGGAACGGGCGGGCGCCGTCGCGGACGACGTCGGGCTCGGCGTCGCGCTGGACGTCCCGATGACGGCGCTGTCCGGCGGGCAGGCCGCCCGCGCGGGGCTCGCCGCGCTGCTCCTGTCGCGCTACGACGTGCTGCTGCTCGACGAGCCCACGAACGACCTCGACCTGGACGGGCTGGAGCGCCTCGAGCGGTTCGTCTCCGGACTTCGCTCGCCGACCATCGTCGTCAGCCACGACCGGGAGTTCCTGGCCCGCACGGTCACCCGGGTCGTCGAGCTGGACCTCGCCCAGCAACGGGTGGGGGTCTACGACGGCGGCTACGACAGCTACCTGGCCGAGCGCGAGGTCGCCCGGCGGCACGCGCGCGAGGCCTACGAGGAGTACGACGACAAGCTCGGGTCGCTGAAGGACCGCGCCGTCATGCAGCGCAACTGGATGGCCCAAGGCGTGCGCAACGCCCGGCGCAAGTCCACCGACAACGACAAGATCGGCCGCAACAAGCGGGCCGAGACCAGCGAGAAGCAGGCCGCGAAGGCCCGGCAGACGCAGCGGGCGATCGAGCGGCTCGACGTCGTCGAGGAGCCACGCAAGGAGTGGGAGCTGCGGATGACGATCGCCGCGGCGCCCCGGTCGGGCGCGGTGGTGGCGTCGCTGTCCGGCGCGGTGGTGCACCGCGGGCCGTTCACGCTCGGGCCGGTCGACGCACGGGTCGACTGGGCGGACCGGGTCGTGATCACCGGCGCGAACGGCTCGGGCAAGTCGACGCTGCTAGGTGCGCTGCTCGGGCGCATCCCGCTCGACGAGGGCAGCGGCGGGCTCGGGGCGTCGGTGCGGGTCGGCGAGATCGACCAGGCGCGCGGGCTGTTCCTCGGCCCGGAGCCGCTGGTGCGGGCGTTCCGTGACGCGGTCCCGGACTGGTCGGAGCCGGACGTGCGGACGCTCCTGGCCAAGTTCGGGCTGAACTCCGCGCACGTGCCGCGGCCCGCGGCGTCGCTGTCGCCGGGCGAGCGGACGCGGGGCGCGCTGGCGTTGCTGCAGGCCCGCGAGGTGAACCTGCTGGTGCTCGACGAGCCGACCAACCACCTCGACCTCCCGGCGATCGAGCAGCTCGAACAGGCGCTCGACGCCTTCCCGGGCACCGTGCTGCTGGTGACGCACGACCGCCGGATGCTGGAGAGCGTGCGCACGACGCGGCGCTGGGTGGTCGAGGCGGGGCGGCTGCGCGAGGAGTGACATCAGCGGCCGTACGCGGGCACGCGGTCGAGGGTCGCGAGCAGGCCCTCGCACGTCCGCACCACCACTCGGCAGGCGTCCGCCGGGCCGCGGGGGAGCATGGGGTTCTCGGCGCGGCGCTGCCAGCGGTCCAGAGCCGTGAGCGCGGCGTCGCGCAGTGCCGCCGCCGGTGCGTCAGCCGGCAGTCCCAGCCGGGCCGGGGCAGCCGCACCGCGCTCCCCCAGCAGCGCCTGAGCCTCCGCCGCCAGCTCACCGGGCAGCGTCACGGCCCGCGACCGCAGCGCCCCCAGCAGGCGCAGCTCGGCGAACTCGTGGGCGTCGGCGAAGATCCGCTCGACCTCGGCGGCGAGGCGCCCGCCATCGCGCGCCGGCGCGTCCGCGACCACCCGCAGCACGGCCAGCAGGGCCGACCGGGCCTTGAGGACGTCGCGGCGCTGGACGAACTGCGCGTCGAGGGCCTGCTGGAGGTCGTGCAGCCCGCTGCGGTCGAGCAGCTCCGCGGCCAGCGCGGCCGGGCTCGCATAGCCCTGCCGGATCAGCACGGTGCCCAGCCGCAGCCCGAACACCCCGAACCGGCGCAGCAGGCGCGCGCGGTCGTCCGCCGCCAGGCCCGCGATGTCCGCATCCGGCCGCAGGAACCGGTCGGCGGTCAGCAGGGCGCTCTCCAGATCCTCACGGGGGACGGCGGCGAGGGCGGCGAGGGCCGCGAACTCCGTGTGCCGCAGCGTCCGGGCGGTCTCGGCGAGCAGCCCGGCGACGGCGACGACGTTCTGGGCGAGCCCACGCAGTACCGGCTCGGTCCGGTACCGCCGCGCGACCGCGCGGGCGGACACCATCGCGTCCACCCGGCCGCCGCCGATCTCGTCGGCCCGCGAGATCACCGCCACGGCGTTGACCCCGGCCGACTGCGACACCCCCTGGTCCCGGAAGGCCTCCAGGAACTCGGCGTCCGCGGCGTGCAGGTGCCGCATCAGGTAGACGACGGCGTCGGCCTCGGTCGGGCGCTCGTCCTCGGGGTCGAGGAACCGCAGCGCCCGCTTGCCCACCTCGGTCGACATCGAGGCGATGCCCGGCGTGTCGATGAGGCTGGCCACCCGCAGCGAGGGCGTGGGCCAGTCGACCTCGAGGTGGTCGACGTCGTCGACCGGGGTGCCGCCCAGGTCGATCACCAGGGCGCCGTCGCGGCGGTCCACCGCGAGCCCGACCGGGGCGCCCTGCCGGGGGAACAGCGTGATCCGCGGCTGCCGCCCCGCGCGGTACCAGGTGACCACCTTCGTGCACTCGCCCGCGTCGGCGGGGGCGATCTGCTCCCCCACCAGCGCGTTCAGCAGCGTCGACTTGCCCGCCTTGACCTTGCCCGCGACCGCGATCCGCAGCGGACCGTCCAGCCGGGCGACCTGCTGGGCCAGCCAGCCCGAGACCGTGGGGTCGTGCCGGTACGCCTCGACCGCCTGGACCAGCACGGCCCGGGCCATCACGGACAGCCTCCCCGGCCCCACTGCGTGCACGGCCGTCATCGCGCCGCGACCACCGGCCGGGGCGCGTTCGGGGTCGCCTCCGGCAGCAGGGTCCCGACCCGCGCCTGCAGCGTCTCCAGCCGCGCCAGCTCCGTGTCGATCTCGGCGATGCGGCGCACGCGGTCCTCCTTCGACGCCGTCGCCGAGCGCTCCGTCGCCGTCAGCGACTCCTTGAGCGAGCGGGTCAGCTGCTCGGCCAGGTCGGTGAAGTGGTCGCGGAGATCGCGCTGCACGCCGCGCAACATGTCGCGGGAGTCCTTGCCGACCTGGAAGGTCACGTCGTCGACGTAGCGGCGCACCACCGTCTTCGCCTCGGCCTGCCGGCGGGTGACGACGCGGCGCCGCTCGTCGCTGATCGTCTTGCCGCCGAGCAGCAGGCCCGCGCCGATGGAGAACGGGTTGAGCAGGCTCAGCCCCACGATCGTCCCGATGAACCCGAACATGAGCACGCCGATGTAGCCGCCCCGCAGGCCGGTGAGCGCCTGCTGGCCGAACGAGAACGACTCCCCCTCGCGGACCTTCATCTCCCGCACCGCGCCGAGGGCCGCCGACGCTTCGGTGCGCAGCGCGGGCAGGACCGCCTCGCGCTGGTCGTCGAAGTGGGTGGACACCTGACGCGCGAGCCAGCGGGCACGCTCCGTGGCCCAGACGAAGTTCGCCGAGGCCGCCGAGGCGACCTGCTGCTGGACCCACGTCGTGAGCTGCTCCCAGGTGCGGGTCGGGTCGCCGCCCCCGTCGATCTCCTCCTCCGCGAGGCGCGTGACCTCGCGCATGCGGTCGCGGAGGTCGTGGTCGATGTCGGCGTTGAGGTCGGTGACGCCGTCGTTGAGCGTGTGCTGCCAGCGCGCCGACCGCTCCTTGAGCGCCGCCGCCCGGCCCTGTGCCCCGGTCAGCTCCCGGACGATCTCCTGCGCCCGCGCCGGGTCGCTGCGCGCGGCCCGCTCGGCCCGCAGGGAGTCGCAGATCTGGTCGGTCACGGCGAGGACGTCGTGCACGGTCGACCGCCGGCTGAGCAGGTCGGCCTGGCCCAGCACCCGCCGGACGAGGTACTCCTCCAGCTCGGCGAACCCCGACTCCGCGTTGAGGTCGAGGTCGCCCGTCGTCACCGCCTGCCAGCGCACCTGCGACGACACCGCGATCAGTTCGGCATCGACGCCCGCGGTGCGCAGGTGTCCGCGGTCGAGCTCGGCGATGCGGCGCCACTCGGGGTACAGGTCGGTCTTGGTCAGCACGCACGCCACGTTCGGGCACAGCCGCACCGCCCGGCTCAGGAACTCCAGCTCGGGAGCCGTGTACTCCTGGGAGGCGTCGGAGACGAGCAGCACGGCGTCCGCGGTCGGCAGCGCGGACATCGTCGCCGCGCCGTGGACCGAGTTCAGCCCGCCGACGCCCGGGGTGTCGACGATCTCCAGACCGGCCTGCAGCAGGTGCCGCGGCACACCGACCTCGACGTGGTGCAGCTTCTGCCGGTTGTCCGGGTTGTGCGACTCCGCGACGTGCGCGGCGACCGCCTCGGACAGCTCGGGCAGCGGGACGTCGGCACGGCTGGTGCGCTGCTCGACCGGCCCGTCGGCGCCGTCGTGCTGCCGGACGACGGTCAGCACCGGTTCCTCGGCGAACTGCACCACGGTCGGCACGGCCGTCGCGACGTCGTCGTAGACCGGGCAGACCGGCGCGCTGACCAAGGCGTTGACCAGCATGCTCTTGCCCTGCTTGAACTCGCCGACGATAAGGACGCGGATGCGGTCGTCGAGCAGCCGCGCGCGGGTCTGGCGCAGTCGCGCCTCGAGGTCGGGTCGGCCGTAGGGCGCGATGGTGGACAACGCGAGGTCGACGGCCCGGACGGGCGCAGGCAGCTCCACGACGTCAGACGTGCTCGAGGCCGGCGTGCTCGGCGCCGTCGCCCGGAGTGACCGACGCCGCCGGCGCGTCCACGGCGTACGAGTCGTTGACGGTGCCAGTGCCGAACGAGCTGCCGAACGAGCTGCCGAACGAGCTGCCGAACGAGCCGCTGTCCGGCTCGCCGTAGGCGATCGAGACCGGCGTGCCGCCGTCGCCGCTGTTCGCGACGTCGTCCCAGTCCTGGACGACGGTCTCGTTGCCCGAGTCGACGACCGTGGTCGAGTCGTTGCCGGACCCGGTGACCGTGGACGTGTCGGTGGTGTTGCCCGAGCCACCCATGTCCCCGCCGGACACGGTGCTGTCGTCGATCCTGCCGCCCTTGTTGTCGACCCCGTCGTTGTCCTGGTTGTAGGAGTCCTGGATCACGGTCGAGCCGTCCGAGGCGTGCACGGAGTTGTCCGTGCTGAACTCGGTGTACGAGTTGTAGGTGTATTCCTGGCTCACGTTGGTGATCTCCGGCCGCGTCACCGTGTACTCGCGGGTCACGTGGTGGATCTCGCGCACGACGTCGTGGTGCGGGGAGGACCCGTGATGCCCGGAGCCGCCGTGCAGCCGGCCACCGTGCTCCCCCGGGCCGTCGCCGGCGACGCACTGGACACCGTCGACGTCGGCCAGCATCGGCTGGACGTCACGGATGTCCTGTGCAGTCACCCCCGCCAGACCGCGCGCAGCGAGCGTGGCGCTCGGGTCGCGCGCGAACTCGGCCTGCGTGGCCTCGTCGCGCAGCATGTCCAGCAGGAACTCGATCAGTGAGGAAAGGGAGAGCACTGTCGTTC
Source organism: Pseudonocardia charpentierae (assembly GCF_031845345.1). Lineage (NCBI taxonomy): Bacteria > Bacillati > Actinomycetota > Actinomycetes > Pseudonocardiales > Pseudonocardiaceae > Pseudonocardia > Pseudonocardia charpentierae. The sequence continues at coordinate 66,698 of NZ_JAVREJ010000002.1, read as the reverse complement.
ACCTCCGACGGCGGGTAGCGGAACCGGGCCGTGCCCGCCCCGGGCGTGGGGCGGGCACGGTCGACGGCGCGGGGTCAGGGGAGGATGTCGGTCACGTTCGAGGCGTCGACCTGGATGTCGCTGACGTCGAGGTCCAGCGCGTCGTTGTCGAAGACATTGCCGACGACATTGCCGACGACATTGCCGACGACGTTGCCGTTGAAGCTGTCGCTGACGTCGACCGAGTCGTCGATCCAGGTCGCGGTGTCGTCGTCCGACGAGTTGTCGATCGTCGTGTCGTTGTCCTGGCGGTAGTCGTTGCCGACGTTCGACCAGTTCTGGGTGGACGTCTCGTTGCCGACGTTGCTCCAGTTCTGGGTCTCGTTGAACGAGTCGGAGACGTTGGTGGTCGACGTGTGGTTGCCCGAGTCGGCCATGTCGCGGCCCGAGATCGTGCTGTTCTCGACCCGGCCGCCGCCCAGGTCGACGCCGTCGTTGTCCTGGTTGAACGAGTCCTCGAACCGGCCGCCCTTGGCGTCGAACCCGTCGTTGTCCTCGGTCTTGAACGAGTCGCTGAACGAGAACGAGTTCGAGGTGTTGATGTTCTGGTCGGCGGAGTTGGACCCGCCGTCGCCGCTGAAGCCTCCTGCGCCGCCGAGGGCCGTGCCGGTCACCGCGTTCGCCGGGCCGGACCCGCCGTCACCTGCGCCAGCCACACCGCCGGTGACCGCCGCACCTCCACCGACACCCGCCGCCGCGCCCGAGGCGCCGGCGCCGGAGCCGCCCGCGCCGCCGACGCCGCCGTCGGTCGCGAACAGGTCCAGGAAGTCGTCGCCACCGTCGCCACCGTCGCCGCCGTCGCCCCCTGCGCCGCCGGTGCCCGTAGCGTCGCCGCTCGCACCGAGGCCGTCGCCGCCCGCGCCCGCAGCCGAGGCCTGTGCGTCGCCACCCGCGCCACCGCTGCCCACCGCCGCCGCGTACGGGTTGCTCTGGGCGGCCCCGCCGTTCGCGTCGCCGCTGCTCGCGTCCTGGTCGTTGCTGTTCACCGGGACGACGAACTGGGCGAAGTTGAAGCTCGGAAGGCTGGGATTGGTCATCGGTACCGGTCCATTCGGTAGGGAAACGCGCTGACGGATCGCTGCGCGACACGGGGAGAACGCGGGAGATCCACCCCCGAATCCGCAGAACGTCAAACGAGCGAGGACTCCCCGACGATTCGCGCAGGCGCCGTCTTTACGAGTCGAGTGCGGGCAGGTTCCGGACGACGTCGGGCAGCACGGCCTGCAGTGCGGTGCAGGAATCGGGGCTCCCGCCCACGAGCGACGCCATGAGCACCTGGTCCGGCGCCACGGCGACGTCGTACTGGCAGAACTCGCCGGTGCCGGTGAACGTCTCCAGCGCCGGGTAGCCCGCGAGGCGGACCCGGGACGTCGTGGGCTCGCTGTTCGCCGCCAGCGTGGCCAGCCCCCCGGTCCCGACGAACACGGTGATCCCCAGTTCAGGCTCCGTTTCCGGGGTCGTCCGCCACTCACAGCGGCGCCCTTCCGCGGCCGTGGTCGCCGCGCCCGGCGTGCGGATCCCCAGCGTCGCGAGCTGCCCGCCCGTGGGCAGCGCGCAGAGATCCGCGCTGCGTGCGTCGCGGGCGTTCCCGATCAGGGGAACCGTCTGGGGCGCCGCGTCGCCGCGTCCGCACGCCGCGACCGTCGTGACCAGCACCACTGTGGCGAGGGCGGCGAATCGACCCCCTCGACCCATCATCACCCTCCGCGATTTCGCCGACGGACACATTCTGCGATCCTGCCCCATTCGGTTGTTCGTCGTCCCCCACACGCAGGAAAAGGCCGACTCGGTAACTGTCGTGGCGCCCCGTTCGAGCGCGGGGACTCCGCGTACGCTAACGCCCTTCCGGTATGTCACCACACACCGGAAAGCCCATGCGAAAGAAGTACTCGGGGGGATCGCCAAGGTGCACCCGCACTACCAGCTCGGTATCGACCTGGGCACCACCTGGACCGCGGCCTCGATCTGCCGCGAGGGTGCTGCCCGCCCCGAGAGCGTCGCACTGGGCGCCGCGGGCGCCGCGGTCGCCTCCGTGGTCTTCCTCGCTCCCGACGGGACCATGCTCACCGGGGATCCCGCCGCGCGGCGTGCGTTGTCCGAGCCGGGCCGGGTCGTGCGGGAGTTCAAGCGCCGGATCGGCGACGGGACCCCGCTGGTGGTGGCCGGACGGCCGGTGCCGGCCGAGGTGCTCTCCGCGCGGTTCGTGGCGCGGGTCGTCGCCGAGGTGGCGCATCGCGAGGACGGACCGGCAGAGGCGGTCGCCGTGACCCACCCGGTCGAGTGGGGCGAGCACAAACGGCGCGCGTTCGCCGACGCACTCGACGCCGAGGGCCTCCCGAACGTCCTGTTCCTCACCGAGCCGCAGGCGGCCGCCATCGGGTACGCGAGCGCGGAGCGCGTCGAGGCCGGCCGCACCGTCGCCGTGTACGACCTGGGCGGCGGCACGTTCGACGCGGCGGTCGTCCGTAAGGCCGACGACGGCACGTTCGCCCTGCTCGGGCGGCCCAGCGGCATCGAGCGCCTCGGCGGCGTCGACTTCGACGACGCGGTGTTCGCCCACGTCCGCGGGGCGGTCGGCGAGGCCTGGGACTCCCTCGACCCGGACGACCCGGGGGTCCAGACGGCGGTCGCGGGCCTGCGCCGGGAGTGCACGGCGGCGAAGGAGACGCTGTCCGCCGACACCGAGGTCATGATCCCGGTGCTGCTGCCGGGCCTGCACACGATGGTGCGCCTGGGCCGGGCCGAGTTCGAGGACATGATCCGGCCTTCCGTGTCGGAGACGGTGGAGGCCCTGCGTCGGGCCGTGACCTCGGCCGGCGTGCACCCGGGCGATCTCGACAGCGTGCTGCTCGTCGGCGGCTCGTCACGGATCCCGCTCGTCGCGCAGATGGTCTCGGCCGAGCTCGGGCGACCGGTCGCGGTGGACGCCGACCCCAAGGCCGTCGTCGCGGCGGGAGCGGCACTGGCCGCGCGCGCTCTGCACGCACCGGCGCCGGCCGCGGACGACCCGACGGCCGAGGAGCCGGCCAGCCCTCCCCTCGCGTTCGACGCCGCGCCGAGCACCGAGGCCGCAGCCGCCTCGCGGCGGCGGCCCCGGACCGGGGTCCTGGCCGCCGCAGGAGTGACGGTGGCGGTGGTCCTCGGGCTGTCGGCGTCGGTGGTGGCGGGGATCGGGCCGGTGGCGGCGAGTTCGGCGGTGGAGGAACCCACGTCCGCGGCGGGGCCGGTGGACGCCTGGACCGGCGACCCCCTGGCAGCAGGCGCCGTCGACCCGGGCCTGGAGGCCGGCACCCTGGAGGCGCTGACGACGCCGGCGGGTCCACGCCGGGAGCAGGCGGTGGCCGCGCAGGTGCGGCCGGTGGCGCGCAACGTCCCGACCGGCGCGTCGGGGGCGAGGCAGGCCGTGGCACCGGTCGTCCAGGCCGGCGGTGCGCCTGCACCGGCCGCACCCGGTGCGCCCGGCAAGCCCGAGGTCCCGCCGGCCGCGGAGCCGGAACCGAGCACGGCGCCCGGTCCCGTCGTCGAGCCGAAGCCCGGCCCCCAGCCCGAGCCGACGGCCCCGCCTACGGCGAACGATCCCGCCCCGGTGACGCAGCCGGAGCCGAAGCCCGACCCGCAGCCCGAGCCGGAACCGGCGCCCGACCCGCAGCCGCCGGCCCCGCCCGAGCCGGTGACCCCGCCGGCCGGCAGCGGTACGGGGGAGGCGGCCGGCGCATGAGGGACACCCCGCCCCGGCAGGTCGGGCCGCCACCGGCCCGTCCCCGCTTCGAGTTCCGCGAACGCCCGTCGGCGGTCACCGTGCACCGCCCGACGATCGTCGTCGCGTCGTCCGTCCTGTGGCTTGCCGCAGGTGCCCTCGGAGCCGTCGCGGCGCTGGTCATGCTGCTCGACCTGCAGGCCCTGGAGGCCGCCGTCCGCACCGTCGTCGACCGCGACTTCCCCGCCGAGCAGCCGGCGACCCGCGACCGCGCTGTCGCCCTGACCAGCGCGGTCCTCGTCGCGGGTGGCGCCGTCGGGCTCGCGCAGGTCGCCGCGGGTCTCCGGCTCCGGGAAGGCCGCGGCGCCGTGCGCTACCTCCTGGTCCTGCTGCTCGTGGCCGCGGTCGTCGAGATCGTGCTGGCGGTCGGCGTCGTCGATCCCGTCGCCCGGCTGGCACTGCTGCTCGGTGCGGCGTGCGGCGCCGTGGCCGCCGTGCTGATGTACCTGCCCGACGCCAACCGGTGGTTCGCCTCCCGCCGGCCCTGACATCCGAAATGTGGGACCGGGAGGTGTCGCCGCGCCCACGAGGGGCACCTGCATGCCGGGCAGGACCTCCGGGTAGCACTGCCCGGGAACGCCGGGACGACACAGATCGGGGACGACGCATGCAGCAGGTCCAGAACGGGGTCGCGCAGGCCGCGAAGGCGGAGGCGGACGCCTACCGCAACGGCGAGCAGCGCCCGCTCGGCGGCTACGTCGTGGTCATGGCGGTGTTCGGGGCGATCCTGTCCGGTGCCGCAGGTCTGGCGTTCGCCACGGGACGCCGGCTGCCGGAGGGCATCGGGCCCTGGGACCTGCTGCTGATCGCCGCAGGAACCCACAAGCTCTCGCGCACCCTGACCAAGGACGCGGTGACCAGCCCGCTGCGCGCGCCGTTCACCCGCTATCAGGACTCCGGCGGGCCCGCGGAGGTCATGGAGGAGGTCCGGCACCGCGACGGCCTGCGACACTCCATCGGCGAGCTGATCACCTGCCCGTTCTGCTTTGACGTGTGGATCGCCGCCGGCTTCACGATCGGTCTCGTCTTCGCCCCGCGGCTCACCAAGCTCGTCGCCGCTGCGCTCACCGCCGTCACCGGCGCGGACTTCCTGCACCTGTTCTACGCCAAGGCGCAGGAAGCCGGGAGCTGATCAGGCAGCGTTGACGGGAGTGGGGTGCCGGGCGGCGTGTGCCGCCCACACCCCCATCACCACGAGAGCGGCGACCTCGGTCAGCGCCACCCCTCGCTCGAACACTCCCAGCGGCACGAACTGCCACCACGGCACACCGGTCAGCGGGCGCAGCACGAAGCCCAGCAGGATCGGAACGAGCCAGGCCAGCGATGCGACCCCGAGCCACAGCGTGGCCCTCGCGAACCCGCCCCACCGCGCGTCGCCCCGCCACGCACGACCCAACGCCAGCGCCGCCACGGGCAGGCAGAGGAACGCCACCAGGCTGGCGTAGCGGTGCACGTAGCCGGTGGGCGTCGGGCCGACCGACCAGTCGATCTTCTCGAAGGCGACGACGACCACCAGGCACACGCTCCACACCGCCAGCAGCGCCACGGCCGCTCCGCGCCCGCGCGTGAGCCCGGTCCGGACCAGCCCGGCCAGCACCGCGACGGACCCGAGCGCCACCGCCAGCACCCCGGCGTCGAAGACCGGCTTCCACGGGCCGAGGGCGTACTGGCTCAGAGTCCGCCGAACCGGGTCGACCTCCTCCAGCGCGACCACGTGCAACGCGAGCACCGCCACGACTCCCGCCGCGATCAGCGCCGTACCCGACAACGCCCAGGTGCGGGCGGCGGCGGAACGGATCGGGGCGTGCGCGGTCACGGGCGACTCCAAGCAGGGGTTGACGGTTCAACGAGGCGGGATCGTGACGTGTTCCCGCGCGCCGCTGAGCCCGAGGCCTAGTGTCCTGGGCCGTGCCCCCGACTGCGCAGCCCGACCAACCGTCAGCCCTCTTCGACCCCGACGCCTGGGTCCCCGTCGCCGGCTTCACCGACCTCACCGACATCACCTACCACCGGGCCGTCGACACCGGCGCCGTACGGATCGCGTTCGACCGGCCCGAGGTGCGCAACGCCTTCCGCCCGCACACGGTCGACGAGCTGTACCGGACGCTCGACCATGCCCGGCAGTCGGCGGACGTGGGCTGCGTGCTGCTCACCGGGAACGGGCCGTCGCCCCGGGACGGGGGCTGGGCGTTCTGCTCGGGCGGCGACCAGCGCATCCGGGGCCGCAGCGGCTACCAGTACGCCAGCGGCGAGACGGCGGACACCGTCGACGCCGCCCGCTCCGGACGGCTCCACATCCTGGAGTGCCAGCGGCTCATCCGGTTCATGCCGAAGGTGGTGATCGCCGTCGTCCCGGGCTGGGCGGCGGGCGGCGGGCACTCGCTGCACGTCACCTGCGACCTCACGCTGGCCAGCGCCGAGCACGCGCGCTTCAAGCAGACCGACGCGGACGTCGGCAGCTTCGACGGCGGCTACGGCTCGGCCTACCTCGCCCGGCAGGTGGGCCAGAAGTTCGCCCGCGAGATCTTCTTCCTCGGCCGCGCCTACACCGCCGAACAGGCGCACCGGATGGGGATGGTCAACGAGGTGGTGGCGCACGCGGACCTGGAGAAGGTCGCGCTCGAGTGGGCGCGGGAGGTCAACGGCAAGTCGCCGACGGCCCAGCGGATGCTCAAGTACGCGTTCAACCTCCTCGACGACGGCCTGGTCGGCCAGCAGCTGTTCGCGGGCGAGGCGACCCGGCTGGCGTACCTGACCGACGAGGCGGTCGAGGGCCGCGACGCGTTCCTGGAGAAGCGCGAACCCGACTGGAGCCCGTACCCCTGGCATTACTGACTGGCACTACTGACCGGCACTACTGACTGGCACTACTGACTGGCACTACTGATTGGCATACCGACGACTCCGTACCGCCACGCGCGCCCGTCGGTTGAGGGGGTATGACCGAGCCCTCCCCCACCGTCCTGGACCGCCTCGTCGCCGCCGGGATCGCCGACGACCGCGCCCGCGCCCACCTCGCCGCCGGCCTGGTGCGGGTGGACGGCGAGGTCGCCGACGGCCCCGACCACCCCGCGCCGCCGCCGTCGCGGGTGGTGATCGACGGCGCGGGGTGACCGTCCGCGGACTTCACCCGCCTGGTGTCGCCCGATCGTGACCGTCCTCAGCGTGACTACAGCGACGACGGGTTACACAGGGGATGAGCACGGCGCCCCCACGGGCGTGGAGGGAGGCGAGCGATGACGACGGAGGTCACCACCGCAGGGGTGTCGTCGGCGGCACCGGCGGTGCGGCAGATACCCGCTCCGCGCCGCGGGGACGACCGTCCCGACACGGACCGGACCGGCCCCCCACGGGCTCAGACGCCGCTGTGCCGGTGCGGGCATGCCGTCGAGGCCCACGAACACTTCCGACCCGGGAGCGACTGCGGGGCCTGCGGCGCCGCGCAGTGCGGGCGGTTCCGGGCACCGGGCCGGCCACGGCTGTGGTCCCGGCTCTCACGGCGCCCCTGACGCACCTGCTGCACAGCAGAGCGTGCGACGGCGGGTCGACACGGCGGAGGATGGTCGGGTGCGGATCATCCGGCTCGACGGCTCGCCCGAGTCCGTGGGCGTGCTCGCCGGGGCCGTCGCCGCCGCGCTCGACGGCGGCCCCGCGGTCCTGCCGCTCGGCCCCGCAGCGCCGCCCCCGCCCCCCGCGAGTCGGCACGTTCGTCAGGCCGAGTGTGCGCCGGACGCCGCGCGAGTCCCCACGCCTCGTACCGCGAACCCCCCGATCCGGGACACCCCTGCCCTCGGCGGGGTGCTCGTCGCGACCTCCGGCTCCACGGGCAGTCCGCGGCTCGTCGTCCTCCCGCCCACCGCGCTGCGCGCCTCGGCGGAGGCCACGGCGACCCGGCTGGGCGGCCCCGGGCGCTGGCTGCTCGCCCTTCCGGCCGACCACGTCGCCGGTGTCCAGGTCGTCGTCCGGGCGCTGCTCGCCGGCGCCGCGCCCGTCGTGCAGGACCTGCGTGGCGGGTTCCGGCCCGACGGGTTCGCCGCCGCGACGGCCCGGCTCGGACCCGGACGCCGCTACACCAGCCTCGTGCCCACCCAGCTGCTGCGTCTTCTCGACGCGGGCGGCGCCGCGCTCGACGCGCTGCTCGGCTACGACGCCGTACTGATCGGCGGGGCCGCGCTCGACGCCGGGCTGCGGGCGCGCGCCGAGGCCGCCGGGGTGCGGGTGGTCGCGACCTACGGCATGACCGAGACGTCCGGGGGGTGCGTCTACGACGGGCTGCCGCTCGACGGGGTGCAGGTCCGCCTCGACTCCGATGGGCGCGTCGTGCTGGGCGGACCGACACTCGCCGCCGGGTACCTCGACGACCCGGCCGCCACCGACGCCGCGTTCGCCGAGCACGACGGGAGCCGGGAGTTCCGCACCGGCGACCTGGGCCGGTGGACCGAGGGCCGGCTCGAGGTGCTCGGCCGGGCCGACGACGTCATCGTGACCGGCGGCGAGAAGGTCGCCCCGGCCGCGGTCGAGCGCGTGCTGGTCGCGCAGCCGGGCGTGCAGGCGGCCTGCGTCGTCGGCCTGCCGGATCCGGAATGGGGCTCGATCGTCGGAGCCGCCCTGGTCGTCGACGGCTCCCCGGCGCCGGACGGGCTGCGCGCCGCGGTGCGGGCCGCCCTCGGCCGGGCCGCGGTGCCGCGCGTGCTGCAGGCCGTCGACGCCCTCCCGCTGCGTGGGATCGGCAAGCCCGACCGGGCCGCGGTCGCCCGTCTGCTCGCGACGCCGCGGGCCACCCGGCACGGTGACCGCCCCGAGGCGATCGTTCAGGTCGACGTCGAGGGGCTGCCGCGGAGCACCTCGATGACGGTGGAGTCGTCGCGGCGACCGAGCCCGGCGCGGTGGCCGGTGAGGTAGAGCTGTTCGGCCGCCTCGGCGAGCGGCGCGGTGAAACCGCCGGCACGGGCGGCGTCGGTGACCAGCGCCATGTCCTTGACGAAGATGTCGAGCGCGCTCTTCACCTCGTCGGTGCCGTGCACCATCCGGGCGCCGCGGTCGTCGAGCATGAACGACGCGGCCGCGCCACCGCGGAGGACTTCCCAGGTGGCGGCGGGGTCGAGGTCGAGGGTCTCGGCGAAGGCGAGTGCTTCGGCGGCGGCGGCGATGTGCACCCCGCACAGCAGCTGGTTGACGAGCTTGACCTTCTGCCCGTCGCCCGGCGCGGTCCCGACGTGCGGTGCGGTGCGGGCCATCGCGTCGAGCAGCGGTCGCACCCGCTCGACGGCCGTCTGTGTGCCGCCGACCATGATGAGCAGATGCCCGGCACCGGCGCGGGCGGCGCCGCCGGAGACCGGGGCGTCGACCAGGTCGACCTGCTGCCGCCCCAACCGCTGCGCCCACCGCCGGACCGGGGCCGGCCCGACCGTCGCCATCACCACGACCACCGCGCCGGCCGGGAGCGCGTCCGCCGCGGCGTCGTCGCCGAACAGCACACTCTCGACCTGGTCGGGGGTGGCGACCATGACACCCAACACGTCGCTGCCGGCGGCCGCCTCGCGGATCGACGTCGCCGGGGCCACCCCGTCCACGGCCAACGCGTGGGCGCGGGCGGGGTCGATGTCGTAGGCGGTGACGGCGAACCCCGCCCGGGCCAGACATCCCGCCATCGGGGAGCCCATCGCACCCAGACCGACCCACCCCACCCGCGGTCCCGCATCGTTCTCGGTCACTGTGCGGTCCTTCCGCTGAACAGGTCGATCACGTAGGCCAGGGTGTTCTCGTCGCCGACGTTGCCGGCGAACACCACGTAGGGGACCCCGACCACTTCCGGTAGGGCTTCGACGGGTTGGAACACCGACACCAGCCCGGGCAGGAGCTGGCCCAGGACGGTGGCGCGGCGGATGCCCAGGCCGCGGACGGCGACGTCGTGAGAGGTGATCCCACCCTTGGCCACCACCCACGCCGGCCCCGACCCCGAGGCAGAACCCGCGACGGCGCCGCGGACGACGGTGATGACCGCGGTGGAGACCTGCCGGGCGATGTCCAGGCTGGCGGCGGGGTCGGTGTCGCGCAGCAGGGTCCGGCTGGTGAACAGCAGCACATCCGACCCGGCCAGCGCGTCCACCACCCGGGCCGTGACCTCGGCGACGTGGGCGTCCCGACGCGTCGGGTCGGCGACCGCGGGCACGTCCAGCTCGACCTCGACGATGCCGCCCCGTTCCTGCGCGACGGCCACCTGGCGGCTGGTCAACCCGACGTGCGAGCCGACCACGACCAGCCCGTGCCCGCCCGGTCGGTCCGCGGGCCAGATGTCGGACGCCGTGAGCGGGGGTCGGGGGTCCAGCCCGGCCAGGGCTTGCGGAAACGACGGCCCGGTCCGGTACAGGAACGCTTTTCCGGCCACCTGCGGCTCGAGCAGGCCGAGGACGACGACGTCGAGGTCGGCGTAGTCGACGGCGTTGACCACGACGAACGCGCCGTCGGTCACCCCGGCGAGGATCTCGGCGACCCGTTGTGATCCGCCGCGGCGGATGTCGTCCAGCGTGAGGCTGTGCACCTGGCCCGGTGCGATGGTGCCGCGGCTTTTCTCGGCGACGAACTCCCGCAGGTCCGAGGCGGTGAAGCCGAAGGTGGCGTCGCGGGCGAACTCCGTCTCGCCGACCGGTGTCGGCTCGCCGTCGACCCGCGCCCAGTGCACATCGCCGGCGGTGAAGCGGCCGGCCTCGAGGAACGCCGGGATCAGCAGCACCCCGTCGAACCCGCGGCCCAGGACTTCGCGGCGGACCGCGTCCAGCGCGCTCACTTCGGCGATGACGTGCCCGCGCAGGGTGGAGTCGCTGCGACTGATCACGTCGATGGGTGCGTCGAGGCGGCGGCCCAGCTCGAACACCGTGCGACCGACCCGGGTGTTGAGCGCGACCGCGTCGGTCTCGTCCATGCTGCGGGTGTTGGTCAGGATGAAACACGTCGAGCCCGGCCCGTCCAGACCGGCGGCGATCTCCTCGGGGTCGAACACGGTCACCACGGCCACGTCATGCACCGTCTGCGACCCGGTCGGGTCGTCGTCGAACACCGCGATCCGACGACCCGCACCGGCGAGCGCCTCCCTGATCCGCCACCGCGCATCAGGCACCACCCGCAACGGTGGGAGCGCGGCCAGATCCACGCCGGGGTTCGTCATGGCTGCCTCAGTGACCGCGGATGTCGGCGGCGGAGTCGACCTCGTCGAGGTGGCCCGCCTCGATCTCGTTGGCCTTCTTGAACACGGCCGTGAGAGCGAACAGCGCCGCGCCGAGGATCGCCGCTACGGCGAGCGAGTAGAGACCCGCGTTGCCGCCGACGCTCTTGTCGAAGTAGTCACGCATGTTCGGCGCCAGGAAACCGCCCAGATTGCCGAGCGAGTTGATCAAGCCGATCCCGGCTGCGGCGGCATACCCGGTCATGTACTCGGTCGGCAGCGTCCAGAAGATCGGCTGCATGGACACGAACCCGATCGCCGCCAGGGAGAGCCCGGCGATCGCCAGGACCGGAGTGCCGCTCAGCGCGCCGGAGACGAAGATCCCCACGGCAGTGGCCAGCAGCAGCGCGCAGCCGATCGGCCGGTGCTTGCGGGTGCGGTCGGCCAGCCCGGGGAAGAACGCCACCCCGAGCAGAGCGAACACCCAGGGGATGGCGGTGACCAGCGAGGCCTGGAACCCGAGCTTCTGCCCGGTGATGGCAGTGACCTGGGTGGGGAGGAAGAAGGTGACCCCGTACACGGCGATCTGGATGCAGAAGTAGATCAGCGCGAAGTACCAGACCCGCCAGTTCCCGAGCGCCGCGAGCACCTTCTGCGGGCCGTGCCCCTCGGCCTTCGCGGTGTCCTCGGCCTCGACCGTCTCCATCAGGGCCTGCCGCTCGTCCGAGGGCAGCCACGTCGCGTCCTTGGGCCTGTCGGTGAGGTAGAAGTAGGCCCAGACACCGACCACCACCGCCAGCAGGCCCTCGACCAGGAACATCCACTGGATTCCCCGCCACCCGAGGACGCCGTCGAGCTCGAGCAGCCCACCGGACAGCGGGTTGCCCAGGATGCCGGCGATCGCGATTCCCATGTAGAAGTAGCCGCGGGCACGGCTGAGGTGCCGGGCGGGAATCCAGTAGGTCAGATACAGGATGACCCCGGGGAAGAAGCCGGCCTCCGTGACTCCCAGCAGGAACCGCAGGATGTAGAAGCTGGTCGGGCCCTGCACGAAGACGAAGGCGGCGGAGACGAGCCCCCAGCTGACCATGATGCGGGCCAGCCACCATCGCGCCCCGACCTTGTGCAGCAGGATGTTGCTCGGGATCTCGAACACGGCGTATCCGACGAAGAACAGCCCCGCGCCGAAGGCGTAGGCCGAGGCGCTGATCCCGAAGTCGACCTCGAACTCCTTCTGCGCGAAGGAGACGTTGCTGCGGTCCAGGAACGCGATGATGTACATGAGCAGGAGGAACGGAATCAGGCGGCGGAAGACCTTCTTCGTCGCCGCCTCGCTCAGCTCATGACGTCGTCGGGTGCCCTCGGCACCGCTGACCTCAGACATCGATGTCTCCTCGCTCAGTGAGCACGCGGTCTTCCCGCGTCAGTGCATGTGCTTCCCGCCGTCGATCTGGATGGTCGAGCCGTTCAGGTAGCCGCCGCCGTCGGAGAGCAGGAACGCCACGGTGGCGGCGATCTCCTCGGGCTGGCCGACCCGGCCGAGGGGGATGCCTTCGGACATCGACGCCTTGCGCTCGTCGGTCAGCCGGCCGCCCATGATCTCGGTGTCGATCGGCCCGGGCGCCAGGACGTTCACGGTGATCCCGAACGGCCCGAGCTCCCGGGCACCCCCACGACACATCCCGATCACGGCGGCCTTCGCCGTGGCGTAGACGCCCTTGGAGAAGGTCCCGCCCCCGTCGAAGGCGGTGATCGACGACGTGTTGACGATCCGGCCGACGCCCTGCGGGATCATCCGGGCGGCGGCCGCCCTGAGCATGAGGAACGACCCGGTGACGTTCACCGCCATCACCCGCTCGAACTCCTTCAGGTCGCACTCGTGCAGCGGGGTCGGGCAGGCGATGCCGGCCAGGTTGACCAGGCCCACGACCGGGGGAAGCGCGCCGTCGATCCGGTCGAACGCCTCGTTCACCGAGGATTCGGAGGCGATGTCGGCCGTCACGGCCAGCAGGTCCTCGTGCCCGGCACCGCGCAGTTCGGCCTCGACGGCGGACAGGCCGTCGGCGTTGATGTCGACCAGCGCGACCGCCCACCCGCTCTCGGCCAGCACCTGGGCCGTCACCCGGCCGATCCCGGCCGGCCCGCCGGCCCCGGTCACGACCGCGGTGCGGCGGTCCGGCAGGCGTGATGATGTCGAAGCGGTGGCGGCGGACGTCATGTCGCTCCTTTCGGGAGGCAACGGCTCGAGGTCAGTCGAGGAGCTGGGCGAGGAGTTCCCGGACGTAGGCCCGGTTCCGGCCGATCACGGTGATCGCGTCGTTGCCGTAGTGCTCGCACAGGAACGCGCCGCGGAAACCGAGGTCGAGCGCCTGAGCGATCGCCGCCCGGTAGTTGATCAGTCCGAACTCCATCGGGACGGGGAAGGTCATCACCTGGCCGGTGGCCGGGTCCTCGTCGCGCGCGTAGTTCTTGACGTGCCAGTAGTTGCTGTACGGCAGCACCTTGTCGAGCATGTCCTGCACCGGCTCGATCGGGCGGTGGAGGCGGATGAAGTTGCCCAGGTCGGGGTTCAGCCCGCAGGCGTCGTGGCCGACCTCCTCGAGGAACTTCACCGCGCCGTCGCAGGTGCCGACGTAGGTGTCCTCGTACATCTCCAGGGTGATCTGCTGCCCGTTGCCGGCGGCGTGCTCCGCCAGCTCGCGGATCAGCGAGGCGGCGCGGCTCCGGGCCTCCGCCGACTCGTCGTCGTGCCATCCCTCGGCCAGCCAGAACCACAGAACCTGCCGCTGGGCCGGGGTGAACGCCTGGAAGAAGCCGAAGCTCACCATCGGCACACCCAGCTCGGCCGCCGCGTCCAGCAGCCGGTGGCTGTAGGCGAGGTTCTCCTCCCCGTGCGCGGGGTCCATCACGCTCCGGCGGGACGTGGAGATGGCGGGGACCGTGAGTCCGACGTCGCCCAGCACGCCCCGGAACTCCTCCAGCCGCCCCGCGTCGAGGTCGCCGACCCGGACCCACGTGTCGGTGGGGTCGACCTCGGTGAAGCCGATCCGCCGCACCAGCCGCAGGTGCCTGGCCCATTCCTCCGGATCGGCGTCCTGGATCGGTCCGCCGTGGGAGTCCGTGCTCCCGAACGGGAGCATCGCGGCCGCGATCGGCCAATTCTCGGCCGTGTACGGAACGGCGGTCATCGGAGCCGTCTCCTTCCGGGCAGGTGAACGAGAAGCAACCGGCGTGGCCCGGGTGGGCCGGCCACAGGGCATCACCCCGGGCACCGCGTGGTCTTGTCGGTGACGGAACAGTCATGGACGGGCAGCGCACATCCGCCGGTGCGGCTGCCCGAAGACCGGCCCGGCCCCTCGTCGGCTGGTTAGCGTGGCCCGACCCTGCTTCAGCGAGAAGGGACGCGTCGAGGTGGAGATCAACAAGGTTGCCCAGGTGGGGGCGGGATACATGGGTGGCGGGATCGCCCAGTCGCTCGCCAACGCGGGCTTCCAGGTCCGGCTCGCCGACGTCGACGCCGACGCGACGCGGAAGGCGCACGAGCGCCTGCTGGCCGAGGCCGAGCAGTTCCAGGCGCAAGGCCTCTTCCCTCCCGGCAGCACCGACCGGATCCGCGAGAACCTGCACGTGGCGCCGTCGATCGAGGAGGCGGTCGCCGACGTCGACTTCGTCGAGGAAGCGGTCCCCGAGGTTCCCGGGATCAAGCGGGACGTCCTTGCCAGGGTCGAGGCTGCGGCCCGGCCGGGCACGATCATCGGGACCAACACGTCGACCATCCCGGTCCACGTGCTCGCGGAGGGGCTGAAGGATCCGAGCCGGTTCCTCACCGTGCACTGGAGCAACCCCGCGCCGTTCATCCCGGGAGTCGAGATCGTGGCCGGGGAACAGACCGATCCCAGCGTCATCCCCGTCGTCGAGCGGATGCTGGCGCGGGCCGGCCGGCGCAGCGCGCAGGTCGCCGACGTACCGGGCTTCGTCCTGAACCGCCTGCAGTACGTGCTGCTGAATGAAGCCATGGCGATCGTGGAGGAGGGCGTTGCCGACGCCACCGCCGTGGACACGATCGTCACGAGCACCTTCGGCTTCCGGCTGCCCTTCTTCGGTCCGTTCGCGATCGCGGACATGGCGGGCCTCGACGTCTACGCCGACTCCTTCAAGACCCTCGAGCAGGCCTTCGGCGAGCGCCTCGCGGCGCCCAAGGTCCTCACCGACCTCGTCGCCCAGGGCAGGTTCGGCGTCAAGTCCGGATCGGGCTTCCTCGAGCTCGACCCGGAGAAGCGGGATGCGCTCATCGCGTACCGGAACAAGGCCTACAGCGCGATGAACGACCTGCTGCGCGAGCTCGGACCCTCACCCCTCGCCGACGGTTCGTGAGGCGGACGGACACATGCGCGCCCTCGTCTACCACGGCCCGAACGACATCGGCGTCGAAGAGCGTCCCGATCCGCAGCCGGGTCCGGGCGAGGTGCTGCTCCGCATCACCGCGACCGGGATCTGCGGGTCAGACCTGCACGGCTACACGGGAGAGAACAAGCGGCGGCACCCCGGTCAGGTCATGGGCCACGAGACGGTGGGCAGGATCGTCGCCGTGGGCGCGGACGCCGCCGGCGACGGCCGTGAACCGGGCCGGGTCGCGACCGTGAACCCGGTGATCGGCTGCGGCGAGTGCGCGCAGTGCGCCGCCGGGAGCGAGCAGCTGTGCCCGCGCCGGAAGGTGATCGGCGTCGACAGGGAGATCGAGTCGGCGTTCGCCGAGCTGATGCTGGCGCCCGCCCGCAACGTCGTCGTGCTGCCGGACGGCATGCCGGAGGAGTGGGGGTCCCTCGTCGAACCGCTCTCGGTCGGGTACCACGCCACACGCAGCGGAGGTGTCGCGCCCGACGACACCGTGCTGGTCATCGGTGGCGGCCCGATCGGGCAGGCGTGCGCCCTGGCCGCTCGCCGCCTCGGAGCGGAGCAGGTGGTGGTCTCGGAGCCGGGCACCGCGCGGCGCCGACTCGTGGAGAAGCTGGGCTTCGCCACGATCGACCCGACGACCGGTGATCTCGCCGACCAGGTCCAGGACGCGCTCGGCCGGCCGGCGACGGCGGTGCTCGACGCCGTCGGGACCAGCCGGACGGTGGGCGACGCCCTGCGCGCCTCGTCCCTCGGAGCCCGGATCGTGCTGGTCGGGATGGGGTCCCGTGAGCTGACGCTCGCCGCGTTCGACGTGACCACGTTCGAGCGGTCGATCATCGGCTCGTTCACCTACCCGTCGAGGGAGTTCCGCGAGACCGCGGAGTGGGTGGCGTCGCGACCCGAGGGCCTGGCGCACCTCATCGACGACCGCGTGGGGCTCGACGATGCGCCGGAGGCCTTCGCCCGGCTCGCCTCGGGCGACCTCCACGCCAGCAAGATCGTGGTCTTCCCGCAGGGACCGAGGGGCGCGGGCGGATGAGCGTGCCGCGGATCCGGCACGTGCGCGCGTCGGTGGTCCGCGGCGGCGGCGCGGACTACCACGACCAGTCGTCGGGCCACTGGATCGACGACCACATCGCCACACCCATGGCGAAGTACCCGGAGTACCGGCAGAGCCGCCAGTCCTTCGGCATCAACGTGCTCGGCACACTCGTCGTCGAGGTCGAGACCGACGACGGCGCCACCGGGTTCGCGGTGACCACCGGCGGCGAGCTCGGCGCGTGGATCGTCGAGAACCACCTCGCGCGGTTCATCGAGGGCCGACCGGTCACCGACATCGAGAAGATGTGGGACCAGATGTACCTGTCGACGCTCTACTACGGGCGCAAGGGCATCGTGCTCAACACCATCAGCGGCGTCGACCTCGCGCTGTGGGACTTGCTCGGGCAGGTGCGGCAGGAACCCGTGTACCACCTCCTCGGCGGGGCGGTCCGCGACGAGCTGGTCTTCTACGCCACCGGCGCCCGACCCGACCTCGCCAAGGAGATGGGGTTCATCGGCGGGAAGATGCCGCTGCAGCACGGCCCCGCGGAGCGCGAGGAGGGGCTCACCCGCAACATCGAGACCCTGCGCACCATGCGGGAGCGGGTGGGTGACGACTTCTGGCTGATGTTCGACTGCTGGATGTCGCTGGACCTCGACTACGCCACCAGGCTGGCCCACCGCGGGGCGGAGTACGGGCTCAGGTGGATCGAGGAGGCGCTGCTCCCCGACGACTACTGGGGCTACGCCGAGCTGCGGCGACGGGCGCCCGCGCAGATGCTGATCACGACCGGGGAGCACGAGGCCACCCGCTGGGGCTTCCGGCTGCTGCTCGACATGGGCTGCTGCGACATCCTGCAGCCGGACGTCGGGTGGTGCGGCGGGATCACCGAGCTGCGACGGATCTCCGCGCTCGCCGACGCCCACGGCAAGCTGGTCGTCCCGCACGGGTCGAGCGTGTACTCGTACCACTTCGTGATCACGCAGCACAACAGCCCGTTCGCCGAGTTCCTGATGATGCATCCGGTGCCCAGCGAGGTCGTTCCCATGTTCTCGCCGCTGCTCGCCGGGGAACCGGTCCCCGAGCGAGGACGCCTGAGGCTGTCCGACAAGCCGGGCTTCGGCGTCGAGCTCGACCCTGCCACGACGCTCGAACGCCCCTTCACACACTGACGACCCGGAGGCCGGGAATGCGATTGCTGCGCGTGGGAGAGCCGGGTGCCGAACGGCCGGCCGTCGAGGAGGGCGGGCGGGTCTTCGACCTCAGCGCGGCGCCGGGCCCGGTACCTGGCCTCGCCCGAGGAGGCGGCGGACGTCATCGCCGGGTACACCGTCTCGCACGACGTCTCCGAGCGCGCCTTCCAGACCGAGGTCTCCGGAGGGCAGTGGTCGAAGGGGAAGTGCTGCGAGACGTTCAATCCGCTCGGCCCGTACCTGGTGCCGGCCGACGAGGTCGATCCGCAGCGCCTCGGCCTGCGCTCCTGGGTCAACGGGGAGCCCCGCCAGGACTCCAGCACCGCCGACATGATCTTCTCCGTGCACCACCTCGTCTGGGATCTGAGCCGGTACCTCGTCCTGGAGCCCGGCGACCTCATCAACACCGGCACTCCGCAGGGGGTCGCCCTCTCCGGCCGCTACCCGTACCTGACCGACGGCGACGTCGTCGACCTCGAGATCGACGGCCTCGGAGCGCAGCGGCAGACGGTGGTGCCGGCCGACGTACCCGCCCCGAGCACGGCCAGGGCCTCCTGAGGCTACGCGCCTGCGTCTGCGGGCAGCCGCTCGAGGGCGGCCAACAGCACGTCGGTGGTCCGGCCGACGTGGGCGCGCAACGCAGCGACGGCGCGCTCCGGGTCGCGGGCGAGTGCGGCGTCGAGCATCTCGCGGTGTTCGGCCGGCGCGTCCCGGTCTGTGTCCTGCCCGATCGACAGGGTCCAGCGCTGGTAGAGGACGGAGGCGTCCCGCATCGAGAGCGCGATCGAGAGCAACCGCCGGTTGCGGCAACCGCTCAGAAGGGCGGCGTGGAAGGCGTTGTGCGCCGTGACCCACGCGTCGTCCATCAGGGCCGGGTCGGCCGCCCCGGTCTGCGGGGTCCGCTCGAGTCGGCCGTGGGCCTGCACGATCCGCGACTCCCACGCGGAGTCGCCCTCGACGACGGCCGAGCGGAGGGCGAGCGTCTCGTTGAGCAGGCGCACCTCCGTCAGGTCGCGCAGGTCGTCCGCGGTGAGCGGGATGACCCGGAAACCACGCTGCGGCGTGGCGACGACGAGGCCCTCCTCGGCCAGGCGGGACAGCCCCTCCCGCACCACACCCGCACTCGCCTGGTAGCGAGCGCACAGCTCGGCGAACGGCAGCCGCGATCCCGGCTCCCGCCTCCCCGCGAGGACGTCGGAGCGCAGCTTGCCGTAGACCTCGTCGGCCTTCGTGCGGGGCGGCGCGTGAACGGACCTGTCGACCATCGGGATCCCTCGACCTCTCTGCACGAGCGGATCATCTCGAGGGCACCAGATGTCGCGGGCGCGGTCTTGTCCGTGAGGGAACAGCGATGAGCCGACGACGCACGGTGCTCCTCGCCGCCCGGGACGATCACGCGCCTCGTGCTGCGAGGGACAGGCGGTCGCCGTGGTGCAGGCGGTATTCGCGCGGACTGACCTGGAACGCCTCCCGGAACAGGCGGCTGAAGCGCGACGCGTCGGGAAGGCCCCACCGCGCGCCCACGGCGCTCACCGACCGCGCGGCCAGAGCCGGATCGGCGAGGTCGCGGCGGCAGTGCTCGAGCCGCCGGGCACGGATCCACGCACAGGCCGTGGTGCCCTCGGCCTCGAACAGCTTGTGCAGGTACCGGGTCGAGATGTGCAGCGACGCGGCGATCGCCGCCGGGCCCAGGGCGGGGTCGTGCAGGTTGTCCTCGACGAACCGCAGGGCCCGCGTCAGAAGGCCCTGCCGGAGATCCGGCACCGGCTCCGCATTCCGCAGGTTCTGTTCGAACATCGTCCGGAGGAGGTCGATGACGTTGTCGGCGAGGTGGACGACGCTGCACCCGTCGCAGTCGGCCAGCCGCGCCAGGAGCCCGGACAGGAACGGTGACACCAGGGCGCCGACGCCGCGCCGTCCGGAGAAACTGGTCGCGGTCAACCGCTGGACGTCCCGGGACGTCAGCCGCATGAAGCGCCTCGGGCAGGTGATCACCAGAGCCCGGAACGGCGCACGGGAGGCGAACTCGTAGGGCCGGGTGGTGTCGCAGATGGTGATGTCGCCGGGCGTCAGTGCGGCCTTCCGGCCGTCCTGCACGACGACGGCGTCCTCGCGCAACGCCATCGTGATCAGGTAGCACTGCGGGTCGCTCGACGAGATCACCTGCGGCGTCCGCCGGACCCGCTGGACGTCGGACGTCACCTCGGACACCCGCAGCGGGCCGAGCTCGGTCGACTCGATCCGGCCGCGGAACAGAGCGTGCGGATCGCCGGTGACCTCGACGGGCACGAACGCGCGTGACACGAGCTCCTGCCAGGCCGACAGGCGGTACCGGGGCGGAAGTCCGTCGACCGAGACGAGGTCCATCGCAGCACTCCCTCGGGCCACGCCGGGGTCTGACCGGGTTCGGGCCCCGATGGACGGGTCGCTCCGACGGTAACCGCAGCGTAACCAGGGTGCAACAAAATTTCGAAATTCCGGGGAACCGCCGCACGAGGTCGGCCGGCGCTCGCGAGATACCCCCGACGACGAGCGTCAAGCCGCCCGATGTGATGTTTCGAACGGGCTCTTGTGGTGCGCCGCGGGACCTCGGACCACCCGTTCCGGTACTGCTCACTCTCCGTACTTGCAGGACCCCCGAGGGTGCGATGTCCTTCGCCGTGGACGACGACCGACCCGGGGAGTGAGCGACGATGCAGACGGCAGGGGCGCTCCTCGCCGGAGTGCTCGTCGTGGCGACGACGGTCGTGGGATCGTCCACCGCGGACGCCGCCCCGGCCGACACGATCAGCTGGTCCCCGCCGCTCGCCGGCGAGGCCGCGGGGGTCACGGTGTCCGGCGGAACGGCGCAGCTCAGCCCGGACCGCGCGCAGGTGGGCACCGCACGAGCCGACGGCCACGGCGACGCGGGCGCCCCCGGTCTGCTGACCCTGCCCGCCCGGTCCCTGGACGTACCCGTCGACCGGGTCGACGCGGTGCTGACTCTCGCGCCAGGAACCAGCGGCGCCACGGCCTCGCTGGACGTCCGCGGACTGCGTCCGGGCGGCGGATGGACCGAGTGGGAACCCGCCGAGCCATCGGCGGGCGCCCCCATCCTGACCGCTGCGCTGCCCGTACCCGTCGTCCAGGTGCAGGCGCGCCTCGTGCTCGGCCCCGTCCAGGATGCGGCGGACCCGGGCCCGGTCGTCCGGAACCTGACCCTGACGGCCCGGCCCGCGGCCGGCCCGGCCGCCACCGCCGTCCAGGAGGACCCGAAGCGTTACCGGGTGTTCGCGACGCGCGAGGGCCTCGTCGGCGGCACGACCGCGAACGGCCACGTGATCACCAAGCGGGACCTGTTCGTCGCCCTGCCCTCGCGACGAGCGCTCGCGCCGCGCAACACCAGCGACTACACGGTGAAGGTGTGCGCGCCGACCGGCCGCTGCGCGTTCGCGCCGGTGTGGGACGTCGGCCCGTGGAACACCCGCGACGACTACTGGAACGCCCCCAAGAGGCGCCAGGAATGGCGCGACCTGCCCCGCGGAGTGCCGCAGTCACAGGCCGCGAAGCAGAACGGCTACCACGGTGGGAAGGACCAGTTCGGCCGGAAGGTGGTCAATCCCGCGGGCATCGACCTGGCCGACGGCTTGTTCTGGGACGCGCTCGGACTCAAGGACAACGCCTGGGTCGAGGTCGACTACCTGTGGACCGGCGACAGCCCGCTGGGCACCGTCCGGGTCCACGACCGGGTGGAGCTGCACGAGGCACCGGATCCGAAGGCGCCGGTCGTCGGGCTCGCCGCGGAGGGGGCGGCGGTGCCGCTCCAGTGCGCGACCGGCGCCTGGCTGCGGGTCGGGGCCGGCGAGTTCCTCCCGGCCTCGGCGGTGCCTCCCCAGCAGTGGCCGCGTCACCTGCCCGGCTGTTCTGGATAACCTCGTCGGGTGGCGAGTGTCGGACAGTGGGTCGCGGGAGCGCGGCCACGGACGCTGCCGACCGCGATCTCCCCGGTGCTGGTCGGCACCGGCGCGGCGGTCGGCGGCGGAGCGGTGCAACCGGGACGGGCGCTGCTCGCGCTGGTCGTCGCCGTCGCGCTGGTGATCGGCGTCAACTACGCCAACGACTACTCCGACGGCATCCGCGGCACGGACGACGATCGGGTCGGCCCGGTGCGGCTGGTCGGGTCGCGGCTGGCCGTGCCGGCGGCGGTGTGGAACGCGGCGTTCCTGTGCTTCTCGATCGCCGCCCTCGCCGGGCTGACGCTCGTGTCGCTGACGCGGCAGTGGTGGCTCGTGGCCGTCGGCGCCGTGTGCATCGCCGGGGCCTGGTTCTACACGGGCGGGCGGCGACCCTACGGCTACGCCGGGCTCGGCGAGGTGGCCGTCTTCGTGTTCTTCGGGCCGGTCGCGGTGCTCGGGACGGCGCTGACGCAGAGCGGCACGGTGAGCCCGCTCGCGATCGTCGGTGCCGCGGGAGTCGGCCTGCTCGCCTGTGCCGTGCTGGTGGTCAACAACCTGCGCGACATCGACGGCGACACGGCTGCCGGCAAGCGGACGTTGGCGGTCGCGCTCGGCGACACCGACACCCGACGCCTCTACGTCGCGTGCGTCCTGCTGCCGCTGGGCCTCTCGGCGCTGGCCGGGATCCGCAGCTGGCCGATGCTGCTCGGACTGCTCGCGCTACCGCTGGCCGCCGCCGTGACCCGCCGCGTGCTCGGCGGTGCGGACGGACGCCGCCTGGTGCGCGTGCTCGGCGACACGGGCCTGCTCCTGCTGGCCTGGTCAGTCACCACGGGGGTCGGACTGGCTCTCGGGCCGATCGCCTGACGCGGTGTCGGGCTCGTCGCCGCGTAGCCTCGCCCGCAGCGCCGACCGCTCCGTGGTGCGTCGGGCCCGGGACGTGGCGAGCGCGACGTCCAGCCGGGCCCGCAGCCCGCGGAACACCAGCATCGACAGCGGCAGCGCGACGATCAGTGCCACGAGCAGGGCGATGAGAACAGGAGTGCCGGCCAGGAGCAGCAGGCCGGCGATCAGCGCGAGCAGGCCGAGCCGGGCCAGGGTGTAGAGAGCCAGGGTGGCGGCCATGCCCGGCTCGCGGGCAGGTCGGCTCGCCCGCGGGTCGGTGGGGGCGCTCATACGGACGAGCGTACGGCGTCGCCGGCGCTCACCGTCCGCGTCCGATTCGTCCTTTAAGTTCTCTTTACCTCTACACAACCGTTCGAGTACCTGGCATCCCCGGTGTCACGATGGCCGGGAACATCCACGTTGCTGCTCCATCGACGCACACGGGAGACACCATGGTCACCCCCACCCAGCCGGCCCCGACGGACGGCGCGGAGCACCTGCTCACCCCCGGCGAGGTCGCGAGCCTCTTCCGCGTCGACCCGAAGACCGTCACCCGGTGGGCCTCGGCCGGCCGCATCGGCTCGATCCGCACCCCCGGCGGGCACCGCCGGTTCCGCGAGTCCGAGGTCCGCAACATGCTCGCGAGCCTGACGAGCGAGGCACTGCCCCAGACCACCCGCTGACCATCCACCCTCGTCCGGCCCCTGCGCACAGCGTCGTGTCGGGTGACCGGGTGGACTTCACACCCCGTCGCCGACGCCTCGGCTAATCTCGACGTCGGAGGTGGTACCGATGCTGTTCCTCATCGCGTTCGTCGGCGCCGCGATCATCGCACTGGTGCTGTGGAAGGCGATGAACTCGTCCCGCAGCGACGCTCCCCCGGTCGCCCGGCGGCCACAGCCCCCGGGTGCAGGCCGGCCGCGGGTCAGCGGCCCGGACGACGACCCCGACTTCCTGCGGCAACTCGACGAGAAGGTCAAGCGGCGCGACGACCCCCCGACCGTGTAGATCCTCAGGAGGGGAACGCGTCGGCGACCTCGGCCGCCAACTCGAGCAGGCCCAGCCGCGTGCGCGGGTCGAGGCGGTCCAGGTCCACCTCGGCCCCCTCCTGCAGGTGCGGGTCGAACGGGATCCGCACCACCGCCCGGCACCGGCCCGCGAAGTGCTCCGCGACCCGGTCCAGGTCCACCCCGCCCGCCGACCGGCTCACACAGTTGATCACTACGACCGCGTTGCGGACCAGGTCGCCGTGCCCGTGCGCGTCGAGCCAGTCCATGGTGGCGCTGGCGCTGCGGGCACCGTCGATCGAGCCCGACGAGACCACCACGATCTGGTCCGCCACGCCCAGCACCCCGTACATCGCCGAGTGCATCAGGCCGGTGCCGCAGTCGGTGAGCACCATGTTGTAGAAGTGCTCGAGCAGGTTCACCGTGCGTCGGTAGTCGTCTTCGCTGAAGGCCACGGACACCGCGGGGTCCTGCTCGCTGGCGAGCACCTCCAGCCGCGACGCGCCCTGCGAGGTGTAGGCACGGACGTCGGTGTAGCGCCGCACGCGCTGGGCGTCGCGCAGTAGGTGCCGCACCGTGGCGCTGGTCTCCAGCGGAATCTTCTGGCTGAGCGTGCCGCGGTCCGGGTTCGCGTCGACGGCCACGACCCGGTCGCCGCGCAGCGACGCGAAGGAGGCGCCCAGCGTCGCGGTCATCGTGGTCTTGCCGACGCCGCCCTTGAGGCTCAGCAACGCGATCTTGTGGCAGCCGAGGAGCGGGGCGTTGATCCGCGCGATGAGCTCGCGGCGGTGGATGTCGGCGGGGCTCTCGCCCGGGTTGATCAGCTTGCCGGACAGCACGTACACCAGCCGCCGCCAGCCGGACTGCGGCGGCCGCTTCGCGGGGCGCAGCAGCCGGGCCGACGAGAGATCGGTCGGGAGACCGTCGATCCCGGAGCTCACCACACCGCTGCGGGCCCGCTGGGCCTCCTGGGCGGCCACGGCGCCGGGATCGACCCAGCGACCGACGCCGCGCGGTGGTGTCCAGGGCGCCTGGTGCGCCGTGTGGTCGCTCGCGCTGCGCGCCTCGGGCACGCGCGGCAGGTCCGCGACGACGTGTGGGCCGGCGCCGTCCGGGCGGACGATGTCCGGGCCGGCCGCCCGCTCGACCGTCCCCGGCTCGGTGTCGACCGGTTCCGGGGCGGGTCGCACGGCGCCCAGGCCGGCGGCCGGGGTGGCGTGCTGGGGCCCCGGCGACCGGGGTCCGGGCGAAGGAGGAAGCGTCGAGGAGGTGCGGCGCCGGGATCGGCGTACCGAGGTGTCGGTGTCCCACTGCTCCCGCACGTACCGTCGCACGGCCCCGTCCGGCTGCTCCGGATCGGGCTCGCTCTGCGTCACGACCGGCCCCCCGCAGAGGCCCTTTCCCTTTTGGTCAGCACGCTGTCCCCCACGGAATCCGACGGTAGTCGCGTCGTCCCTGTCGGTCGATGGGCTAGCCGGGGGCCGATGGTCACGGACCGCGAGAGATGGGACGGCACATCCGCTCAGATGCCGGCGTAGGAGTGCAGGCCCGCGACCACCATGTTGATGAAGAACAGGTTGAACAGCACGACCGCCCACCCGGCGACGTTGATCCACGCGGCGCGGCCGGTGCGCCAGCCGGCTGTGGCCCGGGCGTGCAGGTAGGCGGCGTAGACCACCCAGGCGACGAACGCGACGGTCTCCTTGGGGTCCCAGCCCCAGAACCGGCCCCACGCGGCCTCCGCCCAGATCGCCCCGGCGATCACGCCGAACGTGTACAGCGGGAAGGCGACGATCGTGGTGCGGTAGGCCAGCCGGTCCAGCGTCGCGGCCGACGGCAGGCGGTCGACCAGCGCCCCGCCCCGGCCCGACCGGCGCAGCAGGAAGAGCAGGCTGGCGACGCCCGGGACCAGCAGCAGCCCGGACGACACGGTGATCGTGGTGACGTGCACGACCAGCCAGTACGAGCGCAGCGCCGGCACCACCGGCGCCGCCCGCGCGTAGAGGACCGTGCCGCCCAGGAAAAGCAGGATCACCACCGGGAGCAGGACGAACAGTGCGACGGCGCGCAGTGCCGGCAGCCTGCGCAGCACGACCAGCCAGGTCACCACCGCCGCGAGGCAGACGGCGGAGGTGAACTCGTACATGTTCCCCAGCGGCCAGCGGTCGGCGGCCAGCCCGCGGGTGACGATCGACCCGAACTGGAGCAGCGCCGCGAGCACGACCAGGTTCACCGCGGCCCCGCCGAGCCGGTCGGCGCGGGTGCGCGGACGAGCGGCACTCTCGTCGGACAGGTCCGGACCGCCGGGCCCTTCGTCGGGGACGGCCGCCCCCGGGCTCGCGGACGTCGCCCCGACAGCGACCGCCTCGGCCGGCGCTGCTGCCGGCTGTGCCGAGCGGAGCGCGGCGTACTCGGCGGCGTGCAGCGCCATCGCGAGCACGTACACCCCGACCGCCGCCATGAACAGCCGGTCGCTGTACATGGCGAGCACCACGTCGTTCACGGGCGGTCCTCCGTCTTCGGGGATTTCTGCATGTCCATGCCGGCCGAGTCTGCGCCGGGTCCGTCGGGATCCGTACCCAGCACGGCCGCGGTGAGGCGGTCGAACTCCTCGCCGTAACCCGCGCGGTCCGTGCGCGCCAGCCCGCCGAGCTCCACCCGGGTTTCGCCTGCACCCGTCGGGGTGAGCCGTACCCAGAACCGGCGGCGGCGCACCGCCAGCGACAGCATCAGCCCGGTCAGCATGAAGACCGCCGAGGTCAGCACCCACACCTGCGCGGGGTCGTGGCTGACCTGCAGCGACACCCAGTCGCGCACGCCGTCGAAGCGGACGCGCGTGCCGTCGTCCAGGGTGATCTCGTCGCCGGGCCGCATGTTCTTTCGCGCCGCGCGCGTCAGCTCGCCGGTGTCGAGCTTGCTCCGGTCGACCGTGAAGATCGACTGCCCGCGGCCGTCGTCCAGCCCGAGGTCGCCCCGCAGCACGTCGACGGCCACCTCGGGGTCGTCCAGCGCCGGGAACACCGAGGTCACGACCTGCCCGCCCGAGCTGGTGGGCGCCAGCAGGCCGGTGACGGCGAGCTGGCTGGTGCGGCGCTGCTCCTCGTCCGTCACACCGGGGCGGGCGAACTTCGTGGCACCCTCCGACAGCAGCGTGGTCTGGTCGACGGGCCGCCACTGGACCTCGCCGGTCCGCTGCCGGCCGTCCGGGTAGGTGACGGTGAAGCGCGGGGCGTAGCCGTGCCCGAGCAGGTAGAGGCGGCTGCCGTCGGTGCGGAGCGGGTGGTTGACCGCGATCGTCGTCGGCCGCCAGGCGTCCGTGCCGGCAGCGAGGTCCGCCGCGGTCTGGTAGCCGATCCCGGCGGTGAAGCTCGCGGGCTGCCCCGTCGCCTCATACGTGGCGGTGAAGTCGTCGACGCGCACGCAGAACGGCTGCAGGTCCGTTCCGTCGACCCGCAGGCCGGCACGGAAGGAGTCGTACCCGAGGATGCCGGTGTTGCAGAACTGCCCGCCGCCGGACAGCACGATCACCTGGCCCTCGTAGCCGAACATCTTGCCGGCGGCGAACGCGACGAGCAGGCCGAGCAGGCTGAGGTGGAACACGAGGTTGCCGACTTCGTGCATGCGACCCCGCTCGGCCGACACGGTCCGGACCGGGTGGGCGGAATCAGGGCCGGGTTCGTCGCGCCAGCGGACCTGCCAGCCCCGCAACCGCCTGCGCACCCGAGCCTCGACGTCGCCGGCCGGCTCGTCCAGGGTGGTCGTTAAGGCGTGCGGGAGCCGGGAGAGGTTGCGCGGGATGGCGACCGGCGGGGTGCGCAGCCCGCGGATCTGCTCGACGGTGCGCGGCACCAGGCAGCCCACCAGCGAGATCATCAGCAGCAGGTAGACGGCGGCGAACCAGGGCGCGGCGAAGACGTCGAAGAACTTGAGGTCGTCGAGCAACGGGGCGAGCGTTGGATGGTCGGTGAAGTACTGGGTGACCAGGCGCTGGTTCAGCGAGCGCTGCGGGAGCAGCGCCCCCGGCAGCGCGGCGACGGCGAGCAGGAACAGCAGCACCAGCGCGGTGCGCATGCTCGTGAGGCCCCGCCAGGTGTTGCGCAGCAGCGCCCACAGCGCGTGCGGCGGGGCCGGCGGGCTCTCGTCCGGAGGGGCGGTGGGCGGTGCGGTGGTGGTCATCCGGAGCGCCGCCTACAACACCGGGGTGAAGCCGGCGACCGACACCTGGAGCTGCGCCAGCAGCCCGCCCCACAGCCCGCTGACCAGGAGCAGGCCGACCGTGACGAGCAGCACTCCCCCGCCGACCTGGATCCCGCGCGTGTGCCGGCGCAGCCAGCCGAGCGCGCGCACGGCCCGGGCGGCGCCGAGGGCGATCACCACGAACGGCAGGCCGAGCCCGGCGCAGTAGGCCAGGGTGAGCACGACCCCCCGCACCGACCCGCCGCCGGTGCCGGCGGCGACGGCGACGACGCCCGCGAGCGTCGGCCCGACGCACGGCACCCAGCCCAACCCGAACACCGCGCCGAGCAGCGGCGCACCCCAGATCCCGGCGCGGGGTACCCAGTGCACGCGGCGCTCGCGCTGCAGGAACGGCACCAGCCCGACGAACGCGAGGCCCATCGCGACCATCACGACCCCGCCGGCCCGCTGCAGCAGCGCCTCGTTGCGGACCAGCGCGTCCGCCACCCACACGACGCCGACGAGGATCGCGCCGAACACCGCCGTGAACCCGGCGACGAACAGCACGGCTGCCCCGGCCACCCGCCACCGGCCGCTGCGCGGCCCGCGGGCCTCCTCGAGCGTCGCGGGCGGCGCGTCGGCCCCCACCAGCCCGGCGAGGTAGGCCAGGTAGCCGGGGACCAGCGGCACCACGCACGGCGACGCGAAGCTGACCGCGCCCGCCAGCACGGCCACGGCCACCGCTGCAAGCAGCGGGCCGCTGACCGCGAGAGTGGTCGAGGGGTCCATCGAAGACGAGAGTAGGTGCCAGGACCGACACTTCGCCCGTCGGGTTCTACGACGCGTAGATCCGATCGTGGGTGGGCTGCATCACCGGCCGCGCGGGCTACGGGGCCGGTTCGGCTGCGAGGCGCTGGACCAGCGGGATGAGCTCGGGCACGCGGATGGACGTCAGGTACACCGCCGCCACCCGATGCCGGCGGTCGAGCACGATCGTCGACGGCACGGTGTTGCGCGGGTAGCCGCGCAGGGCCGCGAGCGTGCGGCCGGGCGGGTCGAAGACCGAGTCGTAGGTGATCCCGCGGTCGCGGATGAAGTCGGCGGCGGCGTTCCGGTCGTCGCGGACGTCGACGCCCAGCACCGAGACCCCGTCCGCGGCCGTCTGCTGCGCGACGAACTCCAGGTCCGGGGCCTCGGCGCGGCACGGGCCGCACCAGGAGCCCCAGATGTTGAGCACGACGACGCGGCCGGTGAGGTCCTCGAGCCCGACGGTCGTGCCCGGGTTCAGCAGGCTCTCCCCCGACAGTTGCCGCAACGCACCGCGGCTCTCCGGCGGGTCGTAGACGATCATGGTCTGCCCGCCCGGGGCGACGAAGGTGAAGTCCTGGCCGGTCTCCACGGCGTCCTTGCTGGTGCTGCAGGCCGTCAGCAGGAACGCGGCGACGAGCAGCGCAGCAAGCCTGCGGAAGATGGTCGTGGTCATGCGCCGGTCTGGGCGGGGTCGCTGCGTCCGGCGGGCTCGGTGTAGCGCAGCTGCACCAGCTCGCCGTCGTCGAACACCAGCGAGGTCAGCGAGGCGAGCGCGCACTGGCGGCGGCGCGGGTCGTGCCAGAGATGTTGACCGCTGACGTAGCGACGCAGCGTCCAGATCGGCAGCTGGTGGCTCACGCACAGCGCCTCGTGCCCGGCAGCGAGCTCGCGGGCGCGGTGCACGACGGCGAGCATCCGCTGCGCGATCTCCTGGTACGGCTCGCCCCACGAGGGGGTGAAGGGGTCGCGCAGCAGCCACCAGTGGCGCGGGTTGCGCAGCGCGCCGTCGCCGACGGACACCCGCTGCCCCTCGAAGCTGTTGCCCGCCTCGATCAGCCGGTCGTCGGTGACGATCTCCAGGCCGTGCTGGGCGGCGACCGGCGCGGCGGTCTCCTGCGCGCGCTGCAGCGGTGAGGCGAGCACGGCGGTCAGGTCGGCGTCGGCGAGCGACTTCGCGACGATGTCGGCCTGGTCGCGGCCGTTCTCGGAGAGCCGGAACCCCGAGATGCGCCCGTAGAGGATGCCGCCGGGGTTGTACACCTCGCCGTGGCGCAGCACGTGCACGACCGTGCGCACGGCCGTCACTGTGCCGCGTCCGTCGGCGAGATCGCCGTGGCCGCCGCCTTCGCGGCGTGGGGCAGGGCGTCGTCGATCGTCTGCCAGGCGTCGTCGTCCAGGGCCGTGGAGACGAACCACGCCTCGAAGGCGCTCGGCGGCGGGTAGACCCCGCGGTCGAGCAGCGCGTGGAAGAACGGGGGGAAGCGCCAGGTCTGCGCGGCCTGCGCCCCGGCGTAGTCGTGCACCTCGTCGCCGGTGAAGAACACCGACAGCATGTTCCCGGCCCGCTGCACGCGGTGCGGCACACCTTCGGCCGACAGCGCGTCGCCCAGCATCCGCGTCAGCCGGTCCGCGTTCGCGTCGAGAGTCGCGTAGACGGCGTCGTCCGCGTGCCGCAGCGTGGCCAGACCGGCGGCGACCGCGACCGGGTTCCCCGACAGCGTCCCCGCCTGGTACACCGGGCCGGCCGGGGCGAGGTGGCCCATCAGCGTCGCCGACCCGCCGAACGCCGCCGCCGGCAGTCCGCCCGACATGACCTTCCCGAACGTGTAGAGATCGCCCGCGACCCCCTCCACGCCGAACCAGCCGGAGCGGGAGACCCGGAAGCCGGTCATCACCTCGTCCATGATCAGCAGAGCTCCGTGGGCGGCGCACAGCTCCTTGAGCCCGGCGTTGAAGCCCGCGAGCGGGGCGATCGCGCCCATGTTGCCCGCCGCCGCTTCGGTGATCACGCAGGCGATCTCGCCGCCGCGCGCCGCGAACACCGCGCGGACGGCGTCGAGGTCGTTGTAGGGCAGCACGATGGTGTCGGCGGCCTGTGCACCCGTGACCCCGGGGCTGGTGGGCAGGCCGAGCGTCGCGACGCCCGAGCCGGCCTGGGCGAGCAGCGCGTCGACGTGCCCGTGGTAGCAGCCGGCGAACTTGACGACGCCGGTCCGGCCGGTGATCCCGCGGGCGAGCCGGACGGCGCTCATCGTCGCCTCGGTGCCCGAGTTGACCAGTCGCACCTGCTCGACCGGCGCGACCCGCCCGATGATCTCCTCGGCGAGCTCGATCTCGGCCGAGGTCGGCGCGCCGAACGACAGCCCGCCGCCCGCGGCCTCACGGACCGCCTCGACGACCGCGGGATGCGCGTGGCCGAGGATCATCGGGCCCCACGAGCAGATGAGGTCCACGTAGCGGTGGCCGTCGGCGTCGGTGAGCCACGGGCCGCGGGCCGAGGCCATGAACCGCGGCGTGCCGCCGACCGAGGTGAAGGCGCGGACGGGCGAGTTGACCCCGCCGGGGATCACGGCGGCGGCGCGGGTGAACAGGGCGCGGGAGACGTCAGTGCCGAGTTCGGCGACGGGGGGCGTGCTCACGACCCCAGTCTTCCCCAGCACACGGCCGGCCCGCAGCACGCCCGGTGTGAGGTGCGATCAGCGGCGGCGCGCGAACCATTCGCGGGCGGCCGAGCCGAACATCAGCGCGAGGGCGAGCAGGGCGAGCACCAACGGAACGCCGAGAACGAGCAGGCTCCCGCCGTCCATCGGCAGGCCCTGGGATCCCGCCGCGACCGCGGAGGTGGCGACCATGAAGACGAACCCCGCGGTCACGGCGGCGAGCAGGCCGCGGGCCCAGCGTCGTCCCGTCCAGGCGAGCACCCCGAGCAGCAGGTACACCAGGGCGGTCGCCACCAGCACGAAGCCGGTGACGCGGACGAGCTGCTCGAGGTCGACCCCCAGCTCCTGGATCTGCGCCAGGTCTTCGGGCGGCAGTGCGGCCGCGGCCTGCCCGGCGCCGACCACCGCGAGCAGCCCGACCAGCAGGTACGGCAGTGCCGAGAGGACGACCAGCAGCAACGCCAGGTGCAGCGATCCCGGCCGCCGGGGCGGCGGCAGCACCTGCTCGGGGCCCAGCCCCGCGGGGGACGACGGGTACGAGGCGGGGTAGGGGAAGTTGCCGTACGGGTTGTAGACGTACGGCGGCGCGGCCGCAGGATCCGCCGGACCGCCGGCCGGAGCCTGCGAGTACGGGGACGGACCGGGGTACTGGGACGGCCCGGGGTACGGCCGGGCCGGGTCCGGCAGATCGCGCTCGTCGGGCGCCCGCCCGTCCCCCGGGATGCTCACACGACCTCCTCGCCCGTACCCGTCGGCCGCGTCCGCGGCGCGCCGGCCGAGCTCACGCGGTCACGGTACCCGCTGTCCACGTCCGGTCAGGAGCGGTTGCGCATCGCCCGGATGTCCTCCGACATCCGCACCACCGCGTAGTAGAACTCCAGGAACACGCGGAAGAAGATGACGTAGAACAGCGCGGCGACCGCGCCGAGCAACAGCACGACGAGGCCGTAACCGGCGCTCTGGGCGAACGCGGTGACGACGAACCCGACGTAGCCCAGCCCGATCCCCACCAGGCCCAGGATGTAGAGCACCTTGATCACGACGGGGGTCGCGAACGAGTTGAAGCCGAAGTCGAACAGCGCGCCGAAGAAGCTCGGCGCCTCGTTCTGCGGCGGGATGCCGGTCGTCCCCGCCGGGTAGCCCGGGTAGCGCTGCTGGCCGGGGGTCTGCTGCTGCCAGGTCGGCTGCGCCGCCTGCCCGTAGCCCGCGGGCTGCCCGGGCGGCGGCGGGTACGACGCGTACGTCGGCTGCTCCGGCTGCTGCTGGCCGTAGCCCCCCGGATAAGGCTGCTGACCGTGCCAGCCGGGCTGCTGCTCGCCGCCGGGAGCCGGGTCGTTACTCATCGTGCAGTTCCTCCACCAGATAGGTCGCGCCGGCCTTCGGGCTTCGGCGGGGCGGCAGCATACCTGCAGGTCGATGGACGAACGCCCAGGTGGGCCCGCTCGTGACCTAGTCGCGGTCCAGCCGGGCGGCGACCTCGACCGCCCAGTAGGTGAGGACGACGTCCGCGCCGGCCCGGCGGATCGCGGTGAGCGTCTCCAGGATCGTCCGGTCGCGGTCGAGCCAGCCGTTCGCCGCAGCCGCCTCGACCATCGCGTACTCGCCCGAGACCTGGTAGGCGGCCACCGGCACGTCGGAGACCTCGGCCACCGCCCGCAGCACGTCCAGGTAGGCCATCGCGGGCTTGACCATCACCAGGTCGGCGCCCTCCTCGAGGTCGAGCGCGAGCTCGCGCAGCGACTCGCGGATGTTGCCGCCGTCCTGCTGGTAGGTCTTGCGGTCGCCGCGCAGCTGGCTGTCGACGGCCTCGCGGAAGGGCCCGTAGAACGCCGAGGCGTACTTGGCGGTGTAGGCGAGGATCCCGGTGTCGCGGTGACCCGCGGCGTCGAGGGCGGCCCGGATGACGCCCACCTGGCCGTCCATCATCCCGCTCGGTCCGAGCAGGTGCGCTCCCGCGTCGGCCTGCGCCACGGCCATCTGCGCGTAGACCGCGAGCGTGGCGTCGTTGTCGACCCCGCCCTCGTCGTCGAGCACGCCGCAGTGGCCGTGGTCGGTGAACTCGTCGAGGCAGGTGTCGGCCATGATCACGGTGGCGTCGCCGACCTCGGCCCGCAGGTCGCGCAGGGCGACGTTCAGGACGCCGTCCGGGTCGACGCCCGCACTGCCGGTGGCGTCGCGGCGGGCGGGCACGCCGAACAGCATGAGCCCGCCGACACCCGCGGTCACGGCGTCGACGGCGGCCTTGCGGAGCGAGTCGCGGCTGTGCTGGACGACACCGGGCATCGACCCGATCGGCGTCGGCTCGGTGGCGCCCTCCTTCACGAACATGGGCAGCACGAGCTGGCGCGGGCGCAGGGTCGTCTCGGCGACCAGCCGCCGCAGCGCCGGCATGGCGCGCAGCCGGCGGGGCCGGTGGGTCGGGAAGGCCATCAGCCCAGCGTACGACCGGCCGGCGGCTTGTCGTCGCCCTGGCGTCGGATGAGGACGCCCAGCATGTCCGCGATCTGCCGGCGGCGAGATGCGGCCGGGAAACGAGCGAACGCGGCGTTGGCAAGGTCTGACTTGCCGAACGCCGCGTTCGCTCGTTTCCGTGCCGCGATCCGATCAGCGGCGGCGGATCTTGGCCTTCCGCGGGGGAGGCAGTGCGCCCTCGGCGCGGAGCCGCGCCGCGTGCGCCGCCAGCGCGTCGACCAGCGCGGGCACCCGCGCCTCCTCCGGCTGCACGTCGACCCGCAGGCCGAACTCGCGTGCGGTCTCGGCCGTCTGCGGGCCGATGCAGGCGACGATCGTGCGCGCGTGCGGCTTGCCGGCGATCCCGACCAGGTTGCGCACCGTCGACGACGAGGTGAAGCACACCGCGTCGAACCCGCCGGTCTTGATCGCCTCGCGGATCGGGGCGGGCGGCGGCGCAGCGCGCACCGTGCGGTACGCGGTCACGTCGTCGATCTCCCAACCGCGGTCGCGCAGGCCTGCGGCCAGCGTCTCCGTCGCGATGTCCGCACGCGGGAGCAGCACGCGGTCCACGGGGTCGAGCACGTCGTCGTGCGGCGGGAAGATGCCCAGCAGGCCCTCGGACGACGACTCCTGCTCCGGCACCGTGGGCACGAGGTCCGGCACGATGCCGAAGGCGCGCACCTTCTCCGCCGTCGAGGCGCCCACGCAGGCGATCTTCACGCCGGAGAACGCGCGGGCGTCGAGCCCGAACTCCGCGAACTTCTCCCACACCGCGCGCACGGCGTTCGTCGAGGTGAACACCACCCACTGGTAGCGGCCGTCGACGAGGCCCTTGACCGCGCGTTCCATCTGGGTGGGCGACCGCGGCGGCTCGACCGCGATGGTCGGCACCTCCTCCGCGGTGGCGCCGTGCACGGCGAGCCGGTCGCTCATCACGCCGGCCTGGTCCTTCGTGCGCGGCACCAGCACGCGCCACCCGTAGAGGGCCCGCGACTCCCACCACGACAGCCGGTCGCGCTGCGCGACCGCGTCGCCGATCGTCACGACGAGCGGGCCGTCGAGGTCGGCGCCCTCGCTCGCCAGCGCCGCGAGAGTGGTCTGCACCGTCTTCTGCGCGGTCAGCGTGCCGCGGGAGGTCACGGCGACCGGGGTGGTCGGCGCGACGCCGTGCTCGGTCAGCCCGGTGACCACGTCGAGCAGGTGCGCCGCGGTGGCGTGCAGCACCAGCGGCCCGGGTACGGCGGCGAGCGCCGCCCAGTCGAGACCCGCCCGCACGTCCGCCTCGACGTGCGCGGAGCCGAGCGGGACGCCGGCGTAGGCCGGCACCGCGGTGCCGGTGCCGACGCCCGGGACGACGTCGAACGGCACGCCTGCGGCGGCGACGGCGAGCGTCTCGGCCACGACGGCGTCGGCGGTCAGGGGGTCGCCGCCGACCAGCCGCACCACCTGCCGGCCTGCGGCCGCCTCGGCGACCAGGCCTGCGGCGACGTCGGCCGGCTCGCCCACGGCGGGCCGGATGTCGGCGCCGTCGGCCACGAGGGCGAGCACGCCCTCGGCGACGTCGGGGTCGGTGACCACCAGCGGGGCGCCGGCGATCGCGTCGCGAGCGCGGACGGTGAGTAATCCGGGGTCGCCGGGGCCACTGCCCACGAAGGCGATGCGTCCGGGGGTGGACGGTGCGCGGTTCATCGATCTACTCCCGATTGAGCTTGTACGGAGTCCGCGCCGGCAGGGCTCGGGCCTCCCTCGGCGGCATCCAGTGAGCCGCCTCCTATGTCGAGCAGCTCCGCGGCCAGCGCCGCGCCGAGCTTCTCGACGTCGTCGAGGTCGCCGGTGGCCGACGCGCGCACCAGCGCACCGTCGCCCGTGCCGACCACCGCGCGCAGGAACACGCGGTCGACGACCCGGCCGTCGTCTGTCAGGTCGGACACCACGTCGGCCAGCGCGCCCACGGGGGCACTGCAGCCGGCTTCCAGCGTGGCCAGCACCGCCCGTTCGGCGGTGACGGCAGCCCGGGCGCCTGCGTCGTCGAGCACCTGCGCGAGGAGCGCGGCCAGCGCGGTGTCGGCTCGCCCGAATCCCTCAGCGCGGCACTCGACAGCGAGCGCACCCTGGGCGGGTGCGGGCAGCATCTGCAGGGGGTCGAGCAGCTCGCTCGCCTCGTCGATGCGGCCCAGGCGGCGCAGCCCTGCGGCGGCGACCACCACGGCGTCGAGCTCCCCCGCGGCGACCTTGCCGATGCGGGTGTCGACATTGCCCCGGATCGGCACGATGCGCAGACCCAGGCCGAGCGCCTCCAGCTGAGCGACCCGCCGCGGTGCGCCGGTACCGACCGTCGCTCCTGCGGGCAGCTCGCCGAGCACCCGGCCGTCGCGGGCGACCAGTGCGTCGCGCGGGTCCTCCCGCGGCGGGACCGCGGCGATCACGAGCCGCGGGTCCGGTGCCGTGGGCAGGTCCTTGTAGGAGTGCACGGCGACGTCGACCTCGTCCGCGACGAGCGCGTCGCGCAGCTGCGAGACGAACACGCCGACGCCCAGAGTCGGGATCGGGGCCGCCGACCGGTCGCCGGAGGTGCTGACGGTGACCAGCTCGACTGCGTGGCCGGCGGCGCGCAGCCGCTCCGCGACGAGCTCGGACTGGGCCACGGCCAGGGCGCTGGGCCGGGTGCCGAGGCGGAGGGGACGGTTCTGGGCCGACGCGGTCACCGGTGGTCCTCTCGGTGTCGCGGAAGGCCGGGGCCCTCCGCTGCGGTGCCCACCGGCGCCTCCAGCGCGGCGAGGACGTCGCCGTGGCGTTGCACCGCGACGGCCGCCGGGGTCTGCGGGTCGAGCTCGAACAGCTCGCGCAGGGCGTGCGCGTAGCTGCTGCCGTCCGGGCCCTCGGCGAGCCGCTTGACCTGCACTGTCGGCGTGTGGAGCAGCTTGTCGACCACGCGGCGGACCGAGCGGACGAACTCCTCGCGCACCGCGGGGTCGAGCTCCGGCAGCCGCGAGTCGAGCCGCAGCAGCTCGCCGTCGATGACCTCCGACGCGCGGCGGCGCAGGGCCGTCACCGTCGGGGTCACCTCCGCCGAGCGCTGCGCGGCCAGGTAGGCCTGCGCCTCCTCGGCGACGAGCTCCTGGGCCGCCGCGACGGCCTCGCCGTGGGCGCGGGGGGCGAGCCGGGCCTGCAGCGAGACGAGGTCGACGACGGAGACACCGGGCAGCGCGGCCACGCCGGGGTCGACGTCGCGGGGCAGCCCGAGGTCGATGACCGCCAGCGGGCGCCCGTCGCGGGCGACCATCGCGGCGGCGACGGTCTCGCGCGCGACGACCGTGCCGACCGCGCCGGTGCTGGCCACCAGCAGGTCCGCCGTGGTCAGCTCGTCCGCGAGCGCCTCGAGCGGTGCGTGCCGGGCGGGCGTTCCGGTACGCCGGGTGTTCTCGACGAGCCGCTGGGCCCGCTCGGCGGAGCGGTTGAGCACGACGATCTCCTGCGCGCCCGCGCGGCGCAGGTGGGCCGCGGTGAGCGCGCCCATGGCCCCGGCGCCGACCACGACGGCCCGCACACCCCGGAGATCGCCGAGCGTCTGGGTGGCCACGGTCAGCGCCTCGGAGACGACCGAGGCGCCCGCGGCGTCGATCCCGGTGCGGGTGTGCACTCGCTTGCCGACCCGCAGCGCCTGCTGCGACAGCTCGTGCAGCGTCCGCCCGACCGTGCCTGCGGTGTCCGCCGCGGCGTACGCGGCGCGCAACTGGCCGAGGATCTGCGCCTCGCCGATGACCATCGAGTCGAGCCCGGCCGCGACGGCGAACAGGTGCTGGACCGCCGACCCCGCGTAGTGCACGTAGAGGTGCTCGGTGAGCTCGGTCAGCGGCAGCGCGGCGTGGCGCCCGAGCACACTCGAGACGTCGGCGAGGCCGCCGTGGAAGGCGTCGACGACCGCGTAGACCTCGATGCGGTTGCAGGTCGACAGCATCATCACCTCGGTGACGTGGCTGCCGTGCAGCATCTCGTCGAGCAGCTTGGGGATCTCGTCGGCACCGACGGCGGCGCGTTCCAGCACCTCGACCGGAGCACTGCGGTGGGACATCCCCACGACAAGAACACTCATGACCTCACCACCGCGTGCCCGTTGACCGCATCGAGCCCTTCCCTCTCGGCGAGGTGCCTGCGCGCGACGTGGAAGGACAGGATCTGCAGTTCCACGGCAAGGTCCACCTTCCGCACCTCCACCTGCTCCGGTACCTGCAGGACGACCGGGGCGAAGTTCAAGATGCACGAGACACCCGCTCGGACCAGCAGGTCGCAGGCACCCTGGGCCGCGGGAGCGGGCGTGGCGATCATGCCGATCGTGACGTCGCGCTCGCGGCAGACGTGCGGGATGTCCCGCACGTGGTCCACGAGGATGCCGTTGATCTTGATGCCCACCAGGTCCGGGTCGACGTCGAACAGCGCCGTGACCGGGAAGCCGCGACCGCCGAACCCGCCGTAGCCGGCCAGCGCGTGGCCGAGGTTGCCGATGCCGACCAGCGCGACGGACTGGCGGTGCGTGAGCCCGAGCGTCGACTCCAGGTGGTGCAGCAGCGGGCCGACCTCGTAGCCGACGCCACGGATGCCGTGCGAGCCGACGTACGAGAGGTCCTTGCGCAGCTTGGCCGAGTTGACCCCGCAGACGGCCGCGAGCTCGTCGCTCGACACCGTGTCGGTGCCCTGCTCGGCGAGCTCGCCCAGCATGCGCAGGTACACCGCGAGGCGCGCGACGGTGGCCTCCGGGACGGCGCGTGCAGCAGGCGCTCCGCCGGTTCCGGTGGCCGCTGCCTCCCCGAGGGCTGGGGTGCCCTCCGGGCCTGCCTGCGGCGCGGACGTCACGCTGACGCACTCCTCGGACGATCGAAATCGGGGCGGTCGCGGTACCCCGCGGCGGTGAACGCATGGGGGCGGGGTATTGACGGCGACGCTCCGCCACGGTAGCCGCTCGTGAACGCGTGCACAAAGTTGCGATCTTGAGGCGGATCGTGCTCGCGCGCGCGTGCCGGTGGGCGCGTGCGGGCTGCCGTTGGTCGCGCCCGGTCAGGACACGGTGACGACCACCGAGTGCCAGCCCGCCGCCCCGTCCGGAACAGGCGCGGTGCGTTGCTCGGGCTGGGTCGCGCCCGACCTGTCCGTGGCCCGGCACTGCAGCACGTGCCGGCCGGGCCCGAGATCGAGCTCGGCCCGCCACATCCGCCACGTGTCGAGGTTCACCTCGGTGGCGAGTTCCGCGGTCTGCCACGGCCCGTCGTCGGCACGGACCTCCACCCGCTCGACACCGGTGTGCTGCGCCCAGGCCGTACCGGCCAGCAGGACGGGCCCGGCCGGGACCGAGCCGAACGCGCGCGGGCGGTCGATCCGCGACTGGGTCTTGATCGGCGCCTGCTGCGCCCAGCCGCGCTGCACCCAGTAGGCGTCGCGGGCGGCGAAGGTCGTCAGCTCCAGGTCGGTGACCCACTTGGTGGCCGAGACGAAGCCGTAGAGGCCGGGGACGACCATCCGCACCGGGAAGCCGTGCTCGCGCGGCAGCGCCTCGCCGTTCATGCCGACGGCGAGCAGCGCGCCGCGGTCGGGCTCGAGCACGACGGCGGTCGGCGTGCCCGCGGTCCACCCGTCGACGCTGGTGGACAGGAGCTGGTCGGCGCCGTCGCGCACCCCGGCGTCGCGCAGGACGTCGCGCAGGTCGACGCCCACGAAGCGGGCGGTCGAGACGAGATCGCCGCCGACCTCGTTGGACACGCAGGTCAGCGTCAGGGTCCGCTCGACGAGTGGGCGGGCGAGGAGGTCGGCGAACGACAGCGTGAGCTCACGGTCGACCATGCCGTGGATCCGCAGCGTCCAGTCCGTGGCCGAGAGCGCGGGCACACGCAGGGCGGTGTCGATCCGGTAGAAGTCGGCGTTGGAGGTGATCACCGAGGGCGCGCCGAACGCGGTGAGGTCCGCGCCGGGCGGTACCGGCGGTGCGGGGGCGACTCGGGCGGCGGCGAGCAGACGGGTCACGTCGGCACGGGAATCGCCGACGCCGCGGCCCAGGAGCTGGCCCGCTCCGCCCGCGACGACCGCGGCGGCGCCGACGAGGCCGAGCGCGGCGGAACCGTGCAGGACGCCGCGGCGGGTCACCGTGCCCGGGTCGGCGTCGGCGGGCGACGGGTCGGACGGCTCGACGGGGACGGGGAGCAGCCCCCGGTGCAGCCAGCGGACCGCCATCACGCCGACGATCGTGGCGGCCAGCGCCGGCACCACGTCGAGCTGCGCGAACGACGGCGCCGTCCAGGCCGCGGCCCCCGCCACCACGCCGAGGGCGACGACGACCGCGACCGCGGGCAGCGGCCGACGCCGGGAGGCGAGGCCGGCCAGCGCTGCGACCGCCACCAGCACGACGGCGACCCCGACGAACAGCACCAGCTTGTCCGCGGTGCCGAACGTCGAGGTCGCGAACTCGACCACCGGCAGCGGGGCGAGCCGCACCGCGGCCGCGGCGACGGCGAGCGGCGGCGAGGCGGCCGGGGCGACGAGCGCCGCGGCGAGGTGCCCGGCGCCGACGGCGACGGCCACCGAGGTGACGCCGAGCGCCGCGGCGTACCCGCGCGGGATCCGCTCGGGTGGCGCGAGCTGGTCGGCGGGCACCGGCCGGGTCAGCGGGAGCGGCCGGTGAGCGCGGCGCGGAACCGCTGCTCCTCGACCTTCCAGTAGCCGTGCTCACGGCCGTCGATGTCGATCACGGGCACCCGGTCGCCGTACTCGGCGCGCAGGTCGGGGTCTCTGTCGACGTCGACGGCCTGCCAGGTCTCCCCCAGCTCGCCGCAGATGCGGGCGACGTCGTCCTCGGCCTTCGCGCAGGCGGGGCACCCGATGCGCGTGTAGACCGTCACCCGCGCAGCGTCCGCGGGCCCTGCCGCCCGGGCCGCTGCCGTCTCCTCGGACACGCCGTCTCCCTCTCCCGTGCACAGGTCGGCCTCCGGCCGACCTCAGCATGGTGGCTTTGCTGCGGTCGGACCGCAGTAAAGCCACCATGCTGCATTCCCGTCGACCGGCCGCGCGTCAGGTCTGCGTCGCCCGCTCCGCCAGCAGGTGGCGGGCCAGGCGACCCGCCGCCGTGCGTGGCAGCTCCTCGACGAACACCACCTGCGCCGGCACCTTGAACCGGGCGAGCCGCGTGCGGCAGTGCGCCCGGACGGCGTCGTCGTCCAGCGCGGCACCCGGCGCGCGCACCACCACTGCCCGCACCGCGTGGCCGGTGCGCTCGTCCGGCACCCCGACCACCGCGGCGTCGGCGACGGACGGCAGCTCGGCCAGAACCCGCTCGACCTCGTGCGGGTAGACGGTGAAACCGCTGACCACCACCAGGTCCGGCGACCGGTCGACCAGGTGCAGCGCGCCCGTGCCGTCGAGGAACCCCATGTCGGAGGTGACGAACCAGCCGTCGGGGCCCGGGCCCCCGGTGCGTCCTGGCCAGTACCCCGAGAACAGGTTGGGGCCGCGCAGCGCGATGTGGCCGGCGTCGCTCGTGGGATCCGCCGGACCCTCGACGTCCTGGGCGTCGTCGATCATGTCGCCCACCGGATCGCCGACGCGGACCCGGTCGGCGGCCGCGCGGACCTCGGCGACGCTGCGCTCGGCCGCCGCACGGACCTCGGCGACGCTGCGCTCGGCGACGGCGCGGAACTCCGCGACTCCGCGCTCGGCCACCGCCCGCACGTCCGTCGCCACCCGGCTCGCGGTGGCGCGCACGTCGGTCGCCCCGGCGCCGGATCCGCTGTGCGGCCGGTCGTCGGGAGCAGCGGCGTCCACCTCGGCCGGGTCGGCCGCCGGCTCGTCCCCGTTCGCCTCGGGCCCGAGCGGCTCGGCGGCTGCGGGCTCCGCCTCGTGCTCCGGCGCCTCCGGCGCAGCGGCCGCCCGCGGCGTCGCCAGCAGCCGGCCGTCGCCGTCCAGCAGCCTCAGCTCGACCCCCGGCAGGGGATGCCCCACCGAGCCGGGCGAGGCGACCCCGTCGATCGGCGTGCTGGTCACCACCGGACCGGCCTCCGTCAGCCCGTAGCCCTCGACGATGCGGTGCCCGGTCGCCTCCTGGAAGGCCGTCGCCCACGGCCGCGGCAGCGGGACCCCGCCGCACGTGCACAGCCGCAGGCCGGCCAGGGCGGTGCGCAGCTCGTGCGGATCCAGCTCGAGCAGCGCGCGGTAGGTCGACGGCACGCCGGCGAGCCCGCTGACCCGGTGCCGCGCCACGATGTCGGCGAGCTCCTCGGGGTCGGGGCGCCCGGGGCCCGGCAGGACGGCGGTCGCCCCGGCCCAGCAGACCTGGAACAGACCGGCGGCGAGCCCGTAGGAGTGGAAGAGCGGCTGGGCGAGCAGCACCCGGTCCACCGGGGTGACGGGGGCCGGACGCAGCGCCGCCGCCTGCGCGCGGTTGGCCAGCACCGCGCGGTGCGACAGACAGACGGCGCGCGCGTCGGAGGTGTAGACGAGCAGCGCGATGTCCTCACCGCCGCCGACCGCGGTGACGGGCTCTGCGCGGGCGTCGAGATCGGGGGGACCGACGACGGTGACGGCGGCGGGCACCGGCTCCGGCCCGTCGGTCACGACCAGCCGGGGCGCGCAGTGGGCGACGACCGCGGCGACGTCGCCGGGCGGTACCGGAACGGCCACCCCACCGGCCCGCAGCGCCCCGAGCACGGCGACGGCGACGGCGGGACCGCTCGCGCAGCGGATCACGGCCCGGTCGCCGGCCGTCAGCCCGGCGTCCGTGAGCCGCCGGGACTCCGCCGACACCGTGGCGTCGAGCTCGGCCCACGAGAGAGTGGCTCCGGTCGCGGCGTCGACGAGCGCCGGGTGGTCGGCATGGCGGGCTGCGGCGGCCGCGACCAGGTCGGCCAGGTGCGTCGGGCGGGGCGTGCTGTCCACGGCGGCCGGCCTCCTCGATGCGTCGTTCTCGCGTTCCTCCGCCAGTCTGGCGCGCACACGACCGGCACGGCGAGCGCGGTCCGGCTACGAACTCATAGTGACCGCCGATCGCACGCAGAGTCACGCCGGGCGCACTCACACCTTGTTGATGATTTAACACGCTGCGCGGCCTGACGCTGACCGATCGTGATCGTCCGCTCGGCGGTTGATGCGGACGGTGAGCGACCGTGTGCGATCCGGGGTCGAGATCCGGTCGTATGCTCCGCCGCTACAGCCGACTCAACGCGCGACCCGACGGGTCGGGCGTCAAGCTCACCCGAGGGAGTGGCATGCCGACTGTCGTCAGTACGCCGCGGACAGTTCCGCGGTCCCCTGCACCACCCGCTCCCGGGGTCGATCGGGAGTCATGACCCGCCCGATGCGCGCTCCCCGGCTGCTCCGCAGCGACACCGCCTCCACCGGCGTGGACCGGCCCGCCCCGGTCCCGCCCGCCGGTCGCACCCGACCGGCTCCCGGCGCTCCCACCGGTGCGTCGCCCACCGCGGCACCGGCCACACCGCCCCCCGGCCCGGCGCACCCGAACGTGGACCGGCCCACCCGGGCGGCCCCGTCGGCCGCGGTCGACCCCGCCGGCGGCCGCGGCCCCGCCAGGTACACCGGTGCCGACGCGGCACAGGTGGCCGGCCCTCCGCGGCAGCGGGTGCCGGGCCCGTCGGGCGATCTCCGTGCGGCGACGCCTCCCGGGCCCACCGCCACGCCGAACCAGCGCCCGGCACCGGCGGATCCTCCGGTCCCGGAGGAGAACGGCCCATGGGCGCTGGTCCGCAGCGCCCAGGCCGGCGACATGAACGCCTTCAGCGAGTTGTTCGACCGCTACTACGACGTCGTCTTCCGCTATGTGCTGTTCCGGATGAACGACCGGACCCTGGCCGAGGACGTGACCCAGGAGACGTTCCTGCGCGCCCTGCGCAGGATCTCCTCGGTCACGTATCAGGGCCGCGACATCGGGGCGTGGTTCGTCACGATCGCCCGCAACCTGATCTTCGACCACGTCAAGTCCAGCCGGTACCGGCTGGAGTCGACGACGTCGGACATCGTCGAGCTGTCGCCCAGCACCCATGGCCCCGAGCAGCAGGTGCTGGACATGGCGACGAACGAGGAGCTGCTGCGCTGCATCCGCAAGCTCAACGCGGACCAGCAGGAATGCATCTCCCTGCGGTTCCTGCAGGGCCTGTCGGTCGCCGAGACGGCCACCATCATGGACCGCAACGAGGGGGCGGTGAAGGCACTGCAGCACAGAGCGGTCCGCAGGCTCGCCCAGCTGCTGCCCGAGGGGTTGCGATGACGGCCGCGAGTCGAGTGGCCATCTGTATCGTTCCGGAAGACCCGAGCGCTACAGGAGCGACGAATGTGCGACTCGATGCGGTGAACGGTACATCGGCCGTAACCCGCGCCCACCCGCCTCGTTGGATGGATGAACGTCGGGGACGCGCAGCGACCACACGATGCACAGGGATGCAGTGAGGACGGCCAACATGCCCGCGGGATGGGGCGAGGAAGAGCGGTTCGCCGCCGAGGTGGAGCGCGGACGGACGCCCGTCGGAATCGACGACGGGATGGACGACCTCGCACACGAGTTGGAGATCGTGGCACTGCTGCGATCCGCCGGTCCGGCACTCGGGCCGACATCCGCCGCGAGAGCGCGGGCGAAGCAGCGGCTCATGTCCGCCTTCGCGGAGCAGCACGGGATCGGACACGCGGACGACACCGGCCCGGTGCAGGTGATCGCCCCCGTCGCCGTCGCGGAACCGCCGACGGAGCGCCACGCGGAGCCGACGCCCCTGCGGGCGCGGCACGGCGGCCGGCACTCGGCGCCCGCCGAGACGGCCGACGACGAGGGCACCGCGCTCGCCGAGACGGTTGAGCCCGACCTCGGGCCCGACGTCCGCCGCCTGCGCCGGAACCGGCCGGAGCGCGTCGGGCACCGGCGGGCCGCGCTGCTGGGTGCGGCGGCCGCCGCGGCACTCGTCGCGTTGGCCGGCACGGGGACCTTCGCGAGCCAGGGCGCGCTGCCCGGCGACCCGATGTACGGGGTCAAGCGGGTGGCGGAGTCGACCGGCTACGCGCTGACGTTCGGCGAGGAGGCGAAGGCCCGCCGGCACCTCGAGCAGGCTCAGCGACGGCTCGACGAGGTCGAGGGCATGGTGGCCCGCGACCAGGCGGAGCGGGCCAGCGGCGCCGCCGTCGATCCGGCGGACTCCGAGCGCGTGCGCTCGACGATGCAGGAGTTCGACAGCAACGCGACCGAGGGCTCGCGCCTGCTGCTCGCCGGGCAGTCGCCGGACACCGCCCAGGTGGACGACGTGCGCGAGTGGGCGACGGAGCAGTCGACACGGCTGTCGGAGCTCAAACCGACGCTCCCGGCGCAGGACAAGGCCGACGAGTCGCTGGCGCTCCTGAACCGGCTGCTCGGGCAGACGGGCGGGCTCCAGGACTCGGCGTGCGACCCGACGGTCGTGGCGTGCCCC
This sequence comes from Pseudonocardia charpentierae, assembly GCF_031845345.1. Classification (NCBI taxonomy): domain Bacteria; kingdom Bacillati; phylum Actinomycetota; class Actinomycetes; order Pseudonocardiales; family Pseudonocardiaceae; genus Pseudonocardia; species Pseudonocardia charpentierae. The sequence goes on along the minus strand of NZ_JAVREJ010000002.1, from coordinate 21,739 downwards.
GACGTGTCCGTCACCGACCCGGCCCAGACGGGGCCGACGTCCGATCCGGACGGCACGAGGTCCGGCACGCCGGAGGGCAGGACGTCCCCGCGCGGCGGTGCCGACACGGCCGGCGGAGCCGACGGCGACGACGCCGACGACCCGACGTCCGCGGACGACGAGCAGGCCCCGTACGGCGGCGCGTCCGGCGGCGCGTCCGACGACGGGTCGGACGACCGGAACCGCAGCAACTCCGGCGGCTCGAGCGGGTCGGGCGGCTCGAGCGGGTCCGGCGGTACCACCGGCGGTGGCGCCGGGTCCGGTGGCAGCGGTCTCCCGTTGGACGTGCCGGGGATCGTGAACAACCTGCTGCCGGGACTCGGCTGACCCCGGTGACACAGCCCGGACGGGCCGCCGTGACACCACCGCGGCGGCCCGTTCGGGCGTGTTCCGGCGGGACCGTGCAGGCACGACGCGGCACCCGACGGCGACGGGCGGCGACAGTAGGCTGGCGCCACGTTCGTCCGTCGACCGGAGGCACTGGTGGGAGTAGGAGAGCAGGGTCGCCCCGAGGTCGCGGGCATCGCGGAGTCGTCGGGCGTGCTCGACGCCGTGACGGCACTCGACCCGGCCGTCCGGGCCGGTGAAGCCGCTGCGGCGGCCGCCGTGGCCGCCGAGCGCAGCGTGCCCTCCGCGCCCCTGCCCACGGACCTGACCGCGGCCGCCTTCTTCGACGTCGACAACACGATGATGATCGGCGCGTCGATCTTCCACTTCGCCCGCGGGCTGGCCGCGCGCAAGTTCTTCACCACCTCGGACATGCTCGGCTTCGTCTGGCAGCAGCTGAAGTTCCGGGTCGGGGGCCGGGAGCTCAGCTACGGCCACACCACCGGCCGCGACACCGCGCTCTCGTTCGTGGCGGGCCGTCCGGTCGCCGACATCGTCGAGCTCGGCGAGGAGATCTACGACGAGCTGATGGCCGACCGGATCTGGGCCGGCACCCGGGCGCTGGCCCAGATGCACCTCGACGCCGGTCAGCGGGTCTGGCTCGTCACGGCCACTCCGGTGGAGCTGGCGCTGATCATCGCGCGGCGGCTGGGCCTCACCGGCGCGCTCGGCACGGTGGCCGAGAGCGTCGACGGGCACTACACGGGCCGACTGGTCGGCGAGGTGCTGCACGGCCCGGCCAAAGCGCACGCGGTGCGTGCCCTGGCGGTCACCGAGGGCCTCAACCTGCGCCGCTGCACCGCCTACTCGGACTCGGTCAACGACGTCCCGATGCTGTCGGCCGTCGGGACGGCTGTGGCCGTCAACCCGGACCGCGACCTGCGCGACATCGCGCGGGCCCGCGGCTGGGCGATCCGCGACTTCCGCACGGGCCGGCGAGCGACCCGCATCGCCGTGCGCTCGGTGCTCGGTGCGGGCGCCGTGACGGGGGCGGTGGCGGCGGGCCTCCGCCGCTGGCGCTAACGCGTGTCCTGTCGGTCGGCGCCGTAGCGAAGCACGGCGACGATCCACAGGTGGAGTGACGTCGCCTCAGCCGCGGAAGGCCCCGCGGCGGCGACCGAGCAGCCGGTAGAGCGTGAGCTGGATGGTCTCCCGGACCTGGTCGGCCAGGTTGAACACCAGCATCGGGTCGTCCGCGGCGTCGGGGCCCAGCTCCGCGGTGGAGATCGGCTCGCCGAACTCGATGAGCCACTTCGACGGCAGCGGCACGGCGCCGAGCGGCCCGAGCAGCGGGAACGTCGGCGTCACCGGGAAGTACGGGATGTTCAGCAGCCGGGCCAGGGACGGGATATCCGCGATCTTGGGGTAGGTCTCCTCGGCTCCGACGATCGAGCACGGGATGATCGGCTTGCCGGTGCGCAGCGCCGCGGAGACGAAGCCGCCGCGGCCGAACCGCTGCAGCTTGTACCGGTCGGCGAACGGCTTGCCGATCCCCTTGAAGCCCTCCGGCCAGACCCCGACGAGCTCGCCGTCGGCCAGCAGGCGCTCCGCGTCCGCGTTGCAGGCCAGCGTGCTGCCGTGCTTGCGGCTGAGCTGGCCGACGACCGGCAGCCGGAACACCAGGTCCGCGCCGAGCATGCGCAGGTGGCGGTGCGCGGGGTGGTCGTCGTGCAGCGCGACCGAGGTCATCAGGGCGTCGAGCGGGATGGTGCCGGAGTGGTTGGCGACGACCAGCGCCCCGCCCTCGTCGGGGACGTGGTGCAGGCCGGTGGTCTCGACCCGGAACCACGTCCGGTACAGCGGCCGCAGCAGCGGGAGGACGACGTTGTCGGTGAGCTCGGCGTCGAAGCCGAACTCGTCGACGGCGTAGTCGCCGGTGAGCCTGCGGCGCAGGAACGCGAGCGCATCGGCGAGCGCGGCCTCCCAGTCGGGCGGGAGCCCGGGCTCCGCCCCGGTGTCGACGGACGCGGCCGCGTCGGTGGCCGGCTCGGGAACCGCTCTGACCGGGGCGACCGGTGTGGGGCCGGACCTGCGGGCCGCCCGGCGGGGCTCGGCGCGGCGGCGGGCCCGGGTCGGGTGCGCCGGGGCCGCAGGCTCGGCCGGCGCCGCGGGATGCAGGGGGACGACCCGGGCACCGTCCCGATCGGGGGCGCGCCGGTCGTCCGGGCCGTCGCCGGTCATGTCCGCGCTCCGAGCCCGGCGAGCAGCCGCGCGGCGGCGTGCACGCCGCGGTCGACCAGCCGCTCGGCCTCCTCCACCCGCTCGTGCGCGATGACGGGGCGCAGGGCGCGGCCGCGCACGAAGTCGTCGAACGCCTGCACGGTGGTCCAACGCGGAGTGAAGCCGAAGTCCGTGCGCAGGCGGGTGGTGTCGACCACCCGGCCGAAGTCGAGGAGCCGCAGCTGCTCCGGGGAGAAGGAGGCGATCCGAGCCCCGGCCAGCACCCGGCCCACGACGCCCACGGCGGGCGGCGGCACCGGCAGCGGAACCCGCCCGGCGCGCCGGATCGCCTGGGAGAGCAGGAGCACGCCGTCGGCAGCCACGTTCACGACGTCGGGCAGGTCGTCGTGCGCGACCGCGCGTTCGAGCACGGCGAGTGCGTCTTCCTCGTGCAGCAACTGCAGGCGGGCGTCGTAACCGAGGACGGTGGGGACCACGGGCAGCGCGAAGTAGCGCGTGACCACCGTGTCGATCCGCGGGCCGACCAGGCTGGCGAAGCGGAGCACGGTGGTCGAGACGTCCGGCCGCCGCCGGGAGAAGCCCCGCAGGTAGCCCTCGATCTCCGTGGCGTCGCGCGCGTACCCCGACGTCGGCAGGTCGTTCGGCGTCATCGTCTCGTCGAACAGCGCGGGGTCGAGCGGGCTCGCCCCGTAGACCGCGGTGGTCGACTCGAGCACCACCCGCCGCACGGTGGGCGCCTTCTGGCACGCCGCGAGGAGCTGCATGGTGCCGAGGACGCTCATCTCCTTCGTCGCCGACCCCCACGTCCCGGACGGGTCCGGCGAGAGCGCGGCGTGCACGACCGTGTCGACGTCCGCGCGAGCGATCACCTTGGCGATCAGCGGGTTGCGGATGTCGGCACGGACGAACTCGACCCGGCCCATCCGGCTGCGCAGGTCCGGCCCCGGAGGAGCGGTGTCGACGCCGAGCACCCGCCCGATCGACGGGTCGGCGGCGAGCCGCGCGGCGAGATGGCCGCCGAGGAAGCGGCTGACACCGGTGACGAGGACGACCGAGGGGGCCACCGACCGGACCCTAGGACCCCGCCGGACCGCGGCGGAACGCCGTGACGACCGCTCGGGTCACTTGCCGAGCTTGCGACGCTGCACGCGGGTCTTGCGGAGCAGCTTGCGGTGCTTCTTCTTCGACATCCGCTTGCGGCGCTTCTTGATGACCGAACCCATACGTCGGTTCCTTCCTCGGTTGAACGGGGACTGACCGGCGGCCCAGGGCACACCGTCACGAAGACATGCGCCGACCGGGCGTCGACCGATGGCCCACTGTACCGGCGCCGACCGACACCCAGCGGCCTGGGACGGCAGCGGCCGTCAGCCGGCGTCGGACCAGGCGTCGCGCAGGTGGCTCTCGACGGCGCGCCGCGGCACGCGGAAGGACCGGCCCACCCGGGCGGCAGGCAGCTCGCCGCCGTGCACCAGCCGGTAGACGGTCATCTTCGACACCTGCATCCGGGCGGCGACCTCGGCCACCGTCAGGAACTGCACCTGGGGAAGGTCGACCTTGTCGGACTGTTCCGAGGGCATCGGATCACCGCCTCCTGGTCGCACCGGCCGGCGCGGCCCCTCGCCAGGCCCGGACGGTGTCGCGCCGGGAGCCTATTCCCCGGTCCCCCGCGCCCTTTCCGCGGCCTGCGTCGGGCGCCTGGTCAGCGCTTGCCGAGCTCCACCGACCGGTCGCGGGCGGCCTCGATCGCGGCCAGCAGGGCGGCGCGCACGCCGTGGCGCTCCAGCTCGCGGACCGCCGCGATCGTCGTCCCCGCGGGCGAGGTGACGGCCTCGCGGAGGATCACGGGGTGGTCGCCGGACTCGCGCATCATGACCGCCGCGCCGTAGGCCGACTGCACGATCAGCTCGGCCGCCACCGCCCGCGGCAGCCCCAGCAGGATGCCTGCGTCGATCATGGCCTCGACGAGGAAGAAGAAGTAGGCCGGTCCGGATCCGGAGAGGGCCGTGACCGCGTCCTGCTGGCTCTCGGGCAACCGCACCACCCGCCCGACCGAGCCGAGCATCTTCTCCACCGCGGCGAGGTGCTCGTCGGTCGCGTGCGTGCCGCCCGAGACCGCACTCATCGCCTCGCCGACCAGCATCGGGGTGTTCGGCATGACCCGCACGACCGGTGTCCCGGCCGGCAGTACCTGCTCGTAGAGCGAGGTGGGCAGCCCCGCGCACAGCGACACCACGAGCGTGCCCGGCTTCAGCGCGGCGGTCAGCTCGGCGAGCAAGGGGTCGATGTCCTGTGGCTTCACGGCCACGACCAGCACCTCACTGCGTGCGGCCGCCTCGGGCACGCCGACGGCGGCGACGCCGTGCCGCGCGGTCAGCTCGCGGGCCCGCTCCGGGTGGCGCTCGGTGAAGAGGAGGTCGCCCGCCGGCTGCCCCGCGGCCAACAGCCCCGCCAGCAGCGCTTCCCCGATCTTGCCCGCCCCGAGCACCGCGATCCGCGTCATGGCTCGCACCGTAGCCCGCGACTCCGGCGACTAGCTCGGGGCGGGGGTGGGCTCGGCGGGGGCCCGCAGGTGCAGGCGCGCGAACAGGAGCGCCTCGGCCAGGAGCGCCGCCCGGTCGTCGCGGGTGCGGGCGCGCCGCGTGTTGATCTCCAGGACGACGGTTCCCGCGAACCCCGACGCCGCGAGCAGCTCGCACACCTGCGCGCACGGCTGGTTCCCGCGGCCGGGGACGAGGTGCTCGTCCCGAGGTGCGCCGGTGCCGTCGGCGAGGTGGACGTGGGCGAGCCCGGCCGTGGCACCCGAGCCCGTCCCGCCCACCCCCATCCGGTTCGCGAGGGCGAGCGCGTCCGTGCCGCCGACCGCGGTGTGCGACAGGTCCAGCGTGTAGTGCCGGTAGCCGACGTCGGTGGGGTCGTAGCCCGGGCTGTAGGGCACCGCCCGTACGCCGCCCCGCACGATCGGGAACATGTTCTCCACGGCCACCGCGATGCCCGTGTGCTCCTCGGCGCGGCGCACCTCGTCGTCGAACACGGCGGCGTAGCGGCGCTGCCACCGGAACGGCGGGTGGACGACGACCGTCGACGCACCGAGCTCACCGGCGGCGGCCACCGAGCGCCGCAGGCGCTCGACCGGGTCCGCGGTCCAGACCCGCTGCGTGACCGCGAGGCACGGCGCGTGCAGCGCCAGCACGGGGACGCCCGATGCCTCGGCGAGCCGGCCCACCGCCGCCACGTCCTGGCTGAGCCGCTCGGACCAGACCATCAGCTCGACGCCGTCGTAGCCCAGCTCACGGGCGAGGGCGAACCCGGCACGGACCGACTCCGGGAACACCGAGGCCGTGGAGAGCGCGACGGGCGGAGTCATCTCCCCAGTAGTACCAGCACCGCCGGCGACGCCGTGAGCAGCAGGCCGACGAGGACGGCGAAGCCCGTGGTGCGCCGGTCCACGTGGTGCAGGAGCTGCCTGACCAGCAGGACGAGCCCCGCGGTGACGAGCACCGCGGCCGCGAGCGCGACGACCGGCAGCTCGCGCCACAGGAAGCGGAACAGCACCCAGAGCACCGCGCCCGCGACGGCACCGGCCAGCCACTGCGCCACGACACCCGCCCACGCCTGGGCCGGTCGGGTGCCCTCCCGCTCGGGGTCGTCGTCGAGATCGAGGTCGGGGTCGTCGCGCGCGTCGTAGTCGTCGTGCCCACGGTCGTCGTCGCGCTCGTCGCGCTCGCCGTCGTCGTGCTCACGGTCGAGGTCGTGCTCACGGTCGAGGTCGTGCTCGCGATCGAGGTCGAGGTCGAGGTCGCGGTCGAGGTCGAGGTCGAGGTCGAGGTCGTGACCACGGTCCAGGAGGTGCTCGTCGGCCCGATCGAGCCGGTCCCCCGAGAATCCATCAGCGAAGAAGCCGTTGCCGGCGAAGGCGTCGGCGCCCTGCAGGTCGTCGTCCTCGTCGTCGTCCAGGACGTCCGGACGCGCGCCGCGGTCCGTCAGCTCGGTCGGCTCGTCGAGGACACTGCCGACGACATCGCCGGCGAACGGGCGGACCCGCGGCGGCGGCGATGTCGGCCGGGGCGCCGGAGGGGGGACGAGGGGCGCGGCCGCGTTGCGGCCCGACCGCACGCGCGAGCCGGCACCGAACTGGGGGCGGCCGGGCGCAGGCCGCTGGCCGCCGGTGACGTCGAACTCCGTGGCGGGCCCGTCGGCCAGCCCGCTCCGGCCCGTGACGTCGAGATCGGTGGCCCCGCCGTCGCGCCGCAGGGCCGTGACGTCGAAGTCCGTCTCCGGGCCGTCGGTCGGCCGCGCGGGGTCGGGCCGGGCGCCGCGGCGGCTGCCGAGGTCGAACTCGGTGGCCGGGCCGTCGCCACGGACCGTGTACTGATCCCGGCGGGGAACGGCCGTCGGGCCGCGGCGTCGGGCGTCCGCCCCGTCGACGACGGTGTGCGGCCCGTCGTCGTCCTCGTCGTCGAACTCGAACGGGTCCCACGCCCCGGTGGCCGGCCCGGAGTCGGGCACGGGACGCACCGGCGGACCTGCGTGCTGCTGGCCGCGCGCGGGAACGGCGGACGGACGGTGCGGCGCCGGCTGCGGGGTCGCAGCGGGCAGGTACGGGCGACCGACCGGTTCGCGGAGGGCGGACGGTCCGGGCTGCTCGCGCACGGGTGCGGCGGTCGTCGGCGGCCCACCCCAGGCCGTCGCGGGTCGCAACCGGCCCGGTCCGCCGGCTTGGGTGGCGCGCTGGGGCTCCCACGGGTTCGCGGCCGGCGACGGTGCCACCGGGCGCATCGGGCCCGAGGCGGCGCCGCGACCGTTCGAGGGCGGCGCGACGTCCGGTGCCCCTGGGCCGGCAGTCGGCACCGCACGCAGCGGACCCGACGCCGTCGCCCTTCCGGGCACCTCACGGCCACCCGGCGGCACCACGCGCATCGGACCGGACGCCGAGGACGGGCCGGCTCCGTTCGACGGAGCGCCCCCTCGGGGCGTGCCGGGCCCGTACCCGGCGGTTCCGGGCCGGCCCGTGGGCGGCCGGTCCGCGATGACGCCGGTCGGGCGATCGCGACGGACGGGCGCCGGTCGTGGAGGCACCGGCGGGGCACCACGGTATCCCGGATCGCGGCCCGCGACGGTCTGCGGGCCGGGGTCGTGCATCGGCCGGGCGGGGCCGGCGTCGGGCGGGTACCGCGGCGGCGGACCCTGCGGCGGCCCGGGCGGACCACCGGGGGGCGGGCCGTCGCCCTGGCGCCGACGACGGCGCCCGGGGCCGGCCTCGCCGTGCTCGGCGAGCAGCTCGGCGACGGTGCGCTGCCGCGTGTAGTCGATCTCCGGCCTCATCGCCTACACCGTGCCCCGTCGCTCGTCAAAGTCCAGGCCCCTCTCGTGCGCGGTGCGCCGAGCGGTCGCTGTGTGCCGGAGCGGCGGACGTCCGGCGCGGCATCCGCGCGTGCGCGCACCGCTCGGACGCAGGGGTCCGCGGGACGACGCATTCGGGTGCACACGAGGAGGCTACTGCCCGGGCGTGACGAGTTCGTGACACGGGCCGTCACGCACGGGTGAAGCACAACTACTAAACGTGATCAGGCCTCGAACTTGTACCCCAGCCCACGCACGGTGACCAAGTGACGCGGCACCGACGGGTCGGCCTCGACCTTCGACCGCAGCCGCTTGACGTGCACGTCGAGTGTCTTGGTGTCGCCCACGTAGTCCGCTCCCCACACCCGGTCGATCAGCTGGCCCCGGGTGAGCACGCGGCCCACGTTGCGCAGCAGGTACTCCAGCAGGTCGAACTCCTTGAGCGGCAGCGCCACCTCCGCGCCGTCGACGCTCACGACGTGCCGCTCGACGTCCATGCGCACGGGACCGGCGGTGAGCACCCCGGCCGCCGGTTCGCCCTCCGCCGCCTCGCCGCCGCGGCGGAGGACAGCCCGGATCCGCGCGATCAGTTCGCGGGCCGAGTAGGGCTTGGTGACGTAGTCGTCGGCACCCAGCTCCAGCCCGACGACCTTGTCGATCTCGCTGTCGCGGGCGGTGACCATGATCACCGGTACGGCGGAGCGGGTCCGCAGCGCCTTGCAGACGTCCGTGCCGCTCATTCCCGGCAGCATGAGGTCGAGCAGCACGATGTCGGCACCGTTGCGGTCGAACTCCTCGAGCGCGCCCTGCCCGGTCGCGGCGATCGCCGTGGCGAAGCCTTCCTTGCGGAGCAGGAACTCGAGCGGTTCGGCGAACGACTCCTCGTCCTCGACGATGAGCACCCTGGTCATGCACGTCCTCCGGGATCGGTGGTGGTGACGGCCGCGGCGGTGCGATCGGCAGAACGATCGGCGCTGCGCGCGGGAAGGCACATGGTGAACGTCGAGCCGGTGCCGGGACTGCTCCACAGGCGCACGTGGCCGCCGTGGTTGGCCAGCACGTGCTTGACGATGGCGAGCCCGAGCCCCGTGCCGCCGGTGGCGCGGGAGCGGGCCGGGTCGACGCGGAAGAACCGCTCGAACACGCGGGTCTGGTGCTGGGGGGCGATCCCGATGCCGCGGTCGGTGACGGCGATCTCCACGGTGTCGCCGATCCGGCGGCGCGAGACCGACACCGACGCCTCCGGCGGGGAGTACGCGATCGCGTTCTCCAGCAGGTTGGTCAGGGCGGTGACGAGCAGCGTCCGGTCGCCGTCGACCTCCAGCCCGGACGGCCGGTCCACGGTGATCTCGATGCCTGCCGACTCGGCGGAGAGCCGGTTGCGGGCGAGTGCCTCGCTCACCAGGTCGTCGACGTCGACGGCGGACAGCTCGGGCAACCGCTCCGCGCCCGTGAGCCGGGACAGCGCGATCAGCTCGGTGACCAGCGCGCCCAGCCGCGTCGACTCCTTGAGGATCCGGGCGGCGAAGCGGCGCACCTCGGTCGGGTCGTCCGCAGCGTCGAGCACGGCCTCGGCCAGCAGCCCGACCGCCCCGACGGGCGTCTTGAGCTCGTGGCTGACGTTCGCGACGAAATCGCGCCGCGTGGCCTCCAGCCGCACGACGTCCGAGCTGTCGGTGGCCTCGACCACCGTGAACCCGTCGCCGAGACCGCGCACCTGACCGAGCACCGCCGCCGGCCCCCGGCCGCGGCGCTCGAGCGGCGACAGGTCGACCTCGACGGGCAGCGCACCGGGAGCGCCGTCGGAGGTGCCGTGAGCCGCGGCCTGGCGGCAGGCCGTGCGGGCCCGCGGATCGGCGACGCCGGCGTTGACGAGCCCGAGCTCGACCGCGCGCGGATTGTGCAGCACCACCTCGCCCGAGCCGGTCAACACGGCCAGCCCGGCATCCGACGAGCGGAACACGCGCAGCAGCAGGTCGGCCAGCGTGGGACCGGGCTCGTCGACGGGGACCGGATGCTCCACCCGGGGCACCGCGACCCGGCGGGCGAGCAGGACACCACCTCCGAGCCCGGCCAGCAGCGCCACCGCGGCCGGCAGGATCGACGCCAGCAGACTCACGGCCGCATCGTAGGCGCGCACCACGGCACGACAGGGCCGTCGTGATCCCGGCGACCACCGGTCGGGGGACTTTTCGACCTCCGTTCATGTGGCGTTCACCATGTACGTCACGCTCGATATAGTTGAAGCTCCACGTTTTTCCTGGCACACTGGGTGCGAACGACGACCATCGGAGGTTCCCGTGCCCATCCAGCGCCTCAACCACGCAGTCCTGTACGTCCGCGACGTCGACGCGAGCGTCGCCTTCTACACCGAGGCGCTCGGTTTCCGGGTCAAGGCCGCCCTTCCCGGTGCAGCTTTCCTGCAGGCCGAGGGCTCGACCAACGACCACGACCTGGGCCTCTTCGCGGTCGGCGGTGCCGCGGGCGCCTCGGGCGCCGGGCGCAGCACCGTCGGGCTCTACCACCTCGCCTGGGAGGTCGACACCCTCGCCGAACTGCGGCGCGTCGCCGCCGTGCTGGCTGAGCGCGGCGCTCTCGTCGGCGCGTCGGACCACGGCACCACCAAGGCGCTCTACGCCCGCGACCCCGACGGGCTGGAGTTCGAGGTCAGCTGGCTCGTGCCGGCGGCTCTGATCACGCCCGACCTCACCATGCGGACCAGCCCGCTCGACCTCGACGCCGAGATCGCCCGCTACGGCGCCGACACCCCCGGCGGCATCGGTGTCTCGATAGCAGCGCTGTCGTAACCCTCGGTCGCGGCTCGCGTACCGTTCGGCGAGACCGGACGGCGTTCGTCCTGGTAGGGCTTACACTGTGAGTTGCGATCGTGAGCGGATCCAGCCTGCGAATCCGCCGAATGCGCGGCCTGCAGGGCCGCCGCCGACTCCGCAGGAGGTCCGATGGGCTCGAAGGACGCGGTGCCGTGACGGCGACCGCCGAGCAGGGCGGCCCCCTGGGCACTCTGGAGCACGACGCGCTGTTCTACGCGAACGACGACGAGTACGTCGCCGGCGTACTCGGCTTCGTCCGTGAGGGCCTCGAGCGCGACGAGCCGGTTCTCGTCGCAGTGCCCGGCTGGAACCTGGAACTGCTGCGCGCGGCGCTGACGCCCGAGGAGATGCCGCGCGTCCGGCTGCGCGACATGACGGTCGCCGGTCGCAACCCCGGCCGGATCATCGGCACCGTGCTCACCGCCTTCGTCCGCGAGCACGCGGACCGGCGCGTCCGGATCGTCGGCGAGCCGATCTGGGCGGGCCGGACGGACGAGGAGTACCCGGCCTGCGCCGAACACGAGGCGCTGATCAACGTCGCCCTCGGCTCGTCGCCCGCGTACATCCAGTGCCCGTACGACACGGCCAAGCTGCCCTCGTCCGTGCTCACGGACGCCACGCGCACGCACCCCATGCTCGCCACGGCGTTCGAGCGCTGGACCAGCCCCACCTACACCGACCCCGGCGCGGTCGCCGCGTCCTTCGACTCCCCGTTGAGTCCCGTTCCGAGCGACGCGGAGTTCGTCGTCATCGGGCCTGCGACCGGTGCGCGGTCCGCGCGGGTCCTCGTCCACGACGCCGGCCACATGTTCGGGATGGACGCCGACCGCCTCACCGACGTCCGGCTCGTCGCGCAGGAACTGGCCGTGAACACCCTCACGCACTCGCCGAACGGACGCGGCGTGCTGGAGGTCTGGACGGCGGACGACCACCTCGTGCTGCAGGTCGAGGACGGCGGCCGGATCACGGACCCCCTGGTGGGTCGCCGTCCGCCGGAACCGCCGCACGTCGGGCACGGGCTGTACGTCGTCCACCAGCTCGCGGACCTGGTCCGGATCCACCGCGACACCACCGGGACGACAGTCCGGGCCTACTTCCGACTTCCTTGAGCCGTCACGCCATCCGGTAGCCCTGCGCGGGCGAGAACGTCGCCGTCACGCTGAACCGGTCGCCGCGCACCAGCGTGTGCCGCCACTCCACCGCCTGCGCGCCCGCGAGCCCGAGCCGGTCGATCGCGAACGCCGCCACCTCCGGCCCGGTACCGAGCAGCTCGCGTTCGGCCTCGCCGGGCACCACGGCGTGCAGGTGCTCGTGACCTCCCGTGACGCGGATCCCGCAGCGGGTGGCGTACTCGTCGTAGAGGGCGGTGCGGGCGAAGTCGACGTCGAGCAGCGGCGCGGCCAGCCGCTCGGGCATCCACACCCGGTCGATCGCCAGGGGCTCCTCGTCGGAGAAGCGCAGCCGCTCCAGGTGCACCAGCGGCGTCGACTCCTCGAGGCCCAGCCGCGCCGCCACCACGCCGTCCGCCCGGACGTCGAGCGTGCGGACGACGTTGCGCTGCACCCGCCCGGTCGCCTCGACCGACTGGAACAGGCTGTACGGGGTGCCCAACGGTTGGGCGATCTCGGTCGGCGACGCCAGCCGCGGCGGCCGCCCGCGCTCGGCGACGACGAGCCCCTCTTCGCGCAGGCGGCGCAGGGCCTCCCGGACCGTGTGCCGGCTGACGCGGTACTCGCCGACGAGCGCCAATTCACCCGGGAACGCCACGCTGAACTCGCCCGCCGCCAGCCGTCGGCGCAGGTCCGCGAGCAGCTGGACCCACAGCGGGGTGGCACCCCGGCGGTCCAGATCGTGCGCCCCGGCCCGGTCGTGCCGGACCGGGTCGACACGGGTGGTCATCGGACGCTCACGGGACCAGTCTGCACCACTTACTGGAACAGTTCGTCCAACGCCCGCTGCTCGAGATCGACCCACCGGCGCACCCGCTCGCGCGCCTGCTCGATCTCCTTCTCGTCGAGGTGACGGGCGCCCTCCGGGGTCATCCGACAGACGTTCATCGGGCCGCCGATGCTGGGCGAGGTGCGATCCAGCGCGTCAAGCGTCCGCATCGCGGCCAGCACGCCGTGGTCCACGCTGCGCTCGGTCATGCGGTACTGCGCGAGCAGCGAGCCGGCCTGCTGGGCCATGGCCGCACCGCTGCCGATGGCGTGGAAGCCGACCTCCTCGTAGCGGCCGATCAGCCCGTGCGGGTCGACGTCGACGATGAACGGCTGGTCGCCCGAGTAGCCGACCGCGAGGACGAAGGTCGCAGGCGTAGCCCCACCCGCCGGCTTCCCCGGGATCTCGGGGATGAAGCTGGCGTAGTGCCTGCGCAGCACCGGCACCACGGCGTCCTGCAGCGCGTGCCCGACGTCCGAGGCCTCGACGATCGGCGTCGGGTTGGCGTCGAACATGCCCTCGAGCTCGCTGAGCACCGCCCGCGCGCCGCTGCCGCCCCACGCCGCGTGGTCGCCGAGGTGGTGCAGCTTGCGGGCGGGATAGCTCAGGCCGCGGTCGGCGTCGGTGATCTGCGAGTCGGCCGCGAGCACCAACCCGTCCGCACAGCGCATGGCGAGGACGACGGTCACGGGCACCTCCGTTGGTGGGACTGCACACACTACGGCGGCAGGCGGCACGCCGCGGATCCCGCCTCCTGCGGCAACGGACAAATCGGTTGCCGTCGCGGCCTACCGTCGAGGGGTGCGCGTGACGTTTACCCGCCTCCCCGACGGAGCCCGGTCCTACAGCGTCGTCGAGCGCTCGGACGGGGTCCGGTACCGCGTGTACGACGGCACCGCGACGTCCCGGCTGCCGCACGACCTGGGCCACCTGGTCGTCGAGCGGGAGACCGGCGACCACGAGGGCTTCTGGGGCGCCGTCGCGGCCGGTGTGGTCTTCGCGAGCATGGAGCACCTCGACGGACGGCGGCCGCCGCATGCGCGCGAGCGGTCGGAGGCCGCGATGCGCGAGCGGAGCGGCGGGCTGCGTCGGGCCGAGCTGATGGTCTGGCTCACCGGGAAGGTCGCCGAGCAGGGCGTCACGTCGCCGGAGCGGGTCCGGGCCGCCGCTCAAGAGGCGCTCTCGACGTTCCCGGGCGCTTCGGTCGACGCGGACCGGGTGCTCGCGGCGAGTCGCGCCTTGCGGGAGGCGGAGGAGCGCTGGGCCGCCCTGAGGCCGGGCGAGGAGCTCGTCGTGGACTGGCCGGAGCAGCGCCCGCGCCGACCCGCGCACCACGCCGGCGCCGACCGGGGACCGCGGCGGGACCGGGGCCGCCGACAGCGATCGCGCTGACCCCGCGTGACGCGGAGACGGAACACGGACATCGGAAGGGTTGCCTCCCGACGACTGAGGCCACCCGATCGGCCCAGCGTAGAGATCTTGTCGCGGATCTTCGTTCATGCCATCGTGGCCGCCTCGGCAAGACGGGGTGCCCCCCGCAGCCGAGGTGGCCGCGCTCCCCACGCGGCCCGACCGGCCGACCGCGCGACGCCCCCGATCCCGCGGTCGACGGGTGGAGAACTGCGGGGTGGCCCGGGGTCAGATTCCCCCCTCAGGACCCGGGCCACCCCGCCTCCGCCCCGCTCGGCGGCGCACCGCCCACACCACGGCCCCGGCCACCGCGAGCAACGGCAGGAACGGGAGCAGGAACCCGGTCGCCGTCGCCAGGCCCGAGCCGATGACCTTCAGTCCCGACCAACCCGCTCCCAGCCCGGCCCCGAACCCGGCGGGATCCGCGGGCGCCGGAGTGCTGGCGGTCCGCAGCTCGACGGTCAGAGTGGAGAGAGCGACCCGGTCCTTCAGGGTCGCGAGGCGGCGCTGCAACGAGTCGAGATCCGCCTCCCGGCGGGCCAGCTCCGACTCCACGGACACGATGTCGCCGATCGAGGTCGCCTGGGCGAGCAGCGCCCGCACCCGCGTGACGCTGGCCTGCTGCGTGGCGACGCGGCTGTCGAGGTCGACGACCTGCTCGGTCGCGTCCTCCGTCCGTCCCGACCGGCCGAGCACGGTGCCGGTCGCGGCCAGGTCGTCGACGAGCCGGTCCAGGCCGGTCGCGGGCACCCGGACGACCAGCCAGGCGCCGGTGCTGTCGACCTGCTCCTCGGAGATGACCCCGCCCGCCGCCGCGACCGCGGTACGCACGCCGCGGGTGGCGGCGGTGAGGTCGGCGACCTGCACGGTGAGCTGGGCCGTGCGGACGACGTCGCGGCCAGCCAGGTCGGGTGCTGCTGTGTCGGGCGCGGTGCCGGATACCGGGGGCGCGGCCGGGCTCGTGGCGGAGCGAGCGTCGTCGGCGCTCTTCCCGGCCGCCCCGCTCGGCGCCTCCGCCGTGCCGATCTCCGGCGCGGGCGCGATCATCGGTGATCCGGCCGAGGACGAGGTCCCGCCGCCGTCACCGCTCCTCCCGTCGACGAGGGCCACGACCGCCCCGAAGACCCCGAGCAACGCCACCCCCACCGTCGCCGCCACCACAATCCGCCGTCGCACACCGCGCACGTCGCCCTCCTCGCCGGTTCGTTGAGGGGAGGACGGAAGCCGTGCCGCGGCGCGTTGGCCGGGTCAGGTCACGATCCGGTCGCGGGTGCGCGCCGGGGTTCGCAGCATGGTGGCTTTGCTGCGGTGGGAGTGCAGCAAAGCCACCATGCTGCACTCCCGCGCCCCGCCCCAAAGGCCCCACGGGACGAGCGTTGTCGCCCGCAGGTCGCGCTGGCCGGGCCTCACCCCAACAGGTGCTCGAACGCCGCCAGGTTCGCCGTCGACTCGCCCCGCTCCGTGCGCCACGCGTACTCGCGGCGGATCGAGGAGGCGAAACCCAGCTCCAGCAGCGTGTTGAAGTCGCCGTCCGCCGCCTCGAGGACCTGTCCCAGCAGCCGGTCGACCTCCTCGGTCGTCACCGACCCGAGCGGGACGCGGCCGACGAGGTGGATGTCGCCGATCCGGTCGAGCATGTAGTGCACGCCGTACAGGCGGGCATTGCGCTGCAGCAGGAAGCGGTAGACGACCTCGTTCTCCTCGTCCGGCCGCCTGCAGACGAACGCCTGCACGAAGAGCGCGTGCTCGCGCACCACGAGCCAGCAGTGGGTCCGCAGCCGCCGGGTGCCGGGCAGGGTGACCAGGAACTGGCCCGGATCGCGCTCCTCGTGCTCGACCCCGAGCTCGGCCAGCGCCGCCGCCAGCACCTTCGCAGGAGTGCTCATGACATCCACGCCGTCGCGTGCAGCTCCGCCGCCTGCCGCCGGGCGAACTCCGCCGCGGCCTCCTCGTAGGTGCTCAGCAGGGCGTCGGTCGTGCGGTCCCACGAGAACCGGTTCGCGTGCGCCACCGCCTCGTACGACAGCGCCGCCCGCCGGGCCGGATCCAGGGCGACCGCGGCCAGCGCGTCCGCCCACGGCCCCGCCCGGTGCCCGTCGACGAGCAGGCCGGACCGCCCGTCCGCCACCGCGACCGGCAGCCCGCCCACACGCGTCGCGACCACCGGTGTCCCGCACGCCTGCGCCTCGAGCGCGACCAGCCCGAACGACTCGTTGTGGCTCGGCACCGCCACGACGTCCGCCGCGCGGAACACGGTCGCGAGCCCGTCCGGGGTCTGCGGCGGGAGGAAGCGCACGACGTCGTCGAGCCGCAAGCGGGCGGCGAGCTGTTGCAGCCCGGTCGGCTCGGCTAGGCCGCTGCCCGACGGTCCGCCCGCCACGAGCACCACCATCCGCGCACGCAGCGCGGGGTCGCGCTCGAGCAACGCAGCGGCGGCGTGCAGGAGCACGTCCGGGGCCTTCAACGGCTGGATCCGCCCGGCGAACGCCAGCACCACGGCGTCCGCAGGGATCCCCAGCCTGGTCCGGGCGGCGGCCCGGTCGCCCGGCCGGAAGCGGGCGAGGTCCACGCCGGGCGGGATCGTGACGATCCGCGCGGGGTCCGCGCCGTAGAGGTCGACGAGCTCGCGGGCCTCGATGTCGGTGTTGCAGACGAGACGGTCCGACTCGGCGACGACCTGGTCCTCGCCGATCACCCGGACCATGGGCTCGGGCGGGTCCCCCTCGGCCAGGGCGGCGTTCTTGACCCGGGCCAGGGTGTGCGCGGTGTGCACGAGCGGCACGCCCCAGCGGTCGCGGGCCAGCCAGCCGACCTGCCCGGACAGCCAGTAGTGCGAGTGCACGACGTCGTACCAGCCGGGCTCCTGGCGGGCCTCGGCGCGCAGCACCCCCGCGGTGAAGGCGCACAGCTGGCTGGGGAGGTCGTGCTTGCCCAGGCCTTCGAACGGGCCTGCGACGACGTGGCGCACGAGCACTCCCGGCGCCAGCTCCACCACCGGCTGATGCTCCGACGACGTCGCCCGCGTGAAGATCTCGACCGCGATGCCGCGGCGGGCCATCCGCAGCGCGGTCTGGACCACGTAGACGTTCATCCCGCCCGCGTCGCCCGTGCCCGGTTGCTCGAGCGGCGACGTGTGCACCGACAGCAGACACACCCGCCGGACGCGTCCGGCGCCGTCGCGGGGCCGCGGTACTCCAGAAACCACGACTCTTGGTACCACGCCGAGCCACTCCGGGGAGACGAGACCGGGGGACATCGCACGAATTGTCCGGACAGTCGGCAGGCCCCGGTCTCGTCCCCCCGTTCAGCCGCCGCCGAGCACCGCGAGCAGGGCACGCACCGGGTCGTCGGCGTGGCGGCGACCATCCCCGGCGCGCCAGGTCGGCACCCGACGACGGCCCGAGGCCGGCCGGTGCAGCACGATCTCCAGCCGGTCGTGGCACCACAGCTCGCCGGCGGGGACCGGGACTCCGAGGGTGTGGCAGGTCACGACCACCTCGGGCAGCGCGGCCCATGACACGGGCCTGCCGGTGCCGACGACCTCGCCGTCCACGATCTCGGACGCGGTCGGCAGGTCGAGGAGGTCCGCGAGCGCGCGGGGGTCACCGCCGACGACCACCTCGCCGGCAGGCAGGACGGCCACGAGCTCCGGGAGGTCGAGGACCACGGCGTCCGCGACGTCGGCGACGGATCCGTCCAGCACCCGGACCCGCTCGGGCGGGTCGAGATCCGCGGGGTCGACCCGGCCCTCGACGACCGCGGCGGCGAGCGCGGCGTGGGCGTCGGCGACGAGTGCGACGTCCGGTCGACGGTCGGGGTCGGCGAGGCGGTCGAGCAGGTCCGCGGCGTCGCGGTGATCCGTGACGGTGAGCGCGGCGCGCACCCCGGCGGCGGCGAGCACGGTGTCGTCGGCGCCGGTAACAGGCAGCGGGTCGTACAGGGCCCCGAGGCCCGTCGCCGACGGCAGGCGCCAGAAGCCGGGACGGTGGCCGTGCAGGCGGGCGTGCCGGGCCAGCCACCACGCCGTGTACGAGCCGGGAGCGAGCACGGCGGCGCGGGTCTCCGGCTCGCCGGCGAGCAGGGCCAGGGCGGCGGGCCAGGCGTCGTCGCGCACCAGGTCGAGGTCGCGGACGGCGACGACCACGTCCGGGTCGTGCTCGTCGAGCCACCGGTCGACGTCGTCCAGGCCGAGATCGGGAGCGCTCGCGGCGTCGGTCTCGACGACCGCGAACCCGTCGAGGACGCCGACGGCGACGAGCACCTCCCGCGACGCGCGCTCCTGCCACGCGGTGCCGAGCACCGCAGGCGGGGCGTCGTCGGCGAGCAGCGGGCGCAGTGCGGCGTCGGGCAGCATCAGCTCGTCCGCACGAGCCGGCTCGCCGTCGACGTCGGTGAGGGCGAGCGCCGACAGCCAGTCGCGGGACGCCGCGGCCCCCGGGCCCAGCTCGGCCACCAGCCCGAGCACGGCCTCGGCCAGCGGCACCGGGTCCAGCCCGGCGTCGGCGTCGTCCACCGAGCGGTCGACGGCGTCGCGCAGGGCCGGGTGGTCGAGCAGCGCGTCGGGCTCGGCGAGCGCGGCACCGAGCCGGAGCAGCAACGGGTGCACGGCGTCGGGGTCGACGACGTGCAGGCCGGGCAGCGCGAGGTCGCCCACCCGCCCGGCGTCGGTGCCCAGCGGCAGCAGCACGCTCGCGGGCCCGCGCACCGTGCGCCCGTCGGCGAGCGGGACGGGCAGCGCGCGCAGCTCGTCGCGCAACCCCGGCACAGTGTCGACGGCCTGCTCGAGCGCCGCGTACACGGCGCGCCACCAGTCGGCGGGGCGCCGGATGCCAAGGAGCCGGTCGGCGAGTTCGGCGGGGCCCGTGCGGTGCACGCCCAGCTCGGCGAGCACCGCCGCCGCGCCCGGAGTGTCAGGAAGGCCACCTTGCAGGCGTGTGGTGCCCTGAAGGTGGCCTTCCGGGCGTACGGGTACCGCGGAAATCGGGGCGAGGAGGCCCGGCACGACGTCGACGAGCAGGGCCGGCAGCTCCGGCGCCGGCAGGTCCAGGATCGTCGCGGCCCGCGGGGCGACGTCATCGCCGTCGGCTCCCGGCAACCACGCGGCGCCGCGCAGGACGTCGAGCAGCAGCGCCCGCAGCCGGGCGTCGAGCTCCGAGCGCGGGAACCCGGCCACCGGCACGAGCGCCAGCCGGTCGGCGGGGTCGACCGCCGCGACGAGATCCAGGTAGGCGTCGGCGGCGGCGTGCAGGACCGCGTCGGTCGCCGGCCCGCTGCGGACGCGGCGGCGGTCGGGGTCGAGCGGGACGTCCGCGATCAGCCGGGCGGGCAGGCCGAGCCGTTCGACCGTGGTGGTCGGGGCGTGCAGGACGTCGTCGGCGAGCGGGGCCGGGCGGCCGTCCGCGTCGAGGGGCAGGGCCCAGCAGAACGACCGGACGAGGCGTCCGCGCTGCTCGGTGGCGGAGTCCGCCGCGCCGTCCGCGGTTACGCGGGCCAGCAGCCAGCGCCGCACCGCACCGCCCGCCGTGCCGATCTCCACGGCACTGCCGACAGCAGCGGCGTCGACGCGCACGTCGCCCACGGTGATCTCGACGAGATCCGGGAGCGCGAGCAGGAGGTCCGGAGCACCGGCGGTCGCCGCCGCCAGCAGCGCTCCGGGATCGACGTCCGGGCGCAGCGGCAGGCGGACCTCCGTGGCGTACCCGTCCGGCAGCGGCGGCTCGTCCGCGCTCGTCGGCCACACCAGGCGCAGCACGGGGAGCTGCCCCTCGCGGCGAACCAGCTCTGCGGCCGGGCCGGACAGCTCGCGCACGGCCTCCGCGGTCGCCGAGGCCGAGAAGGCGACCCCGCCGTTCACGGACACGACCCGAGGGGCGTCCGACAGCGCGAGCACCGCGGCGAACCCGACGCCGAACCGCCCGACCGACCCCGCGTCGTCCCGCTTCGCCGACGCACGCAGCGCGGCGAGCGCGGTGACACCCGCGGCCTCCAGCGGCGCGCCGGTGTTCGCGACCCGCAGCTCGCCGCCCTCGACGGTGATCCGCAGACGTCCCGGGACGCCGGCAGCCCGCGCGGCGTCGGCCGCGTTCTGCGCCAGCTCCACGCACCAGGTGTCGGCGTAGCCGCCGAGCCGCAGGTCCTCCTCGGCGTTCGCGTCTTCCCGGAAGCGGGTGGGCGAGTCGGCCCAGGCGGCGAGGACGCCCGCCCGCAGTGTCGCGGTGTCGAACGGGTCGTCGACGCGCGTCACGTCGTGGCGCCAGCGGGCTCCAGCTCGACACCGTCGTCGTACACCAGCTCGGCGACCGCGACCGGGGACACCGGCTCGTACACGACGTCCGAGTGCGCGCCGCAGCCGAACTCCACCGCCACCACCTCGCCGTCAGCGGGCGAGTAGGCGTTGGCGCAGACCCCGAAGGCGCCGCGCAGCGCGCCGGCCAGCGGCAGCAGGAACCCGCAGGTGCCGCAGTGCGCGGGAGCGGAACGGGCGATGTCGGCGCCCGGGCCGTGCTCGCCGCCGTACCAGCGCTCCGTGGCGGCGTCGCGACCCTCACGGCTCAGCACGGTCCTGCGGCCGAGGCCGACCTCGCGGGCGAGGTCCTCCACGGCAGGATCGTCCGAGGCGACGTAGGCGGGGACGAGGCGCGGGTCGTCGGACGGGCTGGGCAGCAGGTCGCCGACGCCCAGGTCGCCGGGCCGCACCCGCTCGTGCCAGGGCACCCACGCCGGCGCGGTCACCGCGTCCGGCCCCGGCAGGAGCACGACCTCGCTGACCGTGATCGGCGACTCGTCGTCAGCGCAGGCCAGCGTCACCGACCAGCGCCAGCCCCGGTAACCGCCGTGCTGTGCGGAGAAGAAGTGGGTGACGGCGTCGTCTTCGATCCGTGCCTCGAGATGCTCGCCGACCGCATCCGCCGCAACCGTGACACCCATGTCCACGGCGGCATCGGCGACGGCGGCCTCGCGCGCCTGCTCGACGGCCTCGACCAGACGGGACGGACTCGTTGGGGCACCCACCGGGCGATTGTGCCACCCTTCCCGACCGTGACCGGAAGCCCGGCCCGCACGGTGCGGGCACTGCTCACCGCAGTCCTGCTCACCGTCGCCGGCTGCGGTGCGGCCGCACCCGCTGAATCCGGGCCGACGACCGCCCCGCCGACGGTGCCCACGCTCCGCCCGGAGGTGCTCGCCGAGCTCCCGCACGACCCTTCGGCGTTCACCCAGGGGTTCGAGATCGACGACGGCGTCCTCTACGAGGGCACCGGCCTGGAGGGCCGCTCCCAGCTGCGCGAACTGAACCCCGACACCGGCGCCGTCCTGCGATCCGTGCCGCTGCCCGGCGAGCTGTTCGGCGAGGGCATCACGGTGGTGGGCGACCGGATCTGGCAGCTGACCTGGCAGGACGGCGTCGTGCTCGAGTGGGACCGCGCGACGCTAACGCTGCGCCGCGAGGTCCCGATCCAGGGCGAGGGGTGGGGGCTGTGCGACGACGACGGCGAGCCGTCCAATGGACACGACGGCGAGCCGTCCAATGGACACGACGGCGAGCCGTCCAATGGACACGACGGCGAGCCGTCCAATGGACACGACGGCGAGCCGTCCAATGGACACGACGG